>JAIFMS010000092.1 GCA_020048335.1 Methylococcaceae bacterium | reverse complement strand
GTTGAAATCAGCGGTTGCGTTATCGGTTTTATCGTCCAATGACACCTTAAAAACTTGTGTAGTGTTAGACGCATTAACCAAAAATCGCCACAATTCCAATCAACAATTGGTTGGGCAAGGGGTTGCCAATGTGGTGGTTTTTATGACAGGAGGAATGTCAGGGGCTGGAACAATGGGGCCTACCTTAATCAACGTCAATAGCGGTGGACGAGGTTTGCTTTCGGCGTTTATTGAAGGTGGATTTGTGGTGCTGGCGATTGTTTGGCTGCTCCCTTTAATTGCCTGGATTCCTATCAGTGCGTTAGCAGGGATTCTCCTCGTTGTCGCATTTAGAATGTTTGATTGGCACGCTTTCAACCTGCTTAAACACCCTGATACTCGGTTTGATTTTGCGGTAATCGCGGCGGTTGTGATTGTGGCTGAAACGGTTGGCTTGATTGCCGCTTCTGGCACGGGAATTGGTTTGGCGATTTTATTATTTATTCGTGACCAAATTCGCGTTACGGTGTTACGTTGGCGTGTCACCTTAAAAGAAACCTCTTCCAAAACCTATCGTTTGGAATCTGAACGGTTGTTATTGCAACAACACGGGGAAGAAGCGGTGGTTTATGATTTACAAGGCAATCTATTTTTTGGCACAACCGACCATTTATTCATGGATTTGGAAGCGGATTTAGCCGCTTGCAAATGGTTGTTATTTGATATGCGTCGGGTGCAATCCTTAGATTACACTGCCGCGCATTTGTTTTCTCAGATGCAGGATAGATTAAAACAACAAGGGGGTGAATTGCTGTTCAGTGGAATGCCAACCTGTTTACCGACAGGACAAGATTTACAGCGGTATATGAAAGAAGTCGGATTGCTTGATGAAAATGGCGGCGGCATTTTGATTTTTGAAACCCGTGATGAAGCGTTGGAATGGATGGAAAATGCGATTTTATCGGCAACAGGTTGGACACAACCCCAAGAGCAAGCCGCAACACTGGATTTGTGTCAAATTGAATTATTACGCAAAACCGATGCAGCAACGATTGACGCGTTGCGTCCTTGTCTACAGGAGCGCACGTTTGCGGCGGGGGAGAGGATTTTTTCTTCAGGCGATGTTGGGGATGAAATTTATTTAATTCGCCGTGGTGTGGTGAAAATTTTACTGCCGCTCAAAAGTGGCAAGCAGCATCATATTGCCACCTTTAATCGCGGAGATTATTTTGGCGAAATGGCGTTTCTTGACCGCAATAAGCGTTCTGCCAATGCGGTTGCCAAAACCACTTGTCAGCTTTATAGCTTATCGCGGCAAGAATTTAATCGCCAAATTCAACAAAATCCTGTGTTAGGAGTGCGTATTTTTGCCCGACTTGCCAATGCAATTTCATTGCGGTTGCGGCAAACAGACAGTGAGCTTTCCATGATTGAAGACAGATAAGCCGCAGGTTAGCAAAAATTTTTTAATAGCGGGCTTTAATGGCTTGGGCTAATTGATGAACTGCCATCGCATATTTATCACTGTGATTATATTTTTTAATCACTTCAAAATTTGGATACACTGCCCATAATTCTAAGCCAGCGGATGCGCCTAATTCGATAGTTTGAACATCAGGGGCAGCGTCAGCAGGCAGGCTAACTGGCTGGTTAAATTGCCAACCGTGTTGTGAAAAATAATTTGCCACACTGCCAATCGCGTCTTCACTATTCCATAAATCGCGTTTGCCATCTTGATTAAAATCCACCGCAAGTTTTAAAAAACTACTGGGCATAAACTGCCCTAAGCCCATCGCCCCAGCCCACGAGCCTTGAGGTTCGCGTGGGTCTACGCCCTCTTGGCGGCTCATAATCAAAAAGTTTTCTAATTCACGCGAAAAATAAGCCGCGCGGCGCGGGGTATCAAAAGCGAGCGTGGTTAGCGCGTCAATAATGGATGTTTTACCTGTATTGCGCCCAAAAAAAGTTTCTACACCAATAATGGCAACAATATATTCGGGGTCAACATGATAAGTTTGACTGGCTTTTTCTAGCGTGGCGGCATTATCACGCCAGAAGTTTACTCCACGACTGATATGCGCTTCAGTGAGAAATTTTTTCCGATAGCGTGTCCAACTGCCAAGACTTGGATGTAACGATTTTTTATGGCTAGGAGCTTCTGCCGTTTCTAAGCGTTCAACCGAGGCTAAATGCTGGGCTTGTGAAAACAAACCATTCAGATACTCGCGTGAAAAACCTTGTTTTTGTACCATTTCATCAATAAAAGCCTGTGCTGCACTGGATTGGGCATATTGACCTTGTAAGACAGCGGCAGAATAATCCCCCACTTCACGCCGCGTTTTTGAGCTATCTTGTTGAGGAATTTCAATGGGTTGTTTAATGGGTGGCGTGGTGCTAGTCGTGCAACCTGCTAAAAAAAGCGTTACAACGGCTTTAATGACTAATTTACGGTTTAGTTGTTTCATGGCATCCTCTTTAAGTTGAATAGCGTGCGAAAAAGAACCCAGCCTAAAAAGCCAAATACTAGTAGTAAAGCGGATTCGGTGATTAGGTTAGCGATTTTTTGGGTGTTAGAAATCGCAAAAGAAAAAGGTTGATACTGCGCAAAAGCCGTGGCTTGGGCTTTTTCACTGACTTTAAAATGGTCGCCTGGTTGGCAATGATTTTCTGTCGGAAAAACATAGCAAGCAGGATTTTTTAAGTTTAAATAACCGTTAGTTACGGCAAAAATAGACCCAATATGTAAGCTTTTTAACGGCAGTTTCTCTAAGCGATAACCAAAGCTAGGATTGTAACAAGCCAATTGTGATGCGCCTAGTGTCAAGAGGTCATTGCGATAAACGGGCAGTTGAATATTATTTTGTGCATCAAAAAACGCATTAACTTGGCTAATGGCAGGAATGGGGTTTCCTGATTTAACCTTTTGATACGCTTTGATAATAGTGTCAGGAGAATAACTTTGTTGTTGATACAGCAGCCTGTCGGCAGTTAAATTTAGCCCTAACACAATCAGCACCGCCAAGCTAACTAAATACGCGCGTAGTTTGTGCGGCAAAGTTAATTTTTCTAGGGATAGCGCGGCATAAACAATCAAGAGCGGAATATAGACCAGCCACCAGCGAAACAACGCGCTGCTTGATTTTAGCAAGGGGGTTTGTTTTAACAGCGCATTCCATGACGGGGTGTAAAGATTAATCAGCAACGGAATGATTAAGCTAATGAGCAGCAAACTATTAACCCAAAGGGATTTTTTTGCTGCCATCACAGGCGGTGCGGTTGGGTGAAAGGTTTGCCACCCTGTTTTAACCCATGCCGCGATAATTAACAGCAATGGAATAAAAGTAATGCCAAATTCCCATTCATGCCGTTCTAATGCCCATTGCACTTGCTTTAAATGTGAGTAGGCAATTTCTGCCATGTCCGCAGGAGAAAAAAATAACGCAGTAAACAAAACAAGCAGCGTATTAAAAAAACCGTCTATTCCAGGTAATAGATAATCACTGCGCTGAAAATGGCTCATAAAAGCGATGCCCACACTGAGTTTTGCTGCCGATAAAGCCAATGCAATGCTGATTGCTCCTATTGCGTGACAGAAAAATAATTTCCACTGTGTTGGGTTGGGGTGAGCTAAACAAACCAGTGCGAAAACACTCAAACCAACCGGAACAATCAGGCTTGCCATGCCTGATTGCAGCCAATACGCCAGTAAAAGTGCGGTCAAGGTGGACTTTAAAAAAAGACGGTACGCTGTGACAGACGTGGCTTGTGCAGGCAGTAATAACCACGCTGCAAGCGGAATTAACATGATGCCTTGAAAACCAAAATGCCCAATCAGCATTCGGTGCGCATAAAAGCCATTGAACATAAACAGGGTTGCGGCTAAAAAAGCGGCTTCGTTACTGCTGTTAAATCGTTGTTTTAACAGGTAAAACATACTCCAAAATCCTGCGCTGGCAAATAGCAGAATGGAGAGATAAACGCTGGTCAGTGGGTCAACGAACAGGGTGA
This sequence comes from Methylococcaceae bacterium, assembly GCA_020048335.1. Taxonomy (GTDB): domain Bacteria; phylum Pseudomonadota; class Gammaproteobacteria; order Methylococcales; family Methylomonadaceae; genus CAIQWF01. The sequence continues at coordinate 12,222 of JAIFMS010000092.1, read as the reverse complement.
GAAATTGTACAAGCGAGTAGTAAATGCTTTGAACATCGGCATAAAAAGGTTGTCCACCACAAAAAGCAGGGCTAAACCAAGGCACATCGAAGAGGGAATTGGTTTTGAACCAAAAATAGCCGTTTAATAAAGCAGGGAATAAGCCTGAGTAATCATTGCCTAACAACCCTTGATAGTTGGGAAAAAAGCTGCCAAAAATCAGGTGATAAAACAGTAAAAGTAGGAAAAAAGCACTGCCAATCAAGACAGAAGCGGGCATTTGCCGATTGGCATCAAATGTTGACATAAAAAGACCTGTTTTGAAACGCTTAAAAATTGACCCGTTCTTTTTCAATGACTAACGGGCGATTTAGCACTTGTGTGTGAATTGCGCCGATATATTCGCCTAATAAGCCAATAAAAAATAGCTGTACGGAAGAAAAGAAAAACAGGCTAATCGCTAACGGCGCAATCCCCATTGGGAAGTGTTGCCAAAACAAGAGTTTTAGGACAAAAAACAGCATTGCGGCGGCAAAGCTTAAACCAGACAGTAAAAAACCTGCCATCGTGGCAAGGCGTAAGGGGACTTTTGAGTGGCTGGTAATTCCAAGCATTGCAATATCGTATAAAGTGTAAAAATTGTTTTTGCTAATGCCGCGTTTGCGGGTGGGCTGAAGATAAGGAATTTTTGCCACTTCAAAGCCAATTTCTGAAATTAAGCCGCGAAAATAGGGATAAGGGTCGTTAATGTGTCTTAAAATTTCCAGTACCGCTTGGTCATATAAGCCAAACCCTGTGAAATTTTTAATTAACTGCACATCAGAAATTTTGGCAATCAACTGATAATAAAGCTTCCGAATAAAAAACATTGTTTTTGATTCCTGACTTTGTGGTTTAACCCCTACTACAATTTTGTAACCCTGTTGCCATTTTTGCAAAAAATCATGGATGAGCTGCGGCGGGTCTTGTAAGTCTGATGCCATAATAATCACTGCATCGCCTTGAGCTTGTAATAAGCCATAATAAGGTGAACGAACATGACCAAAATTGCGCACATTAACAATCAATTTAACGTTATTATCTGTTGCGGCAAGGTTTTTTATTAACGCAACCGTTTCATCTTGCGAAGCATTATCAATAAAGAGATGTTCATAGCGGTAGTTGGGTTGTGTGGCAAAAACGGCTTTAATTTGTTCATACAGCTCCACAACATTTTCAGCTTCGTTATAGCAGGGTGTGACAACAGTGATAAGTTTCATAAGTATTAACCGTGAAAAACAAGTTTTTTATTCAGCAGATACGCCAGCCATGCCACCGGTAAAAGCGTAACTGCACTGCCCAAATACAGATTGATGGAAAAAAGTACCATCAATTTTAGTAATGATACATTGATAAGGTAAAGCAGGGCGTAAACCAGTAAAAATTTGAGCAGTCGCTTCGAGTTATTGTTTTTAAAAACGAGCCGACCTGTGGTGTTAAAATTAAACAAAATCCCTGCACAAGTGGCAATAAAAGAGGCCAGTGCATAATGTAAACCAAGGTAGAGCAAACCAGCAAACGCGCCATAACCAAAAAGGGTGTTGATACCGCCGACAATCAAATAGCGCAGAAAATGTTTAAGTTTAGCCGTGTTGTGTTGCGTCAATAGAGAGGAGAAAGTCACTTTTGTATCATCATTCTAAATGGAATAAGTAGTTTATGGATAAACGCTAACATAGGCAAAGCATTAAAAAACTGGTTATGATAGGCACTAAAAATTAACGATTGAATGCAGTGTTCAAACAAATCAGCACAGCGTGTTATTGTGCATTACACAAGCTAACTATTATAAGGTTGAAGTGATGTCAAATTTACCAACAAACTACGATGTTATTATTATCGGTGCAGGGCCTGCAGGTTATGTCGCGGCAATTCGCGCTGCCCAATTGGGGTTTAAAGTCGTCTGCATTGATAATGGCTGTAATGCGCAAGGGCAGTCCAGCTTAGGGGGAACTTATATCAATGCAGGCTGTATTGCGGTGATGTCATTGCTAGAATCTGCCAAAATTTTTCATTTGCTTACTGTTAAAGCCGCAGAACATGGCATCAGTACGGGTGAGGTGACGATTGATTTAAAGCAAATGATGGCACGCAAAAATCAGATTGTATCTAATTTAAGCGAACATATTCGTACACTATTTGCCCATCATCACATCGACTGTCTTTATGGACGGGGGCGTTTATTGGCAGAAAAGCAAGTGGAAGTTGCACTTGTGGCGGGTGAAACCTTTATTTTGCAGGCAAATAACATTATTCTGGCAACAGGCTCAATGCCCATCCAACTGGCTTGTGCTCCGATAGACAATAAACTGATTCTTGATTCAACGGCCACTTTAAATACGGATGAATTGCCTAACAAGGTGGGCATTATCGGGGCAGGGATTATCGGGTTAGAACTGGCAAGTATCTGGAATCGCTTAGGGGTTAAAGTGATTTTATTGGATGCACAAGAACAATTTTTGCATACCACTGACCAGCAAATTGCCAACCACGCTTATCGAATTTATACCCAGCAAGGATTGGATTTGCGCTTAGGGGCGCGGGTAATTGCAACCGAAAAAACAGCCGATAAAGTCAGTCTGGCTTATACTGATAAAACAGGCACACATCGGATAGAGCTGGATAAATTAATTGTTGCCTCTGGACGGCGACCCAATACCGCCAAATTAGCCGCTGCTGAAGCTAATTTAATGTTAGATGAAAACGGTTTTGTGCATGTGGATGAAAACTGCGGTACCAATTTACCCGGTGTTTTTGCGATTGGGGATTTAACTTTATCAGCTCCGATGCTGGCACATAAAGGTTTGGAAGAAGGGGTTTTTGTCGCAGACTATATTGCCAATCAACCGAATCGGATTAATTACAACGGCATTCCTAATATTATCTATACCGAGCCTGAAATTGCCTGGGTTGGGCAAACAGAACAAGAATTACAAGCGGTAGGCGAGCCATATAAAGTCGGGGTTTTTTTCTTAAAAGATGCTGACCGAGCGCAAACCACAGGCAATACCGAAGGGCTGGTAAAAATTATCAGTCATGCACAAACGGATGCGATTTTAGGGGTGCATATTATCGGTTCTTTGGCCTCAGAATTGATTGCAGAAGCGGTGTTAGCGATGGAATTTTCGGCCAGTGCAGAAGATTTAGCCCGCACAATTCATGCTTATCCCTCTATTTCTGAAACCTTGCATGAAGCCGCGCTTGCCTTAGATAATCGCGCGTTGCACAGTGTGTGAAACTAAAAAAGTGGCAGATTTATCCGCCAGCGATTTTGACCGTTACCGTTTTCGTTTACCCTGAAAGATTTTTCTGCCTACGGTAAAATGCCAGCCCTTTAAATGAAGTCAACGCCGTTTAGTTATGAACATAAAATTTCCCCTCTGGTTTTATCAACTTGCCTCACCCAAATGGTTTTACCAAATCAGTGGGCAATTACTGCCTTGGTTTAGTAGTGCCGCTTTTCTGCTGTTACTGACAGGTAGCGTGTGGGGATTGGTCTTTGCTCCAGCCGATTATCAACAAGGCAACAGTTTTCGTATTATTTACATTCATGTTCCCGCGTCAATTTTAGCGCAATCCTGCTATTTACTCATGGCGGTAGCGGGAGCAATTGGTTTGATTTGGAAAATCAAAATGGCGCATATCGTGGCAAAATGCTGCGCCCCGATTGGTGCATCCATTGCTATATTGTCATTAGCCACAGGGGCGATTTGGGGAAAACCAACTTGGGGCGCGTGGTGGGTTTGGGATGCGCGTTTAACCGCGATGCTGATTTTATTTTTTCTCTACTTAGGTGTACTGGCGTTGTCGTCGGCCTTTGAAAATCAAACCAGCGGTGATAAAGCCGCCGCCGTATTAGCTTTAGTAGGCTTAATCAATATTCCCATCATTAAATATTCGGTCGAATGGTGGAATACCTTACATCAACCTGCCACCTTCACCGTGACTAAAAAACCTGCCATGCCGCCTGAAATGTGGTTGCCTTTATTAGTGATGGTGTTGGGGTTTTATTGCTTTTTCGCCGCCCTACTCATGGCTCGGGCAAGAATCGAAACCTTGCAGCGGGAAAGAAAAAGCGATTGGGTCAAAGCAATTATTGCCGCGCTTTAACGCTTATTTTTCACAAACTGCTGTGTGTTACGCTTTTTACAGCGCATAATCTCTGCTGATACCTTTTAAGTATCAATTCACACTTTCAACTTTGGCTTGCTCTAAGTAGCAATTTTTGACAAATGCTTTAGTTTTCCAAGGCGAAAGAGCCAAGTATTTAAATTTAAACAGGAAAGTGAGCATGAAAAAAAAGAGTCTAGTGGGATTAGGCGTGTTATTAGCACTGGCTAGCAGCGGTGTTTTTGCAGACGTTGTTTTAAAATCAGCCACAGAAGTTGAAGGAACGTGGAAATTGGATCACACCAAAGTTTCGGCAACGGCAAAAGAAAGTCTGCCGCGCGAGGATACTTGGGTGTTTAAAAATGGCAAGCTCACCATTCAACACATTCCGCGTGAAGGAACCTATTACGACCAACCGCCTGTCAATTATGAAATTGTTGAGGGCAAGCTAAAAGTTTCCTTGGTCGGTGGAAGTCGGTTTGAGCTATACACCGTTGTCGAAAAAACAGCCACGAATATGGTTTTAAAAGGAAAATTTGGTAGCTATTCGTATTATGTGAAAAAATAAATCGACCCGTAAATAAAAATACACTCGCTATTAGATAGTTTACAATCCACCCTACCCCCCCTCCTTCACCTAAAGGAGGGCGTTCCCTTTTTTAAATACATCGTCCTCTTCTGATAATGACGTTAGCTGAATTCATCCTCCTCGTTAATCAACACTATTTACATCGTTACAACACGCAATTGCTGGGGGGTTTTCCTGAACCTCTCTATTTACCCGCGCAAGCAGGTCAGCCTGCCCAAATTCAATTTAGCTACGACTATTTTCGCAGTGCTTTGCATGAATTAGCCCATTGGTGTGAAGCAGGAGTTGAGCGGCGGAAAAAAGTCGATTACGGTTATTGGTATGCCCCCGACGGGCGAAATCAAGCCCAGCAACACGCTTTTTTTCAGCACGAAATTGTCCCACAAGCCTTTGAATGGGCTTTGTCAATTGCCGCTGGGGTTAAATTTGAAGTGAGCGTGGATAATTTAACCCACGATGTTTCAGGGGTAGACGCTTTTCAATACGCGGTTGCACAACAACTTGGGCATTATCTAAACACAGGCTTTCCTGAACGGGTTGACCAATTGTTACGCTTAATTTATCAAGCGCGTGGCGGCACAGTAGAAAAGCTTTATGCGCAGATAACCGCACAACTAACCGCATAAATGAGCAAAATTATTACCGTCACGCTGAATAGTGCGATTGATATGCGGATAAGTTTGCCTGATTTGCACTGGGCCGATACTTATCAGGCAACACACAGCAGTGAATGGGCGGCTGGAAAAGGCATAAATATGGCAAAAACCCTTGCGGCATTGGATTGTCCTGTTACCGCATTTGCTTTTGTGGGTGAGCAATCGCTGTCTTTTTTCAACACTTGTCAGCGACCCTATTTAACCTCCCATTATTTAGCGGTGGCAGGAAAAACCCGCAGCAATATTACCTTGTTTAATCACACATCAAAACAAGAAACCCATATTAGAACCACAGGTTTTTCAGTGTCTGCGACAGATTGTCAACACTTTCTTCAGCAGCTAGCCGCGTGTGTCACAGCAGGGGATAGCGTGATTTTAGCAGGCAGTTTACCGAGGGGTGCGCCCAGCGATTTTTATGCACAATTAATTACGCAATGTCAGCAACAACGCGCGACCTGTTTTTTAGATAGCAGCGGTGACAGTTTAAAACAAGGTTTGCTCGCGCGTCCTTTTTTGCTCAAGCCCAATCGCCAAGAATTTGAACACTTACTGGGTCGCCCTTTGAAAAATACCGCTGACGTTGTGAGTGCGGCGCGCGAACTGATTGCCGCAGGGATTACATGGGTGATTGTTTCGTGTGCAGAACACGGGGCGATTTTTGTCAATCAAACGCAAGCTTTTTCTGCTTGCATCACAATACCCGCAGAGCCAGCGATTGTGAGCTATGTGGGCTGCGGTGACGCGCTGTTAGCAGGTTTTGTTTTGGCAATGGCACAAAAATCCGACACAACAGATTGTATTAAGCTGGCGTTAGCCTGTGGTACAGCCAATTTATTTGCCGCAGAACCGGGCAATATTTCATTGGACTGGGTAAAGCGTTTCCAAGAAAAAGTGGTTATAACCGCCTTGTAAGCTTGCCTGAGGTGCGGTTTTAAAAAGCCAGTAAATTACTTATTCAGCCCATTTCACGGTATAATTTACACAACCCAACGCGCTTAACACCCGCTTTGTTTTCAGCGTATTGCTTGCCATAAACAATGACTTAAAGGTAAATTTTCAATTCACTATGACGCAAAAACTCTATATCCAAACCAACGGCTGCCAAATGAACGAATACGATTCCGATAAAATGCGGGATGTATTACAAGCGTCACACGGCATGGAATTAACCGATATTCCTGAAGAAGCCGATGTTCTGCTGCTCAATACCTGCTCGATTCGGGAAAAAGCCCAAGAAAAAGTGTTCTCTGCAATTGGTCGCTGGCGCAAAATCAAACAAAAACGCCCCGATGTGATTATCGGCGTGGGCGGTTGTGTGGCCAGTCAAGAAGGCGCGGCGATTCAAAAACGCGCTCCTTATGTGGATATTGTGTTTGGCCCACAAACACTGCATCGTTTACCTGAATTATTGAATCAAGCACGGAGTGGACAACAACACGTTGTGGATATTTCCTTTCCTGAAATTGAAAAGTTTGATGCCTTGCCCGCTGCTCGCGCCGAAGGGGTAAAAGCCTTTGTTTCGGTGATGGAAGGCTGTAGTAAATACTGCTCATTTTGTGTTGTGCCTTACACTCGGGGCGAAGAAATTAGCCGTCCGTTAGACGATGTATTAGCAGAAATTAGTGGGCTTGCCGCGCAAGGGGTGCGCGAGATTAATTTGCTCGGGCAAAATGTCAATGCTTATCGCGGACAAATGGCAGACGGCGACATTGCCAGTTTTGCCTTATTGCTGTACTACGTTGCAGAAATTGACGGCATTGATAGAATTCGTTTTACCACCTCGCATCCGATTGAATTTACTGATGATATTATCGAAGCCTTTGCCACTATTCCGCAATTGGTCAATCATTTGCATTTACCCGTCCAAAGTGGCAGTGACAAAATTTTGTCGCTAATGAAACGCGGTCATACCCGTGCGGACTACTTAGAAATTATGGAAAAAATCAAAGCAGTTCGTCCTGGAATTAGTTTATCTTCAGATTTTATTATCGGTTTTCCTGATGAATCTGATGAAGATTTTGCCGACACGATGTCATTGATTGAAGAGGTCGGGTTTGATTTTTCCTACAGCTTTATTTATAGCCCACGTCCTGGCACACCTGCTGCTGATTTGCCCGACAGCATTAGTGAAGAAACCAAAAAACAGCGTTTACAGCATTTAAAACAACGCCTTGATGAAATGACGATGACAGTTTCTGAAAGCATGGTCAATACGATACAAACCGTTTTAGTGGAAGGGGTTTCAAAAAAGAATCCGCTGCATATCACAGGGCGTACCGAAAATAATCGGGTGGTCAATTTTATTGGACATCCGCGTTTAGCAGGTCAGTTTATCGACGTGTTAATCACCGAAGCCTTACCCAACTCCTTACGCGGTCGCATTATCTCTGCCGATTCGGACACTATCACCTCATCGAGTGCCGCCTGTGAATCCGCTTAATTTTTCCCATTATCTGACTTTAGAGCCAGCCGACAATGCGCGATTGGCAAATTTTTGCGGGGAATGTGATGCGCATTTACGCCAAATAGAACAACGTTTGCAAGTAGAAATTGCCAATCGGGGCAATGAGTTTTCCATTACAGGGCTGGAAACAGCGGTTCAGGCGGCTTGTGTTGTGATAGAAAAATTATTTGCCGCAACCGAACAGGAACAGCTCACCCCTGCGGCAGTACATTTGGCAATGCAAGAGGCTTCGATTGCGCAAAATTTAACCCAACCGCTGATAGAACAAGGCGATGAGCCAATTCTCATTAAAACCAAACAGGGCAGTATTCGTGGACGAGGGCAAAATCAGCAGGACTATTTGAAGAAAATTTTTAGTCACGCTATTAATTTTGGCGTAGGGCCTGCGGGAACGGGAAAAACCTATTTAGCCGTCGCGTGTGCGATAGAAGCCTTACAAAAAGAACAAGTGCAGCGCATTATTTTGGTGCGTCCTGCGGTTGAAGCGGGTGAGAAACTGGGCTTTTTGCCGGGTGACATGGCACAAAAAGTTGACCCGTATTTACGTCCGCTGTATGACGCGCTGTATGAAATGTTAGGTTATGAGCGCGTGGATAAATTATTGGAACGGCATATTATTGAAGTTGCGCCGCTGGCTTTTATGCGCGGGCGTACCTTGAATGATGCGTTTATTATTTTGGATGAAGCCCAAAACACCACGCTGGAACAGATTAAAATGTTCTTAACGCGGGTAGGCTTTGGCTCAACGGCGGTGATTACAGGCGACATTACGCAGGTGGATTTGCCCAGTGCTAAACAATCGGGCTTAACTCATGTTTTGAATGTACTAAAAGACGTGGAAGGAATTAGTTTTACTTTTTTTGCCACTCGTGACGTGGTAAGACATCCGCTAGTACAACGGATTGTTGCCGCGTATGAACAATTTGATAAACAAACCGCACTATGAATCAACTTGATATTCAAATTGCCAGTACCGCTGAAGAATTGCCCAGCAGCCTACAATTCCAACAATGGGTGGATTTAGCCCTTGCCGACCAAGCGCGTTGTTTTGAAATCACCTTGCGTTTGGTGGATGAGGCAGAAAGTGCGCAACTTAATCAACAGTATCGAAATAAACACGGTGCAACCAATATTTTGAGTTTTCCCTTTGAAGTCCCCGAAGGGTTCGACTTAAACTTATTAGGTGATTTGGTGATTTGCGCCCCAGTTATTGCAAAAGAGGCTTTGGTGCAACACAAACCTTTTTTTCATCATTGGGCGCACATTGTGATTCACGGGGTTCTGCACTTGCGCGGCTATGACCACATCACTGACGATGAGGCGCGGGAAATGGAAGATAAAGAAATTTCTTTGTTACAAACGCTTAACATTTTAAATCCGTATCAGGAATAAATACCCAAATGTACGACGATAAACCACCCAGTAGTCACACGCCATACAAAAGTTGGATTAGTAAAATCACGCAACTTTTAACAGGCGAAATTCACGATCAAGACGAATTATTAGATATTTTAAAAGACGCACAAGAAAGAAAGCTGCTTGATGCCGAAGCCTTGTCCATGATTGAAGGGGTGTTAGCGGTGGCGCAAACAAGGGTGCGTGATATTATGATTCCGCGTGTGCAGATGGTGGTGGTTTCCTGCAATGCCACTTTAGAAGCCGTGTTACCTGTGGTGATTGAGTTTGCCCACTCGCGTTTTCCTGTAATAGAAGAAGATAAAAGTACCGTCGTAGGGATTTTGATTGCCAAAGATTTGTTGTCACATTTGTTTAGTAATAAAAAACAAACTGTGAAAGATATTATGCGCCCTGCGGATATTGTCCCTGAAAGTAAACGCTTGAATGTTTTGCTCAAAGAGTTTCGCACCGAACGCAATCACATGGCGATTGTGGTCGATGAGTACGGAATGGCTGCGGGTTTGGTCACGATTGAAGATGTGCTAGAGCAAATTGTGGGGGAAATTACCGATGAACACGATGATGCCGATGCAGAAGATGATTTTATTTCACAACGCAGTGAACGGGAATTTATTTTAAAAGCCGTTACGCCGATTGAAGATTTTAATAATTATTTTTCCACCGATTTACACGATGATGAGTTTGATACCATCGGCGGTTTTCTGGTGCATAAATTAGAGAGAATGCCGAAAAAAGGGGAAAAATTGGAAATAGGACAGTTTCGATTTGAGATTTTACGCGCCGATAGCCGGCGTATTCATCTTGTTAAATTAAAAATTAAAAAAAATAAGCCGTTAATGTAAATCCTGCTAAAAACACTGCGTCATAATGTCGCAGGCAAAGTCACAGTAAAGATGCAATTATTGTCGAGTTAGTGGCACAGAACTTTTTTAATGCCTTAGCTTATATTATTAAGCTAAAAGACAAATTACTTGCTAAACCTAGTGGCGTTTAGTAGAATCGCTGGTTTTATACAGCCTTAACAGTTTACTAAAACAATGAAAACATTTAGTGCAAAACCAGCAGAAGTTAAGCGCGATTGGTATGTGATTGATGCAGAAGGGAAGACGCTTGGGCGACTTGCCACAGAGGTTGCACGCCGTCTTCGCGGAAAACATAAGCCCGAATACACCCCCCATGTAGACACAGGTGATTATATCATCGTTGTTAATGCAGAAAAAATCGGTGTAACAGGTAACAAAGAACAAAATAAAATTTATTACCGTTACACAGGATACGTTGGTAATATGAAATCTGTCAGTTTAGGTAAACTGCGCACGACTTTCCCAGACCGGATTATTACAACGGCAGTTAAAGGAATGTTACCTAAAAATCCATTAGGTCGCGCGATGTTTAAAAAATTGAAAGTTTATGCCGGCGCATCGCATGAACATCAAGCTCAACAACCTAAAGTTTTAGATTTTTAATCAGGATAAAACATGGCAGCAGCTCAATATTATGGAACTGGTCGTCGTAAAAGTGCGGTCGCACGGGTTTACGCAACCTCAGGTTCTGGTAAAATTACCATTAACAAATTATCTATCGAAGAGTATTTTGGTCGTAAAACTGACCAAATGGTTGCAAGACAACCGCTTGAACTCATTGAAAGAAGTGCAGATTTCGATCTTAACATTATCGTAAAAGGTGGCGGTCCTTCAGGTCAAGCTGGGGCAATTCGTCATGGATTAACACGCGCACTCATGGAATACGATGAAACGTTGCGTCCTGTGTTGAGAAAAGCCGGTTATGTAACACGCGACTCGCGTGAAGTTGAACGTAAAAAAGTGGGCTTACACAAAGCAAGAAAACGTCCACAATACTCAAAACGTTAATAACGCAGGTCAATATTTTTGGCTGGATAGGAAAAAGGCTGTACTTTATAAGTACGGCCTTTTTTATGTGAAAAATTAAATGGCAGGTTTTTTAACTCGGTATTCTGCTGACCGCGCATGAGCTGTCAAACTTTCGCCCCGTGCTAAAAGGGCAGCTGTTTTTCCTAATATGCTTGCACCTTGTTCAGAACAGTTAATCAAACTAGAACGCTTCTGAAAATCATATACACCTAAGGGTGAAGAGTAGCGGGCGGTGCTGGAAGTGGGTAAAACATGATTGGGGCCAGCGCAATAATCCCCTAAAGCTTCTGCGGTGTAACGTCCCATAAAAATCGCACCTGCATGGCGAATTTTGGCACACAAACTTTCAGGGTCAGCAACAGATAACTCTAAATGTTCAGGAGCGCACAGATTAGCCACTTCTGCCGCCTGTTCCAAGTTTGCCACTTTAATCAACGCCCCGCGCTTGGTCAATGAAGCTCGAATAATGGCGTGTCTGTCCATAGTTTCGAGTAATTTATCAATGCTGTTTTTCACTTGTACAAGAAAATCTGCATCATCCGAAATTAAAATGGCTTGCGCATTTTCATCATGTTCTGCCTGAGAAAATAAATCCATCGCAATCCAATCGGGATTGGTTTTGCCATCGCAAATAATTAAAATTTCCGAAGGGCCTGCAATCATGTCAATCCCAACCTGTCCAAACACCATTTTTTTGGCAGTGGCGACATAAATATTCCCTGGCCCTACAATCTTATCCACTGCAGGGATTGTTTCTGTGCCATAAGCAAGTGCTGCAATCGCTTGTGCGCCACCAATCGTAAAAACTTTATCAACCCCTGCTAAATAAGCCGCCGCAAGGACTAATTGATTGCTTTCGCCTTCAGGGGTGGGTACAACCATACAGATTTGGGCAACACCCGCAACTTTTGCAGGAATGGCGTTCATTAATACCGATGACGGATAAGCGGCTTTCCCGCCCGGCACATACAAGCCTACTTTATCTAATGCGGTGATTTTTTGTCCTAATACCGTGCCATCTTCTTCGGTAAATTCCCAACTGTGCAGTTTTTGATGTTGGGCATAAGCAAAAAT
>JAIFMS010000023.1:347-5032 GCA_020048335.1 Methylococcaceae bacterium | reverse complement strand
TCAGAGGAAAAAATAGAAGCGGCAACGCCTGCTGAAGATTTGCTCACGATGGAAGGAATGGATAGGGATCTGGCTTATCAGTTAGCAAGTCAAGGCATCGTCACAATGGATGATTTGGCAGAATTGGCAATCGATGATTTGCTTGATTTTGCAGGTATGGACAAAGAGCGCGCAAGCACATTGATTATGAAGGCACGGGAACCGTGGTTTGTAACGGAACAGGGTTAAAATAGGGGAAGTGAAAAATGAGTGATAAAACGGTACGAGAATTAGCAGAGGTCGTCGGTATTCCGCTAGAACGGTTATTGGAACAGATGGCAGAGGCTGGATTAAAAGTAAATGCCCCCGATGCCATAATTGATGATGCTGAAAAAACAACGCTCTTAGCACACTTGCGTAAACGTCATGGTAAAACAGAAACGGTTGCAGGAGCGGCTGTTCCAACTCGGGTTACTTTAAAACGGCGTAAAGTCAGTGAATTAAAACAGGCAACAGTCCCTGGTACTTCAACCAAAACAATCAGTGTTGAAGTGCGTAAAAAGAAAACCTATATCAAGCGTGTGGAAACACCTGAAATAGTTGAGTTAAAAGAAAATGTCGAGCAGTCTTCGCCTAATATTGTGCCAATACCTACAATAAAGGCAACTGAAGTAGTTGAAAAATTGACTAATATAGAAACACCCGCTGTGGAACTTACAACCAAGGTTGATAAAGCACCAGAGGATTTTGTATTAGAAGCAGAGGTGGTTATGCCCAATACAAAAACAGAGACTGAATTGGTTCAGACTCAGCAGCAAGCGACAGAATTATCGGCTGAGAATCAAAAAAAGGAACTGGAGAAAAAGGAGCGGGAGCGACAAGCCCGGTTAGAAGCGTCTGTACAACGTACAGCGGATAAAGTCAGAAAACAAGCGGAGGCAAAACAGCAGCAAAATAAGAAAAAACAAACGCCACGCACAACGCCTGGGCAAACAACTGGACGTAATGCAACAACAGCAACGGCACAGCCTGCTAATAACGTGGCTAAAGCCTCACCTAGCACGACCGCAAATACTCGTACAGCAACAACGCCAGCCCCAGCAAAAAACGCACCCGCAAAAAACAGCACTCCCACCCGCGATGGCACACCTGGGAAAACGCGAGGCGTTTCAACAGGTCGTTCTATTTCACCCGGACGTGGTGGTGCGATGTCGGTAATAGATGAGTATTCTGACCGTGATGGCAATCGCCGATCACGCGGTAAAAAGCCAAAACAACGCGGTCGTGTCACTGCTCCGGTTTCTGACGCAAAACATCAATTTGAAATGCCCGTTGCGCCGACCACTAAAGAAGTCACTGTGCCTGAGCATATTATCGTTTCTGATTTAGCACAAAAAATGAGTGTTAAAGCCGCAGAAGTGATTAAACAATTGATGAAATTAGGCTTGATGGCAACCATCAACCAAAGTATTGACCAAGAAACAGCGGTTATTTTGGTTGAAGAAATGGGACACAAAGCCATTATGCAAAGTGACGACGATGTTGAGCAAGAAATGTTAGCCGCTGTTGAAAATGTCATTGATGACAGAGAAATGCTCGCTCGCGCCCCGATTGTTACCATTATGGGACACGTTGACCACGGGAAAACCTCGTTACTCGACTATATTCGCAAAACCCGTGTTGCCGCTGGGGAAGCAGGGGGAATTACCCAACATATCGGTGCGTATCAAGTAAAAACTGACCACGGTGCGGTCACTTTTTTAGATACCCCAGGACACGCCGCTTTTACCGCGATGCGGGCGCGGGGCGCAGAAATTACCGACGTAGTCATCGTGGTGGTTGCCGCCGATGATGGGGTGATGCCACAAACTAAAGAAGCGGTTGAACACGCGCGGGCGGCAAATGTGCCGATTATTATCGCGGTGAATAAAATTGATAAACCTGCGGCAAACCCTGAAAAAGTGATGCAGGAATTGGCAAACATCAACGTACTGTCTGAAGAATGGGGCGGCGATGTACAGTTTTTGAAAATTTCTGCCAAAACAGGCGAAGGGATTGATGAGTTAATTGAATCCTTGATTTTGCAATCTGAAATTTTAGAATTAACCGCGCCTGTTGAAGGCAATGCGTCAGGGCTAGTGATTGAATCACGTCTTGATAAAGGACGCGGGGCAGTTGCTACGGTATTAGTCCAAAAAGGTACGCTCAACAAAGGTGAGTTTGTGTTATGTGGACATGAATATGGGCGGGTACGCGCCATGTTTAATGAAACAGGTAAAGCGATTAAAACCGCAGGCCCTTGTACTCCCGTTGAAATTTTAGGTCTTTCAGGCACACCCAATGCAGGCGACCGCTTTTTAGTGGTACAAAATGAGCGCGTGGCGCGTGAATTGGCGGAGCATCGTGAAGATAAGAGTAAATCCACCCGTCATGCGGCGCAGCAAGCCTCAAAATTAGAAGAAGTGTTTTCTAAAATGACCGCAGGCGAAACGGCTACAGTTAATTTAGTGATTAAAACCGATGTACAAGGCAGTTTAGAAGCCTTGCGGGGCGCGTTAGTTGCTTTGTCAACTTCGGAAGTGGAAGTCAAATGCGTGTACGGCGGTGTCGGTGGCATTAATGAAAGTGATGCTAACCTTGCGTTAGCCGCGGGTGCAATTTTAATGGGCTTTAATGTCCGAGCCGATGCCACCGCCCGCAAATTGATCGAAGAAAAAGACATTGATTTGCATTATTACAGCGTTATTTATGATGCCATTGATGAAGTTAAACGCTCTATCAACGGTATGTTAGCCCCTGATATTCATGAAAAAATTGTCGGACTTGCCGAAGTACGCGATGTATTCCGTTCACCTAAGTTTGGTTTGATTGCAGGCTGTATGGTGGTGGATGGTTTTGTGAAACGAAACTTGCCGATTCGGGTGTTGCGTGAAAACGTGGTGATTTACGAAGGGCAGTTAGAATCATTGCGCCGCTTTAAAGATGATGCTGCTGAAGTCAAAATGGGGATGGAATGTGGTATCGGCGTGAAAAACTACAACGATGTGAAAGTCGGCGATCAAATTGAAGTCTTTGAACGTTTTGAAGTGAAACGAGAAGTGTAATGGCAAGAGAATTTGGGCGTAATGCGCGGGTTTCTTCGCAAATGCAGAAAGAACTGGCGCAGGTTTTACAACGGGATATGAGTGATACACGGCTGGGTTTCATTACGGTGAACGAGGTCGTGGTCACCAAAGATTTGTCCTATGCAAAAATTTATGTGACGGTGCTGAATGTTGATGAAGCGGGGAAAAAAGCGCAAGTTAAATTGCTGAATGAATTATCCCCCGTGATTCGCCATTTTGTCGCTAAACGGATGAAATTGCGGCATATTTCTGAATTGCGCTTTTTGTATGATGATTCATTTGATACGGGAATGCGGGTGGCACAGTTGTTGAGTGATTTGCCGAAATTGCCAGAAAACTCTGATACGGAATAGGTTGTTTTGGGTGGCAAATCATGATTGAGTTAAATCAAGAAGAGCAATCGTTATTGGATTCGGTAGAAAGTGGGCAATGGCAATCTAAGCCTGATTTGGCACAGCGAAAACTGTTTTTACAGCAATGTACGCAACAGCAATTAGCCGAACAAACGGCGCATTTGGATATTGCCCTTTCAAAAAGGGATTTTGAAATGTTGAAATCATTTGCTGTGAAGGATTGCGTGAATAATTATCAAACTTTTGCAAAAGGCATTGTGCATCGTTATTTGCAAGAGCGATTAGACATGGCGGGATGATTTTTTAACTGTTGATGACAATTGAAATGCGCATTAATTTAAGAAGAGTCCGATGAAAACAGTCACTTTAAAAATAGATAACAGTATTTACGAAAAATTTTTCTGGTTGTTAGGGCATTTTTCAAAAAATGAAATTCGGATTTTGGAACAGTCTGATTATGAAAGTGATGATGCTTATTTAAGGTCTCAAACTGGCATGGTAGAGAGCATTAAAGAGGCAAGGGCTGAACCTGAACATTGCGGTGTGACGTTGGAAAGTTTGGATTGGTGATGTACACCGTTAAGTTTATGTCGCAAGCTCAAAAGGACGCAAAGAAATTATCTGAGCATGGCTTGAAAAACAAGGCTTTGAAGTTGCTGGAAATCATTAAGGAAAATCCGTTTCAATATCCGCCTGAGTATGAGTTTTTAAAAGGTGATATGAAAGGTTTGATTAGTCGCTGCATTAATAAACAGCATCGGTTGGTTTATGAAGTGATTGAAACTGAGAAGTTGATTAAAGTCTATCCGATGTGGACGCATTATGAATAATTAGTGATTATGAAATTGCAGCATATTTTCGATTTTGACACTGGAATGCGAGTAGCGGAGTTATTGAGTTGTTTGCTGAATTATTTAAAAATTACTGAAGGTTGAAAAATGCCCGCATACACAATTGAAATTAAATTTGATGTAAATGAGCCAAATTTAGAACATTACATAGGTGTAATGCCATATCGTTCTTCTAGCAATAAAACAGATTTTATTGAAATATCAAATAACTATATCAAAATCAGAGCTGAAAGAGCTAAGTCTATTAATTCAGATGTCTTGCAACAGCACAATGGCACAATCTCTAAGCAAATTATTAAAGGATTATGTCTTTATTACTTATTTGAGAAAAAATCGAATCGTATTGTATCTATAAAAATCTATAACTCTAAAAATGG
>JAIFMS010000023.1:0-329 GCA_020048335.1 Methylococcaceae bacterium | reverse complement strand
TTGTAGAAATTGGGAATGATAAGTTAAGTCAAGTCTTAAAAGAGGATATAAGTTTTTTTACTCTATCTGAATTGGATGCAAACAATGCTGTTTTGTTATTTGAGGAAAGTGAGGTTGGAAGAGCAATTTTATATGCAGCAACTCATTTAATAAAATCTACAGAGTCAATATCTCCATCCGAACAATTTGAAAAGTTATGGAAGTCTTTTAATGCTTTATATAAAGCACTAGCCAAAAAAACTAACGACCATGATTGCCTTAAGTTTTTAAAAAATCATATGCAAACAAACGGACATCTATATAAGGTGTCGGTAGAAAAAATAAATTTT
>JAIFMS010000012.1 GCA_020048335.1 Methylococcaceae bacterium | reverse complement strand
TGCAATTACCCGTTATGCTAAAAAAACTTTGATTATTCGAGGGTAATAAATCAAATAAGGTAATTTCAAATACTTCGGAAATTTCTATTAAACGAGTAATACCTATTTCTGCTTCGCCACGTTCAATATGTCCATAATTGGATTCTGACATTTTTAATTTATCTGCCATTTGTCCACGCGACAAACCTTTAACAGTACGGAATTGCCTAATTTTATTGCCAATTTCTTTTTTGATGTCAGTATCCATAAGTGCTGCCTATTTTATTGAACGAAATAATCGTAAAGCTGTAAAAGATACCTAATTTGTTCGATTGTAACAAATTTTTAAAAGTTTAAAATCTATCCTACATTTTAAATTTTGACTTGAGGTAATAAAAATGTCCTTACTACATCCAGATAAGTATGATTTACTTAAAGCTGATATTAAACATCAAAAACATCAGCATCAACTACAGCAACAGCTACAACAAATGCAACAGCTACCACAGAATGCTCAACTCCAAAACCTATTAAATTCACCAAGTATGCCGTCTTATCTCCAACCCTATGTACCGACTACGAGTTTTTCACCATCGTCATCTTCCTCTTCTAGCGGTGCAGGTGCTGGTTTGGCAAGCCTAGCAGGTTTAGTTAAAGGTACTACGCTTGTTGCAGTAGCAACTAATCCGATAACATGGGCAGTAGCAGGTGGCGTAGCATTCGCGAGTTTTTGTTACTATATGGATAAAAATAAAAAGTGGTAAATATCAGCATAAAACCGCCAGCGGCAAAAACCAAAGGTGGTTTTTTATTGCGCATTCATCGGACGGTCAAACAACCCCAACAACTGCAAAAAACAGCGTGAGCAAGTAGCCCGTATGGAATGAAATGGAATACGGGAAAACCGCGATGATGCCACCTTTCCCGCATTCCGCAAAGCTCCATGCGGGCTACTCACTACTCACCGAGCAAAGGAAAGTACATCATTTGTAAAACAAAAATCGCCCTCGGCAAAACCAACGGCGGTTTTTTATTGCCTTGTATTTTTATTAATCCAACAACCGCGTTTCTAAAATTTCCTTAAACTTGCGCAAAATCGCAATAATCTGTAATAAATCATCACGTTCAGTGCAATCATAACTTTTAGAAATACAATAAGTCGTCTTTTCAAGTACCATAAAATTCCAAAGTTTACCCATCACATAACAACCATAAATCGGTTTGTCACTTTGATTTAATTCTTTTGCAATCAGCATCGCTGCTAACAATTGCCCAATCGGGTCACCATTGGGGTCTGTTTGGCGTTTATATGCCTGAAAATGAAAATAAGGCACTTCGGGGCTGTCCAAAACGCCCGACGCAATCATAAAATCGGTTTTCACCTTTAAAAAATTTTCACTGACAATTGCCTCAACAACACGCTCAAAATACGGATGATAACGGGCGGTGTTTTTAAGATGCCCTAATCTCAAAACAAACGCGATAAATTGCATTTTTAAATCCTCTTCATGCCAGTTGTGAATGTTTTGCATTGCATCTTCCAAAATAGCATCAAACGTTTCTTGTTCGCTAATAGTTAATGTAATGTCAGAAACACTCATCCATTCTTGTAATAAAGGATGAGCTTGATTGCCAACTAAACGCTGTAAATCAAATAATCTAATTAAATCAAATTCTTTGTATGGTTTTATCTTTTTTGCCATAATTTTTTCTCTCTAAATAAAGAGTTATAGCCGCTCATTTAACCGCGAAAGCGCAATCTCATAAACCTCATTTCTATCCCGTTTGTCAACGGCAATCACGGTGACAGTCACAATTTCATCAGCGACAGAATAAACCAGACGATACCCCTGTTGCCGCAACTTGATTTTATAAAGATTTTGTCCACCCGATAAAGCCGCCGCTGGAATATGCGGATTTTCTAATCGTTCTTTCAGTTTCTTTTTAAACTGCTCTTTCAGCGTAGCCCTAAGTTTCTCCCACTCTTTCAACGCAGATTTTTTAAATTCCAGTTTATAAGTCATCTAACGAAACCACGACAGATTCTTCATGTTGCCGTTGTTTAACGATTTTTAACAACGCCATATCATCAATCAATTCCATCATCGCTTGATAAACCTTTGCTGGAACACAATAAAAAGCGGGCTGGTTTCTGTTTAAAACAGCAACTGGCATTCCATCACCACTGGCAACCACTTTCATGGGATTCGCCTTGAGTTCTGAAATACTGGCGACTGTTTCTGCTAGCATTGGATAAGGCATGATAGTCTCTGAAAACTTTAAAAGACTTAATTATAGGCTGTTTAACGGGTTTTATAACGTAAAACCAAAGGCGGTTTTTTTAAATAAACACCGTAGAATTGATAGAACTTAAACGTTTTTCAAACAGATTCTTGGGCCCTTATCGAAAAGAGAACACGCCGTGATTTCTCACTCACCCCAGAACGTGGAATAATAGCCACTCCTCTTATTAAAGTGAACACAAACGATGGCGCAATATATTTATTCAATGAATCGGGTGGGCAAAATTGTTCCCCCGAAAAAATACATCCTAAAAAACATTTCTTTGTCCTTTTTTCCTGGCGCAAAAATTGGCGTATTGGGGTTAAACGGCTCAGGTAAATCAACTTTGCTGCGGATTATGGCGGGTTTAGATAAAGAAATTGAAGGCGAGGCAATTCCACTCAAAGGCACGAATATTGGCTATTTACCGCAAGAACCGCAATTAGACCCCAATAAAAGTGTGCGCGGCAATGTGGAAGAAGCGGTTGCCGACATCAAAGCCGTGTTAGCCAAATTAGATGCCGTTTATGCCGCTTATGCTGACCCTGATGCCGATTTTGACAAACTTGCCTCCGAACAAGCCCGCTTAGAAGATGAAATTAACGCTTGTGATGGGCATAATTTAGACCGCCGCTTAGAAGTGGCAGCCGATGCGTTGCGTTTACCCGATTGGGATGCAGATGTGACCAAATTATCAGGTGGAGAAAAACGCCGGGTGGCGTTGTGTCGCTTGCTGTTGTCTAATCCTGATATGTTGTTATTGGATGAGCCAACCAACCACTTAGATGCAGAATCGGTCGCATGGCTAGAGCGATTTTTACATGACTATCCTGGCACGGTGGTGGCTGTGACCCATGATAGGTATTTCTTGGATAATGTCGCGGGCTGGATTTTAGAGCTTGACCGAGGCATGGGTATTCCTTGGGAAGGCAATTATTCCAACTGGCTAGAGCAGAAAGAAAAACGACTTGCTTTAGAGGACAAACAGGAATCCTCGCGGCAAAAGGCGATGAAAGAAGAGTTGGAATGGGTACGCTCCAATCAAAAAGGTCGTCATGCGAAAAGTAAAGCCCGTTTAGCCCGTTTTGAAGAATTATCCTCAACCGAAGTGCAAAAACGCAACGAAACCCAAGAGTTGTATATTCCACCAGGGCCGCGCTTAGGGGATGTGGTGATTCACGCGGATGCAGTGAAGAAAAGCTTTGGTGACCGAGTGTTGATTGAAAACCTCAGTTTTAAATTACCACAAGGTGGGATTGTGGGAATTATCGGCCCGAACGGGGCGGGTAAAACCACCTTGTTTAAAATGATGGCAGGATTTGAACAACCTGATAGCGGCACGATTCGTTTAGGTGAAACGGTAAAAATCTCTTATGTTGACCAATTACGCGATGATATGGATGGCAAGAAAACCGTTTGGGAAGAAATTTCTGACGGTTTGGATATGGTCACGGTAGGAAGCTATGAAACGCCATCTCGTTCGTATGTCGGGCGTTTTAACTTTAAAGGAGGCGACCAGCAAAAACGCATTGGGGAACTGTCAGGCGGGGAACGGAATCGGGTACATTTAGCCAAATTGTTAAAAAGTGGCGGTAATGTGCTGTTATTGGATGAACCAACCAACGATTTAGATGTGGAAACTTTGCGGGCTTTGGAAGACGCACTATTGGCTTTTCCGGGTTGTGCGGTGGTTATTTCCCATGATCGCTGGTTTTTAGACCGAATTGCCACGCATATTTTAGCTTTTGAGGGCGATAGTGAAGTGGTGTGGTTTGAAGGTAATTATGCCGATTATGAAGCGGACCGGCATAAACGCTTAGGGACAGATGCCGATAATCCCCATCGGATTAAGTATAAAAAACTGTCTTAAGCCCTAATTGCAGGGTTGTTTTCGCTCTCAATTTAGTCTTGAGAGCGAGCCACTAACAAATCACCCAACACAGCTTGCACAGCCTGTCTTTGAATCGCAAGTTCTTCCGCCGAATACGGCACAGCGGTAAATTTTCCCCAGACCGGCGCAGGCCAGGCTTTATCCGTTTGATAACGCACCACATGATGAATATGCAGTTGTGCAACCAGATTACCAATGGCGGCAATATTCATCTTATCCGCCTGATAAAGCGTTGCTAATTGTTGCGCTAAAAAACACGATTCTTCTTGCAACTGCTCTCTATCCTTTTGATTTAACTGATAGATTTCTGTTAGACCTGCACGTTGCGGCACTAAAATACACCAGGGATACTGGCTATCATTCATCAATAAAACTTGCGACAAGGCAAATTTTCCAATCAAAACCGTGTCTTGTTGTAAGTGTGGATGTAATTGAAAAGTCATCATTTTTTTCCTAACACAACGCTAATAAACCTTGTACTAATGCCAACGGCGTGGGCGGACAACCTGCAATCTTTAAATCCACAGGAATCACATTCGCCACCGCGCCACAACTGGCATAAGAAACCCCAAACTCGCCGCCGCACGTCGCACAATCCCCTGCGGCAATCACCCATTTTGGATTGGGGGTGGCTTCATAAACCCGCAATAACGCAGTCTGCATATGTCGTGACACCACGCCTGTCACTAATAACACATCCGCATGACGCGGCGAGGCAACAAAATGAATCCCAAAGCGTTCAATTGCATAATACGGATTATTCAAGGCGTGAATTTCTAACTCACAACCATTGCACGAGCCAGCATCGACTTGGCGAATGGCAATACTGCCCGAAAATTTTTTGCTAATCTGATTTTTTAATTCAATCCCCAGTGCTTCTAACTCGTCATCCTGAACCACAGGAATAGACTCGCTGACCACGCCTGTTTTTATAATTTTACTGAATAATCTTAACATCGGAAGCTCCTTTATAAATCCGTACCCGAATACGAGGGATTGACTGATTTATTGCACACGGGAAAATCAGGCACAATATTGTTTAACACAATTTTTTCCAGCGCGAGCCAATTATGTTGACTGGGGTCACGCGGATAATAACGGGCAATTTGATTATTTTCGCCAAAGCGGATATACACCACAATTTCACCACGCCAACCTTCTACACAGCCTAGCCCTTCACTGCCTACAGCGGGTGTTTGCCATGCAGTCACTAAATCAGCAGAGATAGTGTCATCCGATAAATGAGTCAGCAATTGTTCCAATAATTTCAGCGACACATTGATTTCTTTGGCACGAATCCAAAACCGTGAAGCAATATCGCCTTGTGTTTCAATCGGCACATTAAAGTTAAGTTGTTGATAAGGCGCGTAAGGCGCGTCACGGCGCACATCAAATGCTTGCCCACTGGCGCGTCCGACATAGCCTAATGTGCCAAACGCGGCAGCGGTTTGTTTGGACAAATAACCTGCGGTGTAGAGTCTATCTTCTAAGGAGGTATTTAAATCCACAGCGGTGATAATGTCCGCTAATTCCTCGCGCAATGCAGCTATTTCTTGCGTCATCAGCGCACAATCGCTCGGCGATACATCACACGCCACGCCACCTGTGACGAGTTTATCCATTAATAACCGATGTCCAAACAACCTAGCATTGTGCCGTAACCAACTTTCTCGTAAACGACTAAACTGCATAAAGGCAAAACTAAACGCTACATCATTACAAATCGCGCCCATGTCGCCGAGATGATTGGCAATGCGTTCCCGTTCTGCTAACACTGCACGAAGCAAAGATGCGCGTGGTGGAGGTGTGATGCCTGCGGCGTGTTCCATTGCCATACACGCTGCCCAACTGTGTCCCACAGTGGTATCGCCTGAAACCCGCCCCGCTAATCGGATTAGCTCTTGCGCCGTTTTGCCTTCTGCCAGTTTTTCTATCCCTTTATGCACATAGCCTAAGCGTTCTTCTAAGTTTAAAATCAGCTCGCCCACCGCTTGAAAGCGAAAATGCGCAGGTTCAATAATCCCCGCATGAATCGGGCCAACAGGAATTTCATACACTCCTTCGCCATAGCCTTTTATAAAATCATAGTGCCTATCAGGTGGGGTAATCGCTGGCGGCGAACCTTGCAACGGAAAATCTTTGCGCAACGGAAAATCCTGTTTACCCCACGCTTGGTGGCGTGTCCAGCGGCGCGGGTCGGGATGGTCAGTAAACGTAATGCCAAACATATCGTGACTATGCCGTTCACTGCGATTAGCGGCAGGATAGACGGTGGCTTGCGAGGGCAAAACAGGATGATTCAAATTGACTGTTGTTCGTAACACTAAATAAGTGCCGTTTTTTTCAAAACAGGCGTTCACCATGAAAATCCCCACTCCTCCCCTTTGCAAAGGGGGGGAGTCTTTGGTTGCTTCCTCTTTCAGAAAGAGAGATTGAGAGGAATCATTTTCCTCCCCCTTTATGAAGGGGGATTGAGGGGGATTTTCTTCCACCCAACCTGCTACCCAGCGATAGTGATGTAGCATTGCAAGTTCGGCAAACGTGCGCCAATGTTCAGCCTCAATCTGCCAAACTAAAGGACTGGCAGTCCTAATAACAATGCCAGCCTCAGTGAGAAGGTTTAAAAAATCATTTTCAGAGCTTTTATTTACTGGATTCATTAAGCAACCTCCATGAAATTAACGTAGGGTGGGCACGCTTTTTTGCCCACCGAATTATTCATCACCACGCTTTTGATGGGCATGAACAGCGTGCCCATCCTACGAAATTGTCGTTTCATAATAATTTCTCCCCTGAAATCAATAAGGTGGCTTGGGAAAACCAATCCGCTAAAAAGCTCGGAATCGCTAACCCCAACCACAACACCAAGGCAAGATGAATCAACACGGGCCATAAATTGGCTTTTATCGGTTCTTGTCCTTCAGGTTTATTGCCATACACAATCGGCTGAATATGGCGAAACAGCCCTGCAAATGCTACACCAATCCCCAATAATAACGGCAAGGTCAACCACGGATAACTGTGCATGGTTGCCATTAACACTAAAAATTCACTGGTAAACACCCCAAACGGTGGAAAACCTGCAATCGCGACTGTGCCGATTAATAACCCCCAACCAATCACGGGCTGGGTTTTAATCAGTCCACGAATCTGCTCCATTTTTTGCGTGCCAGCCAATTGTGAGGCATGACCAACCGTGACAAAAATTGCCGATTTGGTTAACGAATGCACGGTCATGTGCAGCAGTCCTGCAAAAGTTGCCAATGAGCCACCAATCCCAAACGCAAACGTCATCATGCCCATGTGTTCAATCGACGAATAACTAAACAGTCGTTTAATATCTTTTTGCCGATGCAATAACAACGCGGCGGTCAAAAAAGTCAGCATCCCAAACCCCATCATCAAATAACTGGCAGTCGGGGCGTGAGTTGCACCATCGACTAACATTTTATTGCGCACCACCGCATACAGCGCGTCATTCAACAACAGCCCAGACAGTACTGCCGACATTGGCGTAGGGCCTTCAGAATGCGCATCAGGCAGCCAATTATGCAGCGGCACTAAGCCCATTTTTGTGCCATAACCAATTAGCAAAAACACAAACGCCAGTTCTAAAATATGCGGATTTAATTTATCGGCGTGTTCATATAACACCGTCCACAATAACGCATTATCAATGCCGTTAATTTGCACGGCTGCGTAATACAACAAAACTGTGCCAAACAAGGCTTGCGCAATCCCCACGCCACAGAGAATAAAATATTTCCACGCCGCTTCAATCGCTTCAGGGGTGCGATATAAACTGACTAACAACACCGTTGCCAGAGTTGCGCCTTCCATTGCCACCCACATTACGCCCATATTATTGGTGGTTAATACCAGATACATTGCCAGCATAAAGCCTTGATACATCGAATAATACAGCCGCAACCGTTGGTCATTTAACCGCCCAATGGCATTTTCATGCGCCATATACGGGGCAGAAAAAATGGAGGTGGTCATACCGACAAATGCAGTGAGTACAATCAAATACACATTGAACGAATCAATCAGAAAGGCTTTGTTTTCCGATAATAACGTGCCATGTTTTAATACCGTGACCGCTAACCAAACAGTGGCTAAAAAGCTAATTCCATTCAGCGCGGTGTTGATTTTACCCACATCGGTACGGTGTCCAATCAGTGCGAAATAGACAATCCCAAGCAAGGCAAGGAATAAAATAAAATACACGGCAATCATTTTTCCACCTCGTGCAAACGATTCATTAAATCCACATCCAGCGAATCAATGCTGGTGCGAATGTGTAAGAAAAAGATGCCAAACAAAATCGCGGCAACCAGTACATCAAACGCAACCCCTAATTCCACTACCATTGGCATTCCGTGCGTGGCAACAATCGCGGCAAAAAATAAGCCGTTTTCAATTGACATAAACCCCACAACGTGGGCAATCGCTTGACGATGGGAAATCATTAATAGCATTCCTAATAACACCACCGACAAACCCACCGCCAGCGCGTTAATCATCACCGCATTGGAGGTTTGCACAATCGGGTGCAGAATGTAATAGCTAAAAATCATCAAACTCGCGCCGCTTAACATAATCAGCGTTTTGTTTTTTAGTGCCTCAACATCGCGGTGCATAGCCATTTTCAGCACTTCACGCCGCAACATCGCAGGAATAAACAACACTTTGAGCAGCAAGGTTAAAACCGCTGAAATATACAAATGCGGATTATCTAAACTGTAGGCAGCTAAACCGGTGGTCAATGTTAATAGTAAGCC
The DNA here is from genome assembly GCA_020048335.1 of Methylococcaceae bacterium. Taxonomy (GTDB): domain Bacteria; phylum Pseudomonadota; class Gammaproteobacteria; order Methylococcales; family Methylomonadaceae; genus CAIQWF01. The sequence goes on along the minus strand of JAIFMS010000012.1, from coordinate 7,560 downwards.
TTGTATTGCGAACACAAAAATTAGCCGCAGCAATCGCCCTTGTCCGAGCATTAAAAAGGAGGTAAATGCCACTAATGCCGCCATCGACAAGATAGTTTGCATATAAAAATCAAGATGTTGTGCATTCATAATAAGACCTCCAAAACGATGTGACTTAACATTCCCAATAGGGCGAGTAAATAGGCAAAGCCTAAATATTCTTGCACGCGAAACAAGCGCATTTTGGCAACAGCGGTTTCAGCAAATGCCAGAATTAAGGTCAGAACCGCTAATTTGAGCAAAATGGCGAATAAGCCAAACCCGAGCGCGTTTAAGGACAAGCTTTGTGCAATCCCCCAAGGGAAAAAGAGGTTGGCAATCAATACGCCGTACAGCATTAATTTCAATTGGCTTGCCCATTCGATTAACGCCAAATGCCGTCCGCTGTATTCTAAAATCATCGCTTCGTGAATCATGGTGAGTTCTAAATGGGTGGCTGGATTATCCACAGGTACACGCCCTGTTTCTGCCACTGCCACCAGCAATAAGGCAAATAAGGCGAATAAAAACGATGGGCGCAACACCAAACCTGCTTGCAAAACATGGTCAATCGCAAAGGCTAAATTGGTGGTGGACGCAGTCATGGTGAGAGTAAAAACTGCCATTAACATCGCGGGTTCGGCTAAAGAGGAAATCGTCACTTCGCGTGATGCACCCATGCCACCAAACGCGGTTCCCACATCTAAACCTGCTAAGGTAAGAAAAAAGCGGGCAAAGGCAAAAAAGCCTACTAATACAATCACATCCGCTGTGGCTGAGGTGGGTAAATCCACCGCAATAAACGGCACAACCGAAGCGGCTAACACGGTAGCAGACAGCACCATATAAGGCGCGAAATGAAATAACCATGAGGCATCGTGCGATAACACGGGTTGTTTGCGGGTCAGTTTTAATAAATCACGATAGGGTTGAAATACAGACGGCGGCTGACGATTTTGCAAAAAACATTTACAGCGTTTCAGCCAACCTGCTAATAAAGGACTCAAACCGACTAACAGCGCGGTTTGCAGAATTGCGATTAACCAGTTCATTAGCTCACCATCCATAACATAACGATTAAGGTAACAAACGAGTAACTTAAATAAGTGCGAATATTGCCCGTTTGAATTCGTGATACTTGTTTGGCGATGCTGTTTACGCCGTTTTCCAGTGGCTGATAAAGCCATTGCCAACTGTGGTCTTGGATGTGTAGTTGATAATGCACCGCATCCACTTGTTGATTTAACGCGCCACTGAGGTCTTTTTTCACCTGCTCATCCAATTGCCACACGGGAGCAAAAATACGCCGCAACGGCATGGTGAAAGCGTTCGCGCTGTATTGCATTCTGGGTGTTAAACCACCGAAGCCGCAATCCCAAGTAGCGGATTTACGAATTAAAGTATCGGGAGTGCGACGCAAAAAGTAATAACAAACCCCAGCCGCGATTAACGCACTGACCAAAACCAGTGGAGCAGAATAGGAAGCTTGCCCCGCATCAACAGGCGCGAGCCACAACCAACCCAGCGCGGTATCGTTTTTTAACGCCTGACCCAAAATTTGTGACGACACTTGATTCAGTAACCGAATGATTAAGCTGGGGAAAATCCCGAATAAAAAACACAACCCTGCCAGTAACGCGGTTGCGGTGAGCATTCCTTTATCGGTGGTTTCAACCGCTTTTTCACTGTGATGCGAACGTGGTACACCTAAGAAAGTGATGCCATACACTTTCACAAAACAGGCGGCGGCTAAGGCAGCCGTCAAGGCTAAGGCGGCAGCGGTAATTGGAATTAAACTGCGCAATACGCCACTTTCTAATACGTCTACTTGCAATGCGGTTTGAAACACCAGCCATTCGGACACAAAGCCGTTAAACAATGGTAAGGCTGAGATACTCATGCAGCCGATTAAAAACGTTACGCTAGTGCGCGGCATTTTTTTAATCAAGCCGCCAAGCATTTCCATATTCAATTCATGCGTTTGTTGCTGAATAATCCCCGCCCCTAAAAACAATAGATTTTTAAACAGGGCGTGATTAAAGGCATGAAGTAAGGCGGCAATAAATCCCAAGGCGGCTAATTCAGGATGTCCGTTTGCCATGAAAATCATTGCCAGCCCTAACACCATGAAAATAATGCCAATGTTTTCTACTGAACTATAGGCTAATAGGCGTTTTAAGTTTGATTGCAACAAGGCATAAAAAATCCCGCCCAAGGCGGAAACTGTGCCAAGCAATAGCAACACTAGCCCCCATTGCCATTGCACTTTGTCTAACAAATCAAAGCAGAAGCGAATAAAACCGTACAGGGCGATTTTCAACATCACGCCACTCATCAAAGCGGAAATATGCGAAGGCGCGACAGGATGGGCTTCAGGCAACCACACATGAATCGGCACAAGTCCTGCTTTCATGCCAAATCCCAGCAAGGCTAAACAAAAGGCAATGCTTGCCCAAGTGTCGGATAAATGGGCGGCGCGAAACGCTTCAAAGCTAATCCCTGTGCTAAAACTGGCTAACACCCCAAAGCTAAGAATAATCGCTAATGCACCGACTTCTGCCATTAATAAGTATAAAAACGCGGCGCGGCGATTGGCAGGATTTTCGTGTTGAAATGCCACCAAAAAATAGCTGGCAACTGACATCACTTCCCACGCAATCATAAAAAAGAACGCATCATCGGCGAGTAAAACTAATAGCATTCCTGCAACGAATAAGCCTGTGAATAAGCCTAAGACGGCAAATGGATGGTCTTGTTCTTGATAATGTTTGACATAGCCTGTGCCGTACAAACTGACCGCGCCCGTGCCGATTCCCACGATGAGGAAAAACAATGCCGATAAGCTGTCAAAGCGAACGTGCCACGGCAGCCAAGGCAAGCCTAACTGAATTTGGTCGGTTAGAATTTGTTTACTGAGTAAGCCACCTAAGCCTGCAATAATGGCGGCGACCGAAGCGATGCCTAATAAGACAAATACGCTGCGCTGAATAACAACGCGCCAATGGGCATCGTCGGTCATACAATAAAACGGCTGCTGTCTAAGTGAAACGGGGAGTTGTTGCCAAAGGCTGCTAACAAACACCCGCTGATTGACAAATAAAGCTAACCCACCCGATGCAATGCTTAACAGTACCGCAAGATAAGCCAAAAATAGCATAATAATTCCTGTGTTCTTGTGCGTAAAAAATAAGCAAAGCAAGGGGGATTAACGGTGAAATTTACCCTTGTTTGCGGTCTTCGGTCATAATGCGCGAGGCAAGTTTATGGTTAGAAAAACTTTGTAAAGGAACACCGATTTGTTGACAATGTCCCCCTGTTGCTGAGTAGTTTTGGCTAAAAGCCTCGATAAATTCCATCACGGTATGTTCAATCAAATAGCCATTGCTAAAATCAAAAACGATAGTTTTCCCTTTCTCTAATTGCAGCAGGGCTTTTTTTAACGGTAAAAAGTTTGAAAACAACGCCGATCCATGGAGTTTTACCACAATCGTGTTGTCTGTTTCGGTGAGGGTAAAATGAATTTTGAACAAGTTACTAAACCACACGCCACGCATGAGTTGAATGGCGAATTTAACTAAAATGCCTAGCAAAACACCCATTAATAAATTGCTGGCAAGCACCCCTAAAATGGTCACAACAAACAATAAAAATTGTTCACTACCAATGCTTAAAATAGTTTTAAACAACTGCGGCGAAGCAAGTTGATAGCCTATATACACCAGTAATGCCGCTAATGCCGCTAAAGGAATGCTGTGAATTAAGCGGGGGAAAAGTCCGACAAAAACCAGTAAAAACAAGCCGTTGAAAAAACCTGCCCAACTTGTTTTAGCTCCATTATTGACATTGGTAGAACTGCGTACAATTTCTGCAATCATCGGTAAACCGCCAATACAACCTGCGATTAAATTTCCGATTCCCACGGCGGTTAAGTCGCGGTCTAAATCAGACTGGCGTTTGTAAGGGTCTAATTTATCAATCGCCGTGGTACTGAGTAAACTTTCTAAACTGCCCACTAGACAAATTCCCATCACAGCGACTAAAAAATCAAAACTAAAGGTTTTAGAAAAATCAGGAAAATAAAAACTGCCGTGTAAGTTTTCAGGCAAATTGACTAAAAATTTCGCCCCCATTTTGCTGTAGTCGTGATAATGTTGATAGGTTTCATCGGCTAAAAGTCGGTAGCTGTGTTGATGTTCAAGGTGAAAAAAATGACCTAACGCAATCCCCATTAATATCACCAGCAACGGAGCAGGAATTTTGCGCCAAAACACATCTTTTATCCGTGACCAACCGATTAGCAGTGCCAATGAAACAAACCCAATCATCGCACTATCCGAGTTTGCATGGCGCAAACTGTGTGGAATTTGTGCCATCGTGGCGAATAAACTGCCGTTCTCAGGTGTGACACCGAGCATGATATGAATTTGCTTGGTGATGATGATAATGCCAATTGCAGCTAGCATTCCATGTACAACCGCACTCGGAAAAAGGGCGGTCAAACTGCCTGCTTTACACAGACCCAATATAATTTGCAAAATGCTTGCCACCACAATTGCCGCTAAGGTGTAGCGATAGCCTGCCATTGCATCACCCGCGCCCAGTGTTTCGACGGCACTTAACATCACCACAATTAAACCTGCGGCTGGCGCGGTAACAGTGATGTAAGAGCCGTTTAGCCTAGAGACAACTAATCCACCAATAATCGCGCTGATAATTCCTGCCGCCGCTGGAAAGCCCGATGCCAATGCAACACCTAAGCATAAGGGTAAGGAGATTAAAAAAACTAAAAAGCCTGCCAGCAAATCCGCTTGCCAATTTTCTTTTAAGCCCGCAAACCCCATTTTAGGTTTAGGTGATGACGATAGAGCATAATTCATAATAACCTCGTTTAAGCAATACACTGTTTAAAAAAAACTTGAGTCTTGCATTGTAACAAACGGTTTCAAATAAATTTTATTGTTGCGGTCTACCTGCCATAATCCGCGCGGCAAGCGCGTGTCCTGAAAACGGAATAATCGGTGCGCCTTGTTGTTCGCAATGTCCACCTGTGATTTCGTAGTCGTGCATAAAATCATGCAAAAATTCCATCACGGTATGGTCAATCAAAAAGCCGTCAGATAAATCAAGAATCACCGTTTTGCCTGTTTCTAACTGGCTTAACGCTTTTTTCAGGGGCAAAAAGTTTGAAAAAATCGCCGAACCTTGTAATTCCAACACATAGGTTTCTGGATTGGCTTGTTTTAAGTCGAAATTGATTTTAAACAAATTGTTAAACGGCACACCGCGAATAATGTGAATGGCGAGTTTGACTAAAATCCCAATTAACACACCGACTAATAAATCAGTAGCAAGTACGCCGATGATGGTGATAACAAACAGGGCAAACTGCTCCGTGCCGATACTAAGAACGTGTTTAAACGATTTCGGTGAGGCAAGCCGATAGCCCGTGAACACTAGCAAGGCGGCTAAAGCAGAAAGCGGGATGCTGTGGATTAACCGTGGAAACAGCCCAACGAAAATCAATAAAAAAAGCCCGTGAAAAAAGTTTGCCCAGCCTGTTTTCGCGCCATTATTTACGTTAGCAGAACTACGCACGATTTCTGCAATCATCGGTAAACCGCCGATTAAACCTGCGACCATATTACCCAATCCCACGGCGGCTAAATCGCGATTTAAATCAGAATGGCGTTTGTAAGGGTCGAGTTTATCCACGGCGGTCGCGCTAAGTAAGCTTTCTAAACTGCCGACTAAGCAGATGCTAATCACCGCTTCCCAAAATTTTAGGCTGGCGACTTTTCCGAAATCAGGAAAATAAAAACTTGCCATAAAATCTTCGGAAATGGCGACTAAAAATTTGGGTCCAACGGTGGCTTCATGGTGGGGTAAAAAATGGGCATCGGGCAAAAATAAATACATATGCTGATGCTCTAAATCAAAGGCGCGTGCTAATGCAATTCCTACTAATACCACCACGAGCGGCGCAGGCACCATTTTAAAATATTTATTATTCACCACCGCCCAAAGAATTAAAATCGCCAGCCCACTAAAGCCAATCACGGCAATTTCAGGATTCATATTCAGTAAACTGGCAGGAATTTGCGCCATGCTTTCAAACAGTGAACCTTTTACCGTGACACCGAGCATAACGTGAATTTGTTTCACCATGATGATGATGCCAATGGCGGCTAACATCCCGTGAACCACCGAGGCAGGAAAAAACGCGCTCAAACTGCCTGCTTTAAAAATCCCCATCAGGGTTTGAATCACGCTGGCAATCACAATAGCGGCTAAGGCATAACGATAACCCGCCATTGCATCACCTTTGCCCAATTCTTGCACCGCGCTTAATACTACTACGATTAAGCCAGCGGCAGGGCCATTGATGGTGATATAAGAGCCGTTAATCCGTGAAACCACTAAACCGCCTATCATAGCGGTGATAATGCCTGCGGTGGGCGGAAAGCCTGATGCCATCGCAATCCCAAGGCATAACGGCAAGGCGATTAAGAATACTAAAAAGCCCGACAGTAAATCGGCCTGCCAGTTTTCTTTGAGACCTGCCAGTCCTGTTTGGGGAAAAGAAGAAACGTGTTGTGACATACTATTCTCACGATAACTTACTAAAGATGTAAGACACCTAAGCGATTATTATGCCAAGTTTGAAATAGTGCTGTAATCGATTGAAATAATAGCTTTATTTTTAAGCTAGTTTTCAAAAACAACTTATAAAAGACAGGCGTTGGTGGAAAGCAACCGTTAGGTCGGTGGATTTAAACCAGTTTGAATCGCATTGCCAAAAGACGGTATGATTTGGGTTATTTTTTTAACTATTACCGCCTGATTTTCATAGGCTGTTTTCATTTGGGCAATCACCGCGTCTGGAACAGCATGAACGTTTTGATAATTGCCAGTCGCTTCGATAACGTTCACCGCCACCTTGTATTGTTTGGCAAGATAAATATACGGTTTAATTTGCCACCAATAAATAAATGTATTGCTTACCACGACAGCGTGACCTTGTTGCAACGCGAGTGCCGTTTGCTGTTGACACCAGTCATGGGCTTGTTTCAGCAATTTTGCCTCATAACAATACACGCCATTTTGCATAAAAAACATATCGGATTCAAAATGAAGCGCGGCTTGTTGTCGCGCTAAGGTGGATTTACCGCTGCCGGGTACACCGCGAATTAAGGTTAAGGTCATTTGTTAAATTTGAAAGGTTGTCATTTTGTAAATTCTCAGATGGCGGGTAACTTGCCTAATTTTACATCAAGTTTTAACGTTTTAGACAAGCAATAAAAAACCGCCGTTGGTTTGCCGAGGGCGGTTTTGTTTTTAGGCGTTGGTGATGCGCTTCCCTTTGTTCAGCACATTTTATCGTGTTAAATGCTGTTAAGAGAATGAAGGAATGTCAATAAATACGCCTTTTGACATGGCTTGAGGAATGAAAACACCTGTCGTTTTTAAATTTTCTAAGTGAAATTGAATCGCTTCTGTAATCAGTTCTACAACTTCTGTTTCTGATTCAGCTACGGCAATACA
>JAIFMS010000189.1 GCA_020048335.1 Methylococcaceae bacterium | reverse complement strand
AATTAGAACAGGCATTATTTCTGAATGGAATAAGTCGCGTAATTTTATTGCTTTTCAGCCAACCATTTTGGAAATATTCAGATTATTCGATAAAGAAAGAATGCGTGGTTTGCGCAGACCAGATTTGGAAAAAATCCGCGTTCAATTAGAGGCTATTTATTGGCAACATAAAGCACTTAAATTTGATATAACCAACCCTGATTTTAGAGAAAATCGCCAATATCTATTTACCTTATTACGAGAAATTAGCTCACAAATTGACAACAATGTTAAATATTTAGCGTACGAAGCAGACCGTTTATCCAGTCGCTTGGATAATGACAATGAAATTTTAACATTGGACAAATCTCAACAAGTTAAAGCAACCTTATTGCAAATTAAACAAATTTATGATCGTCAAATTATCCCATTATTAGAGTTTTTAAACACTTATGAGAATAGTAAAGTTAAAAATCCTTTAATTCTGATAAAAGAGATTAGCGCACTTTATAGTATGTATGGTTATGAAGATGATGCTCATTATATTCTGCAATACAACGTATCTATTACAACTTATCACAAAGAAATTGAAAAAGTTAAACAAAGTTTACAGCGTTATATTAATCAGGAACGTAAACAACGCTTAATTTATAATGCGATAGAACAAGCCTATTTGAATTTACAGGAATTAGTAAAGAAAACCACGACAGAAAATTTAAAAGACAAGTATATCTTTAAAAGCTTCAATGAATATGAATTATATTTTAAAGGACTGAAAGCGCATTCAGCCGCCTATAGTACAAAGATAAAATGGTATGAGCGGAATCATGCGTTTTATTTTGAAGAGTATTTAATTGAAAAAAGCACTCGTAAAAGAAATAGTGATGTATCATTACCTGTAAAAATTAATCAAGAAAATTTGGTTAATCCTAATAATCACCTGAAAAGAAAAATAAGAAGTTTAATTAAAAAATGCGATATTAAACCGCCGATTGATGATATTTACGTTGAATTACATCATCTTTTTGTAGAAAATTTGCAAGAGGATTATCAATTGCAATATTTACTATATGGCGTGAATTATTTTAAACAACTTAAAAAAGGAAATATACAAGTTAAATTTGAACGCCCACAAAGAAAAATTGAACATAACAATAAAACTTTGGAATACAACAAACGCGAGTTTACCCCATGATTAACAATAAACTAAGTCAAGAAATCTATAGCCAGTTGATTAACGGTAAAGTTATTAACAAGCACAGTTATCATATTAAAACAAACGAATTACAAGAAAATTTGTTGTATACAGAGTTGTTTAATAATTTGAAAGATTACGAAGAGCTTTATCAGCGTATTAATTTTTATTTAATACATAAAGGTGGTAGTTTCTTTTTTATTCGTGAATTAAATCCAAACAGTGAAGAGGCTAATGAACCGACTATTAAAATTCAAGCCTTACTCATTATTATTGGACGTATTTTCACAGAGCGTGGTTATTTGTTCGATACATTAACTCATTATCGCAGTGGAATTAAACCTGAAATCTTAATTGAGGCGGTTTCTGAAGAGCGTTATTTGGATATTTTACAGGCTTGCAATTTGTGTAATAAATCAACTGATATAGAAAAGGAAATTAAAAATCATTTGATTGATAGAGAGCTTATGTTTAAAAACAGTCAAGGGTATTATGTATTAACTGATGCAGGAACAGCATTTTTTAATGAGCTAGCAGAATAGATGATTGATTTGTAAAAATCAAATTACCAAATTTTCAGGCAAAAAAAAAGACCTAGATATTGCTATCTAAGTCTTTGATTTTAATATGGAGCTGGTGATGGGAGTCGAACCCGCGACCGGCTGATTACAAATCAGCTGCTCTGCCAACTGAGCTACACCAGCGCAATGAAAGACATTATACAGAAAAAACTTAACTTAGAAAGTCTTTTTTTAAAAAAGACCTTGTTTAACTTTAAAATCACAATCGTCTAAACAAAATAACTTTTATAATCAACGCTGTTATTTTTAAAAGCCTATTCTGTGTAGACAAAAAAATAATTTTTACTCTGCAATACTTGCCATTTTTTATTCAGTCTCCTGTAATGCCAATGCCGCCTGATACAACGCTTTTTTTCGCCCCCCCGTAATTTCTACTGCCATCCCCACGGCTGTTTTGATAGAACATTCAGACAACAAAATTTTCAATACCCGCATTTCTTCTGCACTGACAGATAAATCTTGTTTTAGCGTTGCCGCCCCTTCCACAATCACCACAAACTCACCACGTCGCATATTTTCATCTTCTATCACTCGGCGCAGCATATTTCCCACACTGTCTTTTACAATCGTTTCATGCAGCTTGGTCATTTCACGCGCAATCACCATTTGCCTATCTAACGGTAAAATCTCTGCCATATCTTGCAAAGTCGCTAAAATCCGATGACACGATTCATAAAACACCCACGTCATCTCCCAATCAAGCCGTTCTGAAAAAAAAGTTTTCCGTGCCGAGGAGGTGCGTGGTAAAAATCCTTCAAAACAAAACCGGCTGGTCGGTAAACCTGAAGCCGATAACGCGGCAATTACCGCACACGCGCCAGGAATTGGCTCAACCGCAATCCCGCTTTCTTTGGCTAATTTCACAATCGGCATTCCTGGGTCGCTTAATAAAGGCGTTCCCGCATCCGACACCAACGCAATCGACAAGCCGCTCTGTAGTTGTGCAATTAACACAGGGGCAGCTCTTTCCTCATTGTGTTGATGAAAAGCGGTTACTTTATTAACAATGCCATACTGTTGTAACAATAACGCAACATGACGAGTATCTTCGGCTGCAATTAAGTCAACTTGTTGTAAAATCTCAACGGCACGGTAGCTAATATCGGCTAAATTACCTATCGGGGTTGCAACAACGTATAATTTACCGTAATTTTCAGGCATTTATTCTTCTCATTTAAAATTTAAACCAAAGGTAAGACATTATGATGACTCGCCCTTCTTTCAGCGCATTGCTGTTATGTGTGCCGTTACTTTACGGCTGCTCTTCTTTACCCTCTTCTTATAATGCACAAATTATAGAAGCAGAAACTTATCTGCAAAACGGGCAACATAAAGAAGCGGCACTGATTTACCAACAACTTGCTGCCTATCCCTCTGATCAGCAAAATCAATTTCGTCTTTTAACCGCCGATGCCTTCATCAAAGCCAATAATGTCACAGACGGCAAAAAAACAATTGAGCAAATTGCATTAAATTTACTCACTGATGCGCAATTAAATCACCTGAATTTATTGCAAGCACAAATTGATTTAAGTGCAGGGAATGCCGAAAGAGCCTTAGCGCAATTAAAAGTGGTGCAAACCCAGCTGTTTGATGCACAAACTGCCACAACCTATTATCAATCGCTTGCGTTTGCCCATTCGCTCACAGGGCATTTTTTTGACAGTGCAGAAGCGTTACTTAATTTAGAAACGTATCTTAAACCTGCGCAACTGCCCAAGCATTACGAAGCCATTTTAAGGGCTTTATCGTCTTTATCCAGCGCAGAATTACAAGCCCAACAAGCCACTGAAAATCCTACTTTAAAAGGTTGGCTGGCATTGGCAATGGTGTTTAAACAACCCCAAGCAGAATTGAATAGTCATTTGCAGTCTTGGAAGCAAACCTATTTAACCCATTCTGCTAACACTGCTTTTTTAGACAATTACGTTAAAAACTATCAGCCAAGTTTTGCCCAAGCTCAAATTATTGCGATGTTATTGCCTAAATCAGGCGACTTTGCAAAAGCGGCAAAAGTCATTCGTGAGGGGTTTGTTAAAGCCTATAAAGTGGCAAAAGCGCACGGAGAAACCAACGCTGAAATTCGCTTTTATGATAGCACACGGGCAGGCGCGGTGAGTTTATATAAACAAGTGGTCAAAGAAGGGGCTGAGTTAGTGATAGGTCCACTGGATAAAAATCAAATTAAAGAGTTAGTGACAGGAACAGCGTTAACCGTGCCTGTATTAGCGTTAAATCATGTGGAAGGGTTGAGTAATCCTAAGCTGTATCAGTTTGGCTTAAGTCCGATTGATGATGCCCAATCCTGTGCGATAAAAGCCAAGCAAAATGGCCATCAAAATGCCGTGCTGCTGGTACCACAAACTGAACAAGGCAAACGCTTTGAAAGCTATTTAACTGACGGCTGGAAAAGTTTAGGCGGCACAATTGACAGTGTGCAGAGTTATGATGAGGCAAAAAACGATTTTTCCACTCTTATCGCGGCTTTAAATAAATCAACCGATAATGGCGATGTTATTTTATTGAATGCCTATACCAAACAAGCTCGGAATTTAGCAGGACGCTTATTGGACAATCCTAGCACGGCAGGGATTCCTGTTTATGCAACCTCACAAATTTATAGCGGTGATGTGAATGAAACCCGCGATGATGCGCTCAGTGGCATTACCTTTTGTGATGTGCCGTGGATGTTTCCCCAAGCCTACGGCGGTGAATTAAGTAAAACGAATTTGCAAGAAAGTTGGCAAGCCCTTGCACCCAGTTATTTGCGTTTATTGCCGTTTGGGATTGACGCTTATAATATAGTTTCTCACTTGGCACAGTTAAAAACTCAATCTTATACAGGAGCAACAGGTAAATTATCCTTGGGCAAAGAAAATAAAATTGACCGAGAACTCTATTGTGCTAAATTTGTCAATGGTATTCCTAAACCGTTGAACTTTGCCGCACAGGATAGTGTGGATATTTCACCGCCGGTTCAACCTGTTGCTGTCCCTGTAGTCGCGCCTGTTGAATGAATAAGCAACCTGCCCATTTATTACGCGGTGCAGCCGCAGAACAAGCCGCCTACACTTTTTTAATAGCGCAAGGACTAAAACCTGTTTGTCGCAATTTTCGCTGTCAGTATGGTGAATTAGATTTAGTGATGACCGAGGGCGAAATGCTGGTGATTATTGAAGTGCGCTTTCGCCGCTCTGAAGCCTTTGGTGGTGCAATTGCCAGTGTTACTGCAAAAAAAAGAGCCAAAATAATTGCAGCGACCCAGTGTTATTTAGCCACTTATCCTGTCAAAAGTGCGGTGCGGTTTGATGTAATTACTATTTCTGGGCAAACAGGACTGCGCTGGATTAAAAATGCGTTTCAAACATAAAAGCCACTTTAACCCTTCTGTATAAAAGGTAAAACCTATCACATGACAACTACAACAACACAACCGATTGGTTTTATAGGGATTGGCTTAATGGGTGAGCCGATGGTGCTGCGTTTGCTGGCAGCAGGTTTTCAGGTTCATGTTTGGAATCGTACGCCTGCAAAACTTGAAAAAGTACAAGGCGCAGGGGCGATTGTGCATCAAACGCCTGCCACTTTAGTGTGTGAAGTTGAAGTGATTTTATTGTGTTTAGCCAACACTGCGGTGGTTGAGAGTATCGTGGAAAACTTTATTCTGCCAAATGCCACAGCAGGAAAATTATTGATTGATTTGTCCAGTATTCATCCTGAAACCACGCTAAGATTAGCACAGTGTTTGCTTGAAAAAGGAATGGGCTGGGTGGACGCGCCCGTTTCAGGTGGCACGATAGGCGCAGCGCAAGGCACATTGGCAATCATGGCAGGCGGCGAAGTTGTGGATATTGCAATCGCGCGACAAGTGTTGCGCCCTTTGTATCAACAATTGACCCACATGGGGGCAGTAGGCAGTGGGCAAGTGACTAAAATTTGCAACCAGATGATTGTCAGTTGCAATGTGTTGGTGATTGCAGAAATGATAAAACTGGCAGAGCTGTCAGGTGTGGATGCAACTAAAATTCCCCAAGCTCTGGCGGGTGGTTTTGCCGATTCTAAACCGTTGCAATTGGTTGGAACGCAAATGGCAAACCGTACTTTTGAACCGATAAAATGGCACGTTAAAACGCTATTAAAAGATTTACAGTTGGCGGTTGATATTGCCAATCAACAAAAAACTGCGATTCCGATGTCAGGATTAGCCGCCCAGCTCATGCAATTACACGCCGCACATGGCTTTTTGGAACAAGACCCTGCCACACTCATTCACTTATTTGAAAAATAACCATGAATACATCGCCGCTTACGTTGCTGCAAATTTCGGATTTGCATATTTTTCCTGATGCAGCAGACACGTTGTTGGGGATTAATACGCAATATTATTTTCAGCAGGTGTTGCAACACGCCCATCAACAGCAACTGTTTGATATGATTTTGGTCACGGGCGATTTGGCGCAAGAGCCTTGTCAAGCAAGCTATCAGCGCATTGCAGAGCGACTTGCCGCTTACCATACGCCAACGATTTGTTTGGCAGGCAATCACGATGATTGGCAATTGATGCAGCAGTGCTTAACGCAAGACAAAATAAGTTGCCGCCAACAACTAATCTTTCAAAATTGGCAGCTGATTGCGTTAAACAGTCACAAGGCAAATTCTAATCAAGGGCATCTTGCCGTGTCAGAATTGCATTTTTTGCAGCACTGCTTAGAAACGCAACCCACGCTTCATGCCATGATTGCGGTGCATCATCACTGCATCCCGACCCGTAGCACTTGGCTGGACACCATGATTATTGATAATCATGCCCAATTATTTGCTGTATTGCGCGATTTTCCGCAAGTTAAATTGATTAGCACGGGGCATATTCATCAAGAGTTAGATGCGACAGAACAAGGAATTCGGATTTTAGGCACGCCCTCAACTTGCTTTCAATTTAAACCGCTTAGTCACGATTTTGACGTAGACACGTTATCGCCTGGTTATCGGATTTTGCAGCTTTACCCAACGGGCGATATTCAAACACAGGTGTTTCGCTTACCGATTGTATTAACTGAGCTAGATAATAGTTCAAATGGCTATTAATTTGGGTTTAATAACAGTGTGCTAAAAATCTAACTATATCTACTTTTATCTATCTAAATCGTTAGGTTCAAAAATACCAGTCTGATGGATATTATTGTTCATACACACTTTTTGTATGCGTTTGCGCTCCTTTATTTCAAATTCTGGCAAAAGTGTACCGCATAAAAAACCGCCCTTAAGTTTCCTAAAAGGGCGGTGGTTTTACGCTTGAAAACACTTCTTAGTGTTGTTTAAAACACGCTAAAAAATTTTCGCCAGTTTCACAGTCTAATAACCAGTCACTGACTTTTTCTAAATCCTCAATTTTTTCAATAGTTTGTAAAAAAAACCAAGCAGATTCGGCGATAGTTTTACCAAAGCGTTTGTCAATCATGCGCTTAAATAATAACCTCTCGCGCTGTAACATGGTTTTCATCCCTTCAGCTTTACCTTCTAATCTACCTTCTACTCTACCTTCTACTCTACCTTTGGCTTGCCACTCTTTGGGCCAATTGGCAATTGTTTCTGCTAACATTGTTTTTACCTCTATTAAATCATTAACATTATCAATGGGTTCAGTAATTTTTTTGTTGATACGCAAAACCCGTTTTATCCAAATATTAAAAGCGCGATGAATACTGGCTTGTTCAGGTTGGGTGAGCCATTGTAGCAAATCATCAATCACGGCAATCATGTCTTGGTGGGTTTTGGCTTGTTCCAATCTAAAAATTGCGGCAACCAAATTTTTTAGCGGGTGTAATGTATCAACACGATAACGTCCTTCATCCAAGAGTAAATAACGCAGTGACGGTTTGTAGTGGTTAAAACCGTGCGGTAGGTCGTGAATTAAGGTACTCAATTCAGTTGAAGCACTCCAGCGGGGTTTGCCGTTGTAGAGTACGATTGGAAACACCGGCGGCAGTTTGTCTTTTTTGCCTAATTTCTGTTGTTTGATTAAATCTTGATACAGCAAGCCGATGTAAGTGACGATACGCACTGCCATAAAATAGTCAATCCGCGATTGGAATTCAATCAGCAAATACACATACAGCCATTGATTTTGACATTTGACGCGCCAAATCACATCGTTTTCGCGGCGGTGCAACGTATCGGCAACGTGGTGCGTTGAGACTTTTTCTAAGCTGGAAAAGTCTAAATCCGCGACCCAAGGTTCATGCACAAAGCCTTGCAGTAAGTCGATGACGATTTGCGGTTCTGAAAACAGTAATTTATAGGCGTTGTCGTGACTCATGCAGGTATTTTAGGTGGAAGAAAACAGATAAAAGTGTACCACATAAAAAACCGCCCTTCTGTTTCCTAAAAGGGCGGTTGTTTTAAGTCTTGGTGCGATGCGTTTGTTTTTGTTCAATAGGTAGCGTAGCGTACAGCCAGATGTTTCGCTTTTCCCAGCGGCGCAATACAGCAAGCCGATTGCGCCCTACCGTGCTGGGCTTTTGCGATGCGCATTAGTTTAAGAGTTTCTTTAAACGTTCTATTTCAACTTGCGCTAAAGCTAAAGCTGAGTCTTTTTTCTGTATTTCCTGCAAAGCTGCATTACGTTCTTCAAGAAGTTGTAGAGCTTTCTTTTCGGCTAAATCCCGTTCATACGCCATAGTTACTTTTTCACGCAAATATTCTTGCCTTGCTTGGTATAAATGGTACTGTTTTTCCTTTTCAGAAAATTGTCTTAAAGTATTCATAGCTTGCCTCATTTCTTTGCTTTGCATCCAATCAGGAAGCGCGTCCTCATCTAAGTATTCACCTTCTTTAAAAAATATCAGCCATTTTTCCTTGGCATCAACCATTGAGTTTGCTTTAAATTTATTTAATTCTAATATCCAACTGCCACCATGATTGATAAGTGTACAACCTTTGTCATTTTGCATTTTAAACTCGTGGGCATATTCATTATCGTGTATTACGGTTTTATTGACCAACCAAATCGAAAATGCGGGTTTGAGTTCGTGATAACCATCGCCGCTTTGCAATTGTTTGCTGTATAAAACCGCCCAGTTGTACAGCATTCGTGCATCCAGATGTTCATAATGACTGAGTTCGATTTCAACTTGATAGCGATGTCCTTTATTGTCGCTGGCTTTGACATCTACAATGCTAAGTTTATCGCCAATAAATTCCTTTTCATTATAAGGATTAAGAATGGTTACTTGAGTAATCGGCGACTCTAAGTCCACCGCTAAAATACTGTTCAGAAAGTCGATTAAGAGATTGCTGTTTTCAGGGCTGCCTAATAATGCTTTAAAAACACAATCCACTTTAGGGTCTATGCGGTGCTTCATCATCTGGTGAGATTGTTCGGTAATGGTTTAGAAGTTTTAAATTAACACAGCTTTATCACGTTTGCCAATTTGTTTACAGGGAGGATTAGTGGTAAGGCTTGGCAAAAGTGTACCACATAAAAAAACCGCCCCTAAGTTTCCTAAAAGGGCGGTGGTTTTGTAAGTGGTAGAGACGCAAAATTTTGCGTCTCTACAGTCGGATAATTTTACGCAAACACCGCACTCACCCCGACTAAATGAATTGCCGCCGTGGTATCTGTTTCAGTCACCGCCGCCGCAATTTTCATGCCTTGGGTAATAGACAGGTCGTCTGTTGGATAAGTCAATCCCCATTCCACCGCCACTTTATGGGCAACTGCCACTTTATTGTCTAACAATTTACCAACCCAGCCCCATTGCGGGTCGTTAGCGTATTCGGTATGCACAGTATTTAAAATCGCAGTAACGATAGAGCCACGCGATTCTGTTTTATTCTCCAACTGTTGACTCCAATGACCGATTTCGGTGGCATTCGGTGCTTTGTCGCCAGTGCGTGACAACACATTGGCGTAAATGACTTTAATAAAATCATCGTTAGTCATGGCATTGCTATAGCCTGTGACATTTGAATGTTTCACACCTGCGGTATAAAAACCATCGGCAATGTCCTTGATACTGACCCCCGCTTTGCGTTGGTCTATCCAATTAGACAAGCCATCGGCGTCGGGAGTGCGGTTAAAAAAGCTGATGTAAAATTCCTCAAGGGTTTTTAATTCCGACACGGGGATAGTCGCGGCTTTGGCTTGTATGGTTAAGTTAATGCTGACATCATCAAATTGGATTTTTTCGATGTTTTTCAGGGTGTCCGTGCCATTCGCGCCAGTGTTATCTTTAAGGGTGATACCGGTTATGGTTTTGGTAAAGGAAAAGTTGGCCAGTTTGCCTTTGTAGGTCAGGGTATCGAATCCTGCGCCACCGTCAAAGGTTTCATTTGTGCTGCGGCTGATGAAGGGGTCGTTGCCAGCCGTGCCTGTGAAGTTTTTAGGCATAAAAGCATCGGGAATAAGGATGGCAGGGGTTGCTACGGTTGGTGTTGGGGCAACGGGAGTTGAGTCAGTCACAGGGGCTGATTCAAATGAAGGGGGAGGCGCAGCGGTTACTGGGGTTGCTACGGTTGGTGTTGCAGGGGCTGATTCAAATGAGGGGGTAGGCGCAGCGGTTACTACGATTGGTGTTGAAGGGGGCATTGTAGCACCAGTACCATAAATTGGTGTAGGTGCTGATGGGGTTACTACAGGTGTAGCAGGTACGGGGTCAACAACTGGGGTTGATGGCATAGCAGGGGGTGTGGTGACTCCAGTTTTTGTGCCATTAAATGTTAGGTTATTAAATGAATTAACCAATAAAATTTGGTCAGCATCGAAATCTGGCAAATTTCCTGAAAATATGTCACTATCAGGAGTTATATTGAGCAACAAAACAGGTGAATAACCAGTATTTTCACCATCTTTGTCAAAATACAATCCGTTGTTGTCTTCTGACAAAATGAAAGTTGCTTCATTAGCAGCTTCATAGTCAATACTTTTTTGAATAGTATCTTCAACTTGAAAATTCAATGATGACAAATAAGTTGCATCAATACCTAACTCCGAGGTATCAATGGAGAAGTTTTCATTAATATCTCGAATATCAATCCCTAATTGTTCACCCGAAAAAACGAGAGCATCGTCTATCTCAGGATCACTATATGCAGTAGCAATATAAAAATCCTTGACAGTATCAACATTGTTAGCATTGTCGTTCAAATTGACATCGATTAGAAAATAATCGTTATCATCCCATGAGCCGTACATTTCATCCTTACCCCATCCACCTTTAAGATAAGAAACTTCCTGACCATCTGAAGAAAACGCATCTGCATAATTATCAATGGCAGTACGCAATTCTATCGGTAATCTTTCTTTGTTAAAAGATAACCCTAAAGCATCATATTTATGACCAAGTAATATGTCAGCACCTTCACCACCATCTAAGAAATCTTCGTCTCCTCCTCCAATCAACACATCATTTCCACCGCCGCCCACAATTTTGTTATTCCCCGCATTGCCAACGAGATAATGTTTGTTGTTATCACTGACCGCAAGGTTAAAATTTTCAGAAGGATTTAAAAATATATCGTCTTTCGCAATTAGAATTTCAACATTCTGAGGTAAAACATAATTTTGGGAATTAAACCACTCATTAGCACCACGATTACCTACCGCAATCACAGTATCGAATTGTCCTTCATCAGGAATTTCAATAACTTTATCATTGATAGTATTTACAAAATATGTGTCATCTCCTTTTCCACCATATAAAGTATCATTCCCGCTGGCTCGCCATGATAAAACTTCTGTAAGGAATTCTCCTGCTTTATCAATGGCATAACCTTTAAACATTTCTTGAATGAAATTAAGCTGGAAACTCGCTAGACTCTTGCTTTTTGCTGGATTAAAAATACTATCTTCAATTAAATTTTCACCCGCACGACCAGATGCTTTCCATAACTCATCTAATGCCGTTTCAATAGTGTTCTGCGACATATCTTTTAAATCACTTTTTATAAAATCACTAAACGCAGAATTTAAAGTTCTTTTTATATTTTCACTTACACTTGGCAAAATAAGATTAGGCTCATCCAACACATCATTCCCATCACCACCATACAGCAGGTCATTACTATCACCACCTGCTAAATTATCGTTTCCTGAACCACCATAAATTATTTCAGAACCATCACCACCATAAACCGTATCATGTCCACCAAGTGCATAGATACTAACTTTACCTGCTATCATTGTGGATAGCATATTTTTGGCATTATCCAATAATTCCAGCCCTGTCTTCAAAACTGTTACTGGTGAGGCAGTTCCTATTCCTACCAACATTTTCAACCCTAATACAACTGTCTCTGCGATAGTAGCAAAAGTGATAGTATCATCGGCTTCACCAAGTGTTTTTGCGGAAGCATCTACAGGTAAAGAAATTAACTCCCCTAATAGCGAAGACATTGGTTCAATTTTAATAGCATTGCTATCAATTGCTTGTGCCAATTTATAGGATAAATCCATTGAGTGATAAACAGGTGCATTCCAAACATCTGACAATGTAATACCATTACCATCTTCGATACTGACAACATACCCTGTATTAAAGCCAATATCTGGAATTGGGTCGCCTGCAAACTCAAGCTGAACCAATCTAGCATCAGAAGAAACATTAGGAAGTTTAGAATAGGGCGCACCCTCAAATGTTACACCATGAAATTGTATCCCAGTATGTTTAGGGTCTTGCATAAAAGCTTCGACCATTGCGCCTCCTAGACTATGTCCTGTGACATAAACATTCTTAATTTCGGAATGTGTTGCTAGATAAGCATCAACAGCGTTAATGAGTTCTCCAAAATGTATGTAATGATCAGAGATACCCCTAAAACGCACATCATCAACGGCATCCATTATTTCTTCTATTCCAGAAAAACTAATAAATAACGCATCACTGGTACAACCGACTACAGCATTAGAGTTATTACA
Organism: Methylococcaceae bacterium; assembly: GCA_020048335.1. Classification (GTDB taxonomy): domain Bacteria; phylum Pseudomonadota; class Gammaproteobacteria; order Methylococcales; family Methylomonadaceae; genus CAIQWF01. The sequence goes on along the minus strand of JAIFMS010000189.1, from coordinate 4,224 downwards.
TCTATAGAATCCTAAATTTGAAAAGCTATAGGGAAGTGTCCAATCTCCAAAACTGTCCGTAAACTTAAAATCACCACCATCAACTAAATTTAGTTCACTCGCGGAAAAAAATTTAAAACCATTTGCTACTAAGGCGTTATAAGAGGCATATTCTGTTGCTGTTGTTGATGAACTTCCTGCTCGGTAATAAGCTGCATTTGTCCATTCAGCCATCGTAGTATAATACCCATTGGTTTTAAAAATCTCTTGCGCAGTTTTTAACGGCACATCATCATTCAAAATACTTCCACTCACCATATCCGCATTCAGCGTTGCCCCCACCGGATTCAACAATTCCAAGCTAAACGATTCATCATCCTCAACGGTTATATCACCCACAACATTGATAACCAACGGTTGACTGGGTTCTTTTGCACCGGCTGCAAAATGGAGCGTCCCCGTAGGAAAAACGCCTTTGTCAAAATCATCGGCTGAGGCGGAAGAATTGCCCTGCACGGCATAATCAACGGAAGATTCACCACTAATATCGCCTGTACGGGTGACGGTGAACGTAAAGGGCGTAACGCCGCCGCTACTGCCTTCGTTTAATGCAATCGGGGAGGAGAGGTTTATTTCAGGAAGTTTTGCAGTAGGTGCTAAAAGTTGCGTGGTTGTTGCATCAAAATTATCATTCAGAATCATTTGCCCATTGTTATAAGCTTTCGCCCAATCAATCGAACCGCTGCCTTTGAAAGACAAATTAATACTATCAATCATCCCAACTAAGCCAGTATAACTGCGTTCATCTGCCACAACTCCATCATAAGTTGTGGTCATTTTGTTATTTTTTGTTTCTATACTGATGACATGCCAATCGTTAAAAGATTGAGTTAATTTTGGAAGAGACCATTGAAACGAACTAGGCACATTGGCGTATGTATAACTTGATGCCCAAGAATCTCCAATAAAATTAACGCCTGTAAACTTATTGGTATTTTGTGAAGATGAAATATTCATGGTTACGTCATAAGCACTTAAACCACCTTCAGATGCTGGGTCTTTAACACGGGCTTCAAATTTAAAATTATCACCATCATAGGTGGTAGGAAAAACTAATTTTTGCTGTGTCCAATAGTAACTCGTGTTTGCCAATGTAGGTGCAATATGCAATACGCCATTTTTTATAACCACATTAAGGTCTTCGGGGGGTTCTGAATAATTACCTAAAGAAACAACTTGTGCAGTCCATTGTAAAGATGATGTGGATGTTGCCATTTTTATTCTCCAAAAATTAATTAAATTTACTAGGTGTTAAACCGCGTATCGCACAAACCGACACGGTTTATCCACTTTCCACGTTTGGATGCAAAAAACGACTTGATAAAAGGGGGCTTATTTTTTAAGCTATTTTGTCACTTGACAGAGCCGTTGCTTCCAAAATTATTCGCGCATAACTTTAAAGTTCAGTCTATAAGAAATCCCTGTACAATAAAAGGGTTGAGCTAAAAAATAGTTAGAGGGCTAGTGCAAACAGTGGCGGGGTAAAAATGCGGACAGGATTATTTTTTCATTGTCCGTTTTCCCAATCAATTTAGCGTCAAACACTCAATTTCCCCCTCTGTTAAACCCGTTGTAGCCATAATAACCGCCACCGCAATATTTTGTGCTTTTAAGGCTCTGGCAATTTCCAAAGTCCGCTCCATTTTCCCTTCTATTTTGCCCTCTATTTTGCCCTCTATTTTGCCTTTTTTTTCACCCTCCATTTTTCCAACTACATAAGTTGACTCATACATACTCGCTTGAGCATGTAATAATTCTTTATAATGTTCATATTCTTGTTTTTCTTCTTCGGAACATTTCAAATAATCCAACACCTCTTTCGCCTTATTTAATCCTTTCGCTTTAAAATCATCCTTAATTTCTTCATTTTTTAAAAAATAAATCCACTGATCTAAAGTATCTTTAGCAATATCGTTGAAATTATTAATTCTGATTAAATAATACTCAGGATAAATTGCCTCTACTATGTCTGTTTTATACAATTCTACCTGTTTTGGATTTAATTTTAATTTGCTGTGATTATGTAATCCAATAAATGAAGTCGTGCCTTTGTAAATATAATCATCGCCTTCACCAAAATTAAAATAGAGAATATTAATCGAAATAACTTTCACTATTTTTGAATACGCTTCACTTTCTTTAATATGTTCAACAATGATTTTTGAGGCTGCATAAAGCATTCGCTGTAGATAATCTAGCTCTCTATCATATTGAATCTCAATTAATACAATCTCATCTTTAGAGTTTTTAACTTTAATATCCACCCGATTAAATTTGTCCTCTTTAAATTCCTTATTGCTTTCAGATTCTAAAACTTCGATAATTTTTATATCTTCAAACAATAATTCGCTTAAAAATCCTTCTAATACTTCAAAATTAGCTTTACTGCGCAAAATTTTCTTGATTGCCCAATCAAAACTAATTAATTTTCTATTTTTAGTTGCCATGATTATTCTCCAAAAGTTAGTTATATTTCAATTTGTTATCTTTGGATGCAAAAAACGACTTGATAAAAGGGGGCTTATTTTTTAAGCTATTTTGTCACTTGACAGAGCCGCTGCTTCCAAAATTATTCGCGCATAACTTCAGAATTCAGTCTATAAGAAATCCCTGTACAATAAAAGGGTTAAGCTAAAAAATAGTTAGAGGGTTAGTGCAAACAGTGGCGGGGGAAAAATGCGGACAGGATTATTTTTTTCATTGCCCGTTTTCCCTAGCGTAAACAACAAATTCAATCATCCACTGTAAAAATATCATCCAACCTTTCAATACTAAACAACCGCTTAAACGCCTGCGTAAAATCAGCCTCATTAAACTGGCAAATCATTTTTTTTTGTTTAAGCGATAAACACCCAAACCGTTCCTCTAATAACAAAATCAATGTTTCAACTTTTCCCTTTTGTATGCCTTTTTGTATGCCCTCCTCTTTTCCTTCGATTTTTCCTTCTGCTTTTCCTTCAATAAAAAAAGTCTTTCCATACTGTTTCAAAGTTGTTTCTAACATGGTTTTCGCCTCATTATCAGAACAAAAAGGTGGGCTTTCAATTTTTCTTTGCTTTATTTCTGGCTTTAGCTTCTTCTCTTTTTCATCCATAATACGATTTTGATGATACTGCTCTACTATTTCGTTTAGCGCAGCTTCAAACTCCTCTTTAGTTTGGTAAATTTTTTCAAACCCATCATCATAATCTGACATTTTTAATTACCAACTTTAAGAATTTCATCTACGCTTTTTACACTAAAAAGTTTTTTAAACACCTGCGTAAAATCAGCCTCATTAAACTGACAAATCATCTCTTTTTGTTTCACTGATAAACACCCAAAACGCTCCTCCAATAACAAAATTAACGTTTTTGATTGTCCCTCTACTATTCCTTCTGCTTTTCCTTCAACAAAAAAAGTTTTTCCATATTGATTCAAAGTTGTTTCTAACATGGTTTTCGCCTCTTCTTCAGATTGATAAATATGTTCCAGTTCTTGATAATCATTGAGTGATTTTTTGCCGCGCAAAGCAAGTTGCACAAACCAGTTTAATAAAATAGAAATGGCTTGCTTATCTTCCTTGCTCTTAAATAAAGCGAGTAATTGTGATTTAATTAACGCAATATCATTACTTCTTTCAGTTAAAAATAACGTTGAAACTAAATTGCTAATTTCCAGTAAACTTTCAGTTGAATATTCATTTTCCGCAATTTTAAAATAATGCAATTGCGGCGCGTAGTGTTTTAATAAATCAGGTTTTTCCAATAAATCTCTAAAATCCGTTGCCGCTGTCCATTTATCATCCCCATTATATAAAACTAACGGAAATAACGGTGGTAATTTTCTCGCGCTTTTATGTGCTTCAATATAATCCATGTAAAAATTGCTGACATAGTTCAGCATTCGTAATGCCATATACCACGATACGGAAGACTGAAACTCTAACAACAAATAAATATAAGCATTTTTGTTTTTGAATTTAACCTGATAAATAATATCGCTTTCCGTTTCTTTATAATGCTCGGAAATAAACGATTTATCAATTTTTTGGCACTGCTCAAAATCACACTCTTTGACCCAATCCTCAGTCACAAAGGTGGTAATTAACTGCTGAAAAATAAGCTTGTTAGAAAACAAGCGTTTATAGCCTTTATCGTGTAGTGTTTCATTCATTCTCTATTTCCAATCAATTGAGCATCAAAC
>JAIFMS010000101.1 GCA_020048335.1 Methylococcaceae bacterium | reverse complement strand
TGGGCTTGGTATCGTCCTGCAAACTGAAGGTGAAGGCACACAGGAAAAAATCCAAGTCAACTTTAAAACCGAAGGAATGAAGTGGTTGATGTTAGCTTACGCTAAATTGGATATTCTTAGCTAACAAACAAAATTAAGGAAATACCGCCCCAGTATTGATGCCATGATTGGTATCCAGGTCGTATTGCTTATTTTTAGCGATATACTCGTCAATGATACCGTGTGCTAGCGCGTTTGCCTGTTTTTCTAAAAGAGCGCAACTAGCCGCACTATCCATAGTCAATAGTGCCTCTTCTATAACGTTGGCGGCTTGGATGCCAAAATCACGATGCCCGTTTTCATGGGCGATAAGTGCTTGATAATAAGATTGCCAGCGTTGTTTTGCCTCTTGATTTGCCTTGCTACGGCTGGCAAGTTTAGGTAAGGTAAATTTAATCGCAACATCAACCTTGGCGCGGGTTAAAGTGCATTGTGCGGGGCTTTCTTTCCAGTAAAAGTGCCAGTTTATCCACCATTTTGTATAAGCATCATAGTCACCACTGCGTTTGCTGTTCATGTCTTGACGAATCGCTCGCGCTGTTTTGCCATCCACCTCATAATAATGGGTTTCGCTCTGAATATTCGGTTCTGCCCGTGCGATAGAAAAAAGGCTTGTGAGTAGCGCAATAGCAAGAAATTTAAACATGAGTTAAAGTCCACCTTTCCAAAATGAAACAGTGGGCAATCACCCACTGTTTGTTTTATTACGCGCTAGCAACCGCTGCACATTCTGCAATCAAGTCATCTAACAATTTAACCGCCGTTTTCGCTTCAGTTTTGATTTCTTGTAAAAAATCCATCTCACTTTTAGAAACCGCGCCATCAACTAAAATTTGCTCACGCAAAATTTCAACTTCTTTTTGTGTAATATGTCCATCGGCTAAAGCAAATGCTTTTGCAACTTTGCGCCATTCTGCCATTGTAATCTCCTGTAAAAAAATAAAAAGACGGTTGTTTACTCAGGACACGCATTGCGTTGCCTTGAGTGATGCTTAGATTAGCACAAAATTATCAGCGCGTATTTAACCGTTAAAAATAGATTGAATCCTTTTAGTTCAGAGCAACGCATAGCGACCCCGCCTTAACTGGGCTAAAATAGGCGGATTTTTATTGCAAAGAGTGAAAAATGAACAATCCTCGTGTCGGTTTTATCAGTTTAGGCTGCCCTAAGGCATTGGTTGATAGTGAACGCATCATCACCCGCTTACGCTCAGAAGGGTATGCTGTCTCAGCCACTTACCAAGAAGCCGATTTAGTTATCGTCAATACCTGCGGTTTTATTGATGCGGCGGTAGAAGAATCTTTAGATAGCATTGGAGAGGCTTTAGCAGAAAATGGCAAGGTGATTGTGACAGGCTGTTTAGGGATGCGTGAGGCTGAAATTCGGGAAAAACACCCGCAAGTTTTAAAAGTCACAGGGGCGCACGCTTTGGAAGAAGTGGTGAGCGCGGTGCATGAGTATTTACCCGCACCGCATCAGCCATTTTTAGATTTAGTTCCACCACAAGGCATAAAACTAACACCAACGCATTATGCGTATTTAAAGATTTCCGAAGGCTGTAATCACCGTTGCACTTTTTGCATTATTCCCTCTATGCGCGGCGATTTAGTCAGCCGTCCTGTGGATGAGGTGTTATTGGAAGCTCAACAATTAGCTGCCGCAGGGGTGAAAGAGTTATTAGTTGTTTCGCAGGACACCAGTGCCTATGGTTTGGATTTAAATTATGAATCGCGTTCTTGGCAAGGGCAATCCGTGAGAACACGCTTTTATGAATTAGCTCAAGCTTTGGGCGAGTTGGGCGTTTGGGTACGCCTACATTATGTTTATCCTTATCCGCACGTTGATGAGGTGATTCCCTTAATGGCGGCGGGAAAAATTTTGCCCTATTTAGACATTCCGTTTCAACACGCTAGCCGTCGAATTTTAAAATTAATGAAACGCCCTGCTGCGGCGGAAAATAATTTAGAGCGCATTAAAGCATGGCGAGCGATTTGTCCTGATTTAATTATCCGCAGCACTTTTATTGTGGGTTTTCCGGGTGAAACGGAAGCCGAGTTTGAGGAACTACTGGATTTTTTAACCCAAGCACAATTGGATAGAGTCGGTTGTTTTGCTTATTCGCCAGTAAAAGGTGCGGTGGCAAATGACTTGCCTGAGCAAATTCCAGAGGCTGTTAAACAAGAGCGTTTGGCACGGTTTATGGCACATCAGGCGCAAATCAGTGCAGAACGGTTGCAGCAACGGATTGGTAGAATTGAAACGGTTTTAATTGATGAAGTGGTAGCAGAAGGGGCGGTTGCCAGAACAAGAGCCGACGCACCTGAAATTGATGGGCAGTTATTTATTGATGGCGCAACGCATTTGCAAGTTGGGGATTTTGTGACCGTCGAAATAGAGGAGGCGGACGAATACGATTTGTGGGGGCGGTTAATCTAACACAAATAAAAATGCCATACTGCTCAAAGAACAGTATGGCACTTTGTTAAACTAAAATCGTAAGGCTTATAAAGGCGTTACGTTTTCAGCTTGTGGACCTTTTTGACCTTGGGTAACTTCCATAGACACTTTTTGTCCTTCTTGCAAGGTTTTACGACCACTACCGTTAATCGCGCTGTGATGTACGAATACATCTTTGCCGCCTGATTGTTCAACGAAACCAAAACCTTTTTCGTCATTAAACCACTTAACAGTACCTTCAACTAAATTTGACATTTTTTCTTCTCTTACTTTGGATGTTAATTTTCACTAACGTTATAGATAATACATTTATTAATAGAGCGGGTACTGGAAAACGATTTACTTTTTTTCGATCTTTCTAGGTTATCACCATTACTTAACGTAACACTGGCAAACAACCTTTTTTCTTACCTTGCTGTATTGCAGGCTATTCTACACGGTAATAGCAATAAAATAAATAAAAGGGATTGATTTTAGCTGTTAATTGTTTTTTTGCCCCGTAATAAAGTGATATTTTAAAAATAACTCCTTGTTAATTAAGCTATTTTTTAAATAAAATTGGTCATGTATAAATAATTTTAACAACGGCAAAAACAGCCGTTACAATGGTTAATAATTGCGCTTTATGTCGTGTTAAAATAATTAAACGGCTTAAGGTTATAGGAAAATACGGTGTCAAAAATTTACTTTTTATTTTTTACGGCTTTTTTAGTTTGTTCAACATCGGTCAGCCACGCACAAGATGCACCTGCGGGTAAAAATTGCAGTGGATTAGGGACTAAACAAATTGTGGCAGGTGTTGAAGTGGTGCAGTTATACGAAATTGCCTATCACGCACGGGTTGATACGGGGGCAAACACCAGTTCATTGAATGCTTATGATTTTTATATTGAAAAAGAACAGTCCCAACCCAGTGCCAACATTGGAAAATGGCTGCATTTTACAACCGAAAATGAGGACGGTGAGAGCAAACAGCTGGTAGCAAAAATTGTGAAAACAGAAACCGTGCGAAATGCCCAAGGGGCTGAATCACGCTATGTGGTCTTGCTGCCGATTCGTTGGCAAGGGCAAGAGAAAATGATTGAGGTCAATTTGCGCAACCGTGAAAGGATGCAGTTTGCTTTGCTATTGGGTAGAAATTGGCTGAAAAATGATTTTGTAGTGGATGTGGATAAAGAACGGTAGGTTGTTAAAACCGTTGCTTTATTGCGAAATTTTTATCACAACTGGCAAAATTCATGCCGCGAATGCAGGGTTTGCCGCCGCATTGCAGCCGATTATAGGTAATTCGGTTTTGCGCAGTGTTCATCGTGTGATTTCTGTTGTTAAGGTTGTGGGCAATTATTGCAACGCACCCAACTCGCCCTATTTCAATTTCCCAAGGTTTTGATAAATATTACGCCGATGTCCGATACGGATAATTTCGATTTTTAGCACATTATCTTCTATGGAATAAATCACCCGATAATCCGCGACACGAACCCGATAAAAATTTTCCATGCCTTGCAGTTTTTTGCAAGTGAGCGGGCGCGGATTTTCAGCCAGCAAGTCAATTTGTTCCAACAAGCGTTTAATCATGGTTTTATCGAGTTTTTTTAATTCCTTTTTAGCGGACTCTTTCCAGTGAATTTTATAACAACCCATCGTTTGCCAACTCCATTAACAAATCGTCGTGCGAGGTGGTGGCTTCGTTTTTACGCGCAGCGATGGCAATTAAATCTTCCAAATCCTCCATCAGTTCCATAAATTGCTCAATCGGTAACATGACGGCAGTTTTTTCGCCTTGCGGGTTGGTGATGTAGTTTAAATGCAGGTTGTGAATGTCTATCATGGTGAAATTCCTGTGGTTAAGTTTGTGGGCGGTTATTTCAAATTATCCAACCAGCTTTGCTTTCATAAATGCCCTTCATAAATATCGGCAATGGGAAAACAAAGCTCATAATCATTCCAATCACTATCGCCATCACGCACCGTAAAATTTCTAAATTGGTTTAAATCCAGATATTTTTTCAGCATTGGATTTTTCGCCTGTTTTAAAAACGGTTCAAAATCAATAATGGTTTGTGTTTCATCATTAAATTCAAATTCAATTTGATAGTTTTTTAAATAACGGGCAGCAGTAATTTCAAGATAGCAACTGGTAACGGTATTCATCTTTTTATATCGCGGTAAAAGTTTTCATGTGAGCCTATAGCTTCTAAAGAGACCAAGCGTACCTCATCATCTACGGTGTAACCTAGTAAATAAAGCTGTCCATTGCTACGAAATTTATAAACGCGCAGCAGAGCCAAATCAGCTTTTTTACGTTCACCCAATTCTGGCTTATCTGCAATGGTGAAAATGGCTTGGTCAACATCAGCAATGTTATTGTTGTGGAGTTTTTTGTATTGGCGAGCAAAGCGGCGAGTTTGTAAAACGCGGTAGCTCATACCTGATGACTCCTTGGCACAAAAGGCTTAAGGTCATGGTGCGGTTCAGCAAGTGATAACAGGGATTCGGCAATAAAATTAACTGGTAAGTCAGGGTTTTCTAAAGCGGCACGTCCTACTCGCGCCCAAAATTCGATTTGCTGCGCCACAGAGCGGTGGCTTAATGCCGCATCGTGTTGGGCTTGTTGATAGAGATTGGCTTCAATGGGAATAGTTGTGGAGAGTGTCATGATTAAACGTCCTCGTGGGTTAAATTTTCTGAGTTTGTGGGCGATTGTTTAACCTTCTGTATTTTTTACGCAACGGCAAACTCTGTAAATTGCCTTTTATAAGCAGATTGAAAACCCAATACAATCCATTCTTTAGGAATACCCAGTTTGACTAATTCCTGTGCAATATCCAATTCAGTGCCGTTGTGTTGTATCCAAATTTTGTCATTTTTAATATCCAGATGTAACACGCAACCCTGCACGCGGCGGTTATTTTTCCAACCGACTTGGGTGATTTGATAGTGGTCATGTTCGGTATCAATCAGGATTTGGCTTTCAATTTCATTCGATGGCGGGGCAATGGTTTCAAGCAGTTGTTTAATTTTGTCACGATAGCTGTTTAGGGTATCCATTGGATTAACTCCTCTGTTTCAGGTTGATAAATGACCAAGCGGATGTATAAAGGGTCGGCGGTAATTATCCAATGGTCTTTTATCAGGGCGTGTTTAACAATGTCGTGGAAAGTGTCTTTTGCTGACATGCTGTGATTCCTGTTTGTTAAGTTTGTGGCGGTTATGGCAACATAGCTAACTAGCTTTGCACTTTAGCTATTTCAACATTGGCTTCGCCTGCTAAATCCAATACAGTGCTAATTAATTGTTTATTAAGGTAAAGTTCCGATTTTTCTAAAATGGTTAAAAAGGGGGTAATTTCTGCAATCAAGCCTTTTTGTTTAGCGACCAGCAACACGCCTAATGAACCGATAGTGCTAATTTGATTCAGTTTAGCAATATTACGCCCGCGCTTATCATCAATCAGCAGTTTATCTGCCTGAATTTGTTTATATAAAACCATTGCTTCTGTTTCACCGGCATCGGCAAAGCCGTCTAAAAACACAAAGTTTTTTAAATCCACTTGACGGACTTTGTTTTGCAAATAGGTTTTGAGTTGTCGAGCTTGCGGTTTATTCGGTTGTGTAGCTTCATCATAAACAGTTTTTGGCACAACGACATCGCTAAAAAGCTGTTCTAGCAATTCCAAACGATGACAAGTTGCTAAGGCAATCAGCGCGGAGGTATCGGCAACTAAAATCATAGTGACATCATAGCGGCTAATTCTTGCTGTAATTCTTCTTTGCTGATATTGATAACTGGCACTTCATTTTTTTTACATTCCGCGATAAAGCTGTAAATGTCCATTGCTGCCAGTTCTGCTGCTGTTGAAAGGGTAATTTTTGCCTGTTTAAACAACCATAAAGCGTAGCTGAGGCGGATGTCGTGTTCAATGTCTTTGATAGGTTGTAGGGCAACAAAGTCATTGGGAAGGTCTAGGGCGATTTGCATGGTGTGATTCCTGTTGTTAAGTTTGTGGGCGGTTATTTCAAATTATCCAACCCGCCTTGCACTAATTTTTCATTTGGGCTACCAAGATAATATAAATCAATGAGTTATGTTGAAAATTGCGCATCAACCCAATAAATCATGCGGCTAATCGTTCAAAGTCAACGCGCCGTGCAGCATAGAGCAAACACGCCTGAATATCTTGCGGTTCTAAGTCTGGAAAGTCTTGCAAGATTTCTTCGTTGCCAACGCCTTCTGCAAGCATTTGTAAAATATCGCTGACCCGGATTCTCATGCCGCGAATACAGGGTTTGCCGCCGCATTGCAGCGGATTATAGGTAATTCGGTTTTGCGTGGTGTTCATCGTGTGATTCCTGTTGTTAAGTTTGTGAGCGGTTATTTCAAATTATCCAACCAGCCCTGCACTACTTTTTCATTCGGGCTTTTTAGGTATTTAAACAACTCAATGGATTTTTGATAATAGCGTTTGGCTTCCGTCTTGTTACCTTTTTGTGTATAAACATTCCCTAAGTTAGCGTACTGATTAGCTGATGTTTCTTTCATGCCGAAGCTTTCGCTAATCGTTAAGGATTTTCTATAAAAATCAATGGCTTTGTCCAATTCGCCGCCTACCGCATATATACAACCTAAGTTGCTATAGTCTTCTGCCAAACCTAGTTTGTTGCCCATTTTTTCATCAATAGCCAAAGCTTTATTATTCATGTAAATGGCTTTGTCTAATTCACCGAGTAGTTGATACACGAACCCTAAGTTACCGTAACTTGCTGCCATTTCTCCTTTGTTACCTAATGACTCATCAATTTCTAAAGCTTTCTTGTACATTTCAATAGATTTATCCAATTCGCCGCGTGTTTTATAAACAATGCCTAGATTATTGTAATTGTTTGCCATGCCTGGTTTGTTACCCATTTGCTCATCAATAACCAAAGCTTTGTTGTGCATTTCAATGGCTTTGTCCAACTCGCCGCGTTTTTGATACACATTCCCTAGGTTGCCGTAATTTTGTGCCATGCCTTGCTTATTGCCTAACGCCTCATCAATTCTTAAAGCTTTGTTGTGCATTTCAACGGTTTTATCTAACTCGCCAAGTATACTGTAGACAAATCCTAAGCTGCCGTAATTGCTTACCATTTTCTCTTTTCTGCCTAATGCTTCATTAATGGCTAAGGCTTTATTATAAAAATCAATGGCTTTATCCAAATCCCCACGTACTTGGTACACAACCGCTAAGTTGCTGTAATTGACTGCAATGCCTTCCTGTCTACCTAATGCTTGATTAAGGCTTAAGGCTTTGCTATACATTCCAATGGCTTTATTTAACTCCCTGAGTTCTTTGTATACATTTCCTAAGTTGTCGTAATTGACTGCAATGCCTTTCTGTCTACCTAATGCTTGATTAAGGCTTAAGGCTTTTTGTTGTATTTCAACGGCTTTATCCAAATCGCCGTGTATTCTGTAAGCTTCTCCTAAATTACCGTAAGCGGCAGCCATATTTCTTTTATCACCTGAAATTTTGATAATTTCTAAAGATTCTTGATAAAAATCAATAGCTTTGTCCAACTTGCCGTATGTTCTGTACACAGTCCCTAAATTGACGTAGGCTACTGCAATTTCTTCTTGGTTTTGATGCGTTTTTCCTAAATCCAGCACTTTTTGATACGCCGTAATCGCCTCGTCCAGTTCATCTGTAAGGTATAACAAACGCCCTAAGCTATTCCAACCGTCCGCATTGTCGGGGTCAAGTTGCAGGCTTTGTTGATAGTAAGCTATCGCTTCAGCCCATTGATATTGCAGGTTTTTAATTTGCGCTAAGGAAAAAGCATTGGCAGCTGCATTTTTCAGGTCATTTGCCAAGGCTTGTATAAACAGCTTTTCCGCCTGTTCTAAATCACCTTTATCCAAAAACGCTTTGGCTTTTTTCGCAATATCATCGGTGCGGCTGGCTAATTGTTTCTCTAACTCCTTATATTTTTGTACCCATTCTTGAATCAGCGCGTCACGTTTACTAATTTCAATTTTCTTAATGTCCAATAATTCATTCAAATTATCCAACGCTTTTTGCGGTACATCGTAATTATTATTGATGACAACATTATCGCCAAAATTAACAACGCCGTTTTTCACATTGCCTTTCAGCGATTGCTGGCGACTGTTGTCGGTATTTTTTTTAAACCAGTTGAACATTTGCGATTATGTCGTGTGAGAATGTGTATTCAGCCCAATGTGAGAAAAAAATTAATCTTTCCAATTCTTTAATATTACTTGCAAAAAAGGCACTAAAAACGGCAAATTACAACATCGCTGACATCAATCTTTTCCCGTAATATTTGCTCTTTCAAAGGACTTTTTAACGCAGAATAGGTCACTAAATCAACTTTATGATTAAGACATTCTTGCAAATGCTGTTTAACCGTTAAAAAATGAAATAATCCCACTGATTTATTAAAAGCAATTAATAAATCAATATCGCTGTCAGCAGTTGCCTCGTTGCGTGCCATTGAACCAAACAAAGCCAATGATTGCACCGCATAGTGCTGCATTAACTCATTTTTATGACATTGCAGAATCTCTAAAACCTGTTGGCGGTTTATTTTCATGGCTTTACCCTTTAAGTTGTTTTTCAATTGTTAAACGATGCGCAGATAAATTTTTCAGCCAATTAATTATTGGCGTTTATACCGTGTGAGAATGCGCAGCCAACCACTCGCGCAACGCCGCATTTAGGCGCGTTTGCCAACCTGAACCGGTTGCCCGAAAAAAAGCCAAAATATCCTTATCAACCCGAATCGCCACTTGTTCTTTATCAATTCGTTGCGTAGATTGCGCGGCACGGCGTTTTTCAACTGCTTCACACATCAGCAATGTAGCGTCTGGCGAATCTTCATCCTCTTCTGGTTCAAAGCCATCGCGCCCATGTTGCCGCAGCAATGCCCAATCAGTTTTCGATTGCCCTTGCTCACGCGCCCTGCGCATTTGCTCAATGGTCATTGTAGTCATTTTCAAGCCAGTCATAGTAAACCTCTCTTTCACTGCGTTTTGCTGGACGAAAGCTAATAATATGTGGTGTTTTCTTGGGAAGATACACCACCGTTAAAACCAGCAATTGTTCAAAGACATAAGCAAACGATTGTTGCCTACGTTCACCGTTGCGCTCAGTTTCAATATCCAAACGGTAAGGACTTTCAATAACGTAGTCGGCATCTATGAAATCAAGCGGGTGTTTTTCCAAATTGGCTTGCCGTTTTGCCTCGTGCCAAGTGTATTTTTTGCTCATGCCAATCAATGCCGCTACGTTAATTTAAACGGTTACACGTTATCGTTGGCTTTAAACCCCAGCCAACAACGCAATCTTAGCCACCGTTTCCCCCAATTTGACCGCAATTTCCGGCACGCTGTCTAAATCTGCGCCTAAGCCTTTGAAATAACGTAAGGTTTTACGAACAATCGTTTCCTGCTCCTCTTTCGGTTTCGTGGCGGCTTCGGCAATGGTTTTAGTTTCAGCTAGGGCTTCTTTTTTATCGTGCTCGGGCAATGGGCTTTGATTAATCAGCGTTTGCAATTGCGTCAACAACGCTTTTAATTCGCTGTTTTCAGTGGATAATTGGCTAATGGTATTAGTTAAAACACTGTTATCACCAAAATTAACGTTGCCGTTGGTGACGTTGCCCGTGAAAGTTTGATGGCGGCTGTTGTCGGTAGTCATGTTAAATTCCTGTTAAATAAGGGATAAAAATAAAGCTTATACTTGTCCGTCTCTTTTTTTCAATTCATCTAATCTGCCCCGCGCTAAAAACAGGGGATTAATAAATTTTAAATAAAGTTTAAAAAACACCGTAGCAAACAGCAGTCCAATCACTTCTGTGGTGCGTTTAATTAAGCGCACTTGCCGCCGCAACAAGCGTAACATGACAAAATGCGGCAGGGCTTTATTCAAAATTACAGCCGCGACAACCAGCAATAACGCATAAATCGGCACGGCATGATGTAGTAATTGCACAATTTGTGGATACAACGGATAAATAATTGCCGCTATCACTAGAACCAATGGAATGCCTAATTTAAACGGAAAAAACTTCAACACCTTAAACGGCACGGCTTTAGCAATCTCTAATTGTTCCAGATAATCGGCGGTAGGATTTTCCATCCATGGCGCAATTTGACTAAATTTCCAACGGGCTTTGGGCAGTGTTTTTGACTCTCGGATACCAGTATGTTCAGCCGTGTGCTTAAAACGAGTAAACTCAGGTTCGCTCATTCGATAGCCATCTAACATTAGTGAATACGCCTCTACTTCGGTAAACGCATCTAAATCAGTGCGCATTAACGACAAACTTTCTTGCACCCGAGGGTCAACCCCAAACTTTTGTGAACTGGCAGGAATTATCTTGTCCAGTTGTTGCAGCCCTTTTTCATCAATCCAAGCAATTTCCCGAATTGGCAAACCGTTGCGTAAATCCATAAACGCCACATTGCACCGCCCATTTTCCCCTTGACCGGTGCGCGTGAGTAAATGTTTTAGACTTTCAGAGCGCACACGGTCTTGCAAAATGCCTGCCATGCGTAATAGCACGGATAAATTATCGGTTGCGACTTCATTTTCTATCCCCATTTGCCCAGAGGCATCACTGATAATAAAACAAGTGCAGCGATGTTGTAATACTCCGCGTGTGCCTTGATTATCATACACACCGCCATCGACTAATTGCGGCGTGATGGTTTGATTTTCTTTCAACCATTGATCTCTATAAAGCCCTGTGACTGACATCGGATAAAACAACCCCGGCACACAGGCCGAGGCAGCAACCGCATGACCTAAAGGGATTTGTTGCTGATTTAAAATGACTTTGCCACTTTCGGTTTTGATAATGGCCATCTCTGAATAATTATCGGCTCGGCGCAGACGAATGGTTTTTTTATCAATATTTTCGTGGGGAGAATCTGGTTTATCACTCGTGTAATCCAGTCGCTCAGGTGGCTCACCCATGGAGTCGGCGGTGAATTGCCAATTGCGCCCAGTGTTTAAGGTGGTGGCATTCAGCACCAAAATGGGGACTTTAGCTTTCCGTGCGGCGTTATGTTTATTCGGATGGAAGTTTTCATCATCTGCCAATGGATATATTTTCAGCCGCTGCATTTGTACGGGATTGCCTATCCCCGCGTCCTCTGGCAAGACTGTTTGGTAAAAATGTTGATTGTACAATTCGGCTAAACGGTCGCTGCGAGAATAACGTACCGAGGTCATTTTAAAGTTAGCGATAAAGCTGGAAAAGGTTTCCATGCGAATATTGTTTTCAGTCGCCTTTAAAAAATCCACTTCAATTTGCTGCACAATCTGCACATAATCTTGGTCGGTAATGTCGGCATCGACCTTTGATTCTAATAATTTTTTTAAATGTAGATAATACAACGCGCCAATAATTGAGCCACCCGACACGGCTGAAATCACTTCGACATGGCGTAGTAAACCTTGTTCAGCCATTTGTGCTAATACGCCGATGTGATAAAAGGAGGCGCGAAAGCCGCCACCGGAAAATGTTAATCCTAATCTTTCTGCCATAGGTTTCCCCTTAAATAAATGAAATTACTGTTGTTTTTTAGGCGGGTGTGATTATAAAGCCTAACACAAAAAGACGGCTAAACTTTTCATTTTGCGTTTTGGCTGTAGTGCTAAAATCGAAACTATAGCGGGCTAGTTTTTTACGGCTACCAACTTAAGACGGGATAAAACTTAACCGTTCGCCCTGAGCTTGTCGAAGGGTGAATGGTTAAGCCGTTTATGGTTCGACAAGCTCACCACGAACGGCTTAACCCTAAAAACTGTCCCGCCTTAAGTTGGTAGCCTTTTTTACAAAACAAAGGGGAAGTGATGAGTGCGGTTTTAAAAGAAAATAGAGTCAGTGTTGAAGACTATTTAGCGGGTGAATTAATCAGTGAAACCAAACACGAATACGAGGATGGCATCGTTTATGCGATGTCGGGTACGAGTAGGAATCATGAAAAAATCATTTTCAATCTGGCTAGAAAATTGGGTAATCACTTGGAAAATGCGCCTTGTGATGTTTATACCTCGAATATCAAAGTTCATGTCAGCAAAACTAAATTTTACTACCCTGATGTGATGGTGGTTTGCGGTGATGACACTGATAATGAGTATTACACGGAAAAGCCGGTTTTGATTGTGGAGGTGTTGTCAAAATCAACCCGTCGCAAAGACCACACCACTAAACGTTTCGCTTATCGGCAGATTGAAACGTTGCAGGAATATGTGCTGATTGAGCAGGATACTGTGCATATTGAAGTTTCGCGCCGTTCTGCCAGTTGGGATTCTGCACATTATTTTTTAGGCGATGCGGTGCTTTTTGAATCGTTGGATTTGACAGTGCCAGTTGAGGAGATTTATCGGCGCGTTGATAATGAGGAGATGCGGGAGTTTTTGCAGGCGGTTGAAAAACAGGCATAATTGTATGAAAACTATTGAAAATAATTAACTGGAGAAAATGATGAAAACAACGTTTAAATTAGTGTGTAGTGAATTAGAAGATGATGAGTTGCAGGATTTAACACAAAAAATATGCCGCAGTATTGAAGAAGAAACTGGTATTGAGGTAGAACGCCCGAAAAGTGTCGTGTCTCCAGGTGCAAAAGGAGGGATAGTTGAGTTGATTAATATAGCTGATTTTTGTTGTAATGTAGCCAGTGAGTTGACAACGATAGGAATTTACAGCGTATTTATGATGTATTTTCAAAGACCTTCTTTAAAAGATACGACGGTGATAATTGACATAACCAAGCCAGATGGCACAACGATTAAAATTGCCTCACGCGATATAACATTGGAGCATATTCAGCAATTAGTGATACCGCCTAACGATGTTGATAATGCTGAAACAGCTAATCTTTCTGATAACGCCAATGAGTCTGTAGATAACTAATTGTTTTTATTTTAAAATTGAAACTATCCTCCAATCCACCTCCCTTTACAAAAAGGGAGGTTTTTAACAAACGATTTATACTGTGATTTGAAAAAATGCAATGAACGAGAACAAAACCGCTATCAAAACCGCTTGGATTGATGAAGATGATGCGCCTGAATTAACGGATGCGTTTTTTGAACACGCGGACGAATATAAAAACGGGGTTTTAATTAAACGTGGGCGTTCTTCACAAACCGCCATTAATTTGCGTTTAGATTTGGATATTATTGCCGCATTTAAAGCAACAGGCGATGATTGGCAAACTAAAATGAATGCGGTATTGCGCGAGTGGGTTGATAGCCATTCGTTTCAGTAATTATTCAATCTCTCTTTAACAAAAAAAGAGGCTTTTAAGCGAGATTTCGCCATGAAAAAATACGCTATTTTGGTCGGGAATAGCCAATTTCCTGAAGAAAAAGACAAAAAAACATTGCCTAATTTAGTCTGTCCTGAAAATGATGTGGATGGTTTAGCGCAGGTGCTGGCTTCGGAGAATGCCGAATTTGAAGTGATTGCCTTGAAAAATAAGCCGCATTACGAAATTCAGCGGGAATTGCAGCGCACGGTTAAAGCCTTAAAAAGCGATGATTTGCTGCTGTTTTATTATTCGGGGCATGGTAAACCCAATGATGCAGGGCAATTGTATTTAACCACCTTTGACACAGCAATTGCTGACTTGGAAACCAGCGCAATTCATGTTGACAAGATTTACAATATTCTAAACACCAATCCGCGCTGTGCAAGAAAAGTAATCATTTTGGATTGTTGTTTTAGTGGTGCGGCGGCAGAAGGTTTTCGTGGCGCGGTATCTGACCAATTGCAACAGCTCAATCATAGTGCGCGTGGCACTTATTTAATGACCAGTTCCACGAGAAATCAACAGTCTAAAGAAAATGCCAAAGAAGGTTATGGTATATTTACTAAGTATTTGATTTCTGGTTTAAAATCGGAGGAAACCGACAAGAATGGTACGGGCTGGATTAGCATGGATGACTGGTTTGATTATGTGCAGAGCCGTGTCGTAGCGGAAAATCCTGGGCAATTACCGACTATGAGTATTGGAGGCGGGGGTGTACAGGGTGGTAAGTTGTTTATTGCGAAAAGCGGTAAGGATTCCAGAAAAGAACGGGCAGAAAAAATCCGCGTATTGTTATTGAAAGCTGAAGAAAATTATGAAGAAATTGCCGAACTCAGAACCGAGGCATTAAAAATTGCCAGAGCTGTAACAAAGGATTTGTCTGCGCTGGAATTAGCTAAAGATGCGTTGTTGTCGGATTTATTAGCGCAAAAATTAACGCCAGTGTCGTTTATTCGGCAGTGGGATAAATTGGATTATCAAAGTCCTGCGTCACAACGAAAAATATTTGAATTGGTTATGCAAATACTGAATAAGTATTTAAAAATTACCATTTCTTTTACATCGCAATTTTCCGAAAATCGTTTAATAAAAATTACAATTATGTTCACATTGCTAATATCACTAATATTACCTTTGTATCAATTCAATCACCTTATATCCATGCCGTTCGTCAAGTTCATACCTCCTATTGAATCTATACCACCTGAGCCCATATCATCTGTAACGAAAACATCCATGCCAGACTCGCTACGTTATGATTCTGACATAAAACAAGCAAAAGTTGCTTTAAGTTCTGAAAATGAAAAAGATTGGACAGATGCCATAGAACGATTACAGTTTGAAAACGATTTAGATGCAGATACATTATTTTTATTGGGAGACAGGCTGGCTAAATTGAATCCGAAGGATGGAAACAACTTGAAAGAAGCTTGCGAATGGTTTGAAAAAGCGGCGTATGCGGGAAATGAAGAAGGCAAAAAAGCAATTGAGTCAAAAGTTTGTAAAAATGTACTTTAGATAAATTAAAGGTAGGTGGGTATGAAATTAAAAATAATAGTAGCGGGATGTTTAATTGGCTGGTGTTCGTTAAGTTATGCGGATAAAGAATTAGATAAAATTTTGAATCCACCCGATGATGAATTATCTAAGCTTCTCAAAAGTTTAAAATCGTATTTTGCTCCAGTATCTAAAAAAGAGCCTGATAAATGCAAAAATACTTCATCAGCATCTGAGTGTAATAAACCGCCTGCACCTCCACCAGGAATGCCTATGATGATTGCATCGCCTGAAAAAAAAATTGAGCGGCTACATTTTGGAGAAGCTATAGGAGTAGTTTCAGGAGGAGCAGACACAGTGACAAATATAGCAGATGGTTCAACTAATAATATAATTATTAACAAGGGAGAGGATGTAGCAGGACTGATTGGTATTAGCAAGCGAGAGGATGAAGTAGATATTGCTAATAAATCTAATATAAAAAGTTATTCTTCGATTAATAATATCTTCAAGAGTGTAGTAATTAATAGTGTGAAGTCTATTATACCTTCTTTTCCTAATCGAAATGAAAATCGCCCTAAAAATAATAAACCACACCATAGTAAATCAACGGCAATTACTTCAGATTCCACTCGTTATTTTCTATTGGGAAAGGATTTAGCTGAGTTGTATCCAACAGATATTGATAAACTGACAGAAGCTTGCGAATGGTTTAAAAAAGCGGCTGATGCAGGAAATACGGAAGGAAAAAAAGCTGTTGATTCAAAAGTTTGTAAAGAGTTATTTAAATAAAACAAACAGTTACGTTTCTACGCGCCCAGGATTTAGCCTTTTGAACCAAATTAACACGCAAAATGATTAACAGGATTTTAATTCTGCCCAAAAACCAAATAACAAACTGACTTAAGGAAATAATCATGTTAGATGAACCTATCCTAGACGACAACTTCCCCATCGAAACGGTCACAGAAAAAATGCCTTCTTTAAATCACAGCTATATTTGTTTACAAATTATCAAACAACTCTTGAAAAATGAAACCATTGCGCCTTTGCCTGAATTAACATTAGATATTTTGAGCGGTATTACGCCTGATATTTCAGTTTTTCCTAAAGAAAAGATACATCCTAATTTTTTTAATGATGTGGTTAAATTCTCACAACTTCCACCTTTAGCAATTGAAATTATTTCACCCAGTCAAAATATTCAAATGATGTTAGAAAAAGCCCGTTCATTAATTCATGCTGGCATCAATACTGTTTGGATAGTTGAGCCATTTGGCAAAAATATATTTATCAGCACAGCGAGTGATGAAAAATTGATTCATAACGGCATTGCAAAAGCTGGCAGTATTGAAGTGGATTTTACGCAGGTTTTTCTGTAATTTCTCGTTCCCAAATAAAATTTGGGAACGAGATAAAAAAGTCATTATAAAACAAACCATTACGTTTTTACGCGCTCAGGATTAATGACTTCCAGTCCTTAAAGGACTGGCAGCGCGTAGATACCATCTCTCCAAATCAATCGCAAGCGGAAATTATCCAGTTTGCGGTTGATAGGTTTCTTGGCATTTAAGTACGCCAAA
>JAIFMS010000099.1 GCA_020048335.1 Methylococcaceae bacterium | reverse complement strand
CCGTAACCGAAGCTTGCCATTCGCTTGGCAGAAAAATTTAAAATTACTGTTAATCCAAATTTTTAACCCGCAATTTCCGCCCTTTAATCGTTCCTTCTTGCAAACGAGTTAACGCAATCGCGGCACTGGCGCGTTTAATCGCCACATAGGTTCGCACATCAAAAATATCAATTTTTCCCACTTCATCACCCGATAACCCTGCTGTGCCTGTCAATGCCCCCAACACATCACTGGCACGAATTTTACTTTTTCGTCCGCCATCAATCACTAGCGTCACCATCGCAGGTTTTAAAGTTTTATTTTTTTGCCCCCGTGTTGCAGTCAGCGTTCCCCATTGCAATGTCATTTTTTGATGCGCTGCAATCGCTTTGGCACGTTGCAATTCCTCAGCGGTACACAAACTAAATGCCAAGCCTTTCTGCCCTGCCCGTCCTGTGCGTCCAATGCGATGAATATGGGTTTGCGGGTCAGCCGACAAGTCATACACCATCACAGCGGCTAATTCTTTAATATCCAAGCCCCGCGCCGCCACGTCAGTAGCCACTAAAACAGAGCAGCTTTTATTGGCAAAACGCAACAACACTTGGTCACGTTCGCGTTGCTCTAAATCACCATTTAAGGCTAAAACACTATAGCCTTGTTGGGCTAAACCCGCTGCCACCTGTTGACAAGCATATTTGGTATTACAAAACACCACGCTTGACTCAGGCTGATACTGTGCCAATAAACTGACTAATGCGGACAATTTTTCTGCTTCGTCAACCTTATAAAAAAGTTGCTCAATTTGTCCTGCTTGATGCACCTCATCCACGCTGATTTCAATCGGGGCGCGTTGAATGTTCGCACTCATCGCTTGAATGGCATCAGGATAAGTGGCAGAAAATAACAGCGTTTGTTTGTCAGAACTGGTTTCTGCAACCACTGCTTTGACTTCCTCTTCAAAGCCCATTTCCAACATTCTATCGGCTTCATCCAACACCAATACCTGCACCGCATCCAACTTTAAACTTTTTCGGGTCAAATGGTCTTTAATTCGCCCAGGCGTGCCTACCACAATATGCGGGGCGTGTTGCGCCAAAGAAGCCAATTGATGGCGAATCGGCACGCCGCCGCACAAAGTGAGCAGTTTAATATTGGGCATAAAAGCGGCTAATCCCCGAATCGCTTTACTCACTTGGTCGGCTAACTCGCGGGTAGGACAGAGAACTAAAGCTTGGGTTTCATAAAGACTGGCATCGAGATTGGCTAATAAACCCAGTCCAAACGCCACAGTTTTGCCGCTGCCTGTTTTTGCTTTGGCAATAATATCCTCCCCTGCCAAAATAAAAGGGAGGCTTTTTGCCTGAATAGGGGTCATGTCGCTATAGCCTAATGCTACAATGCTTTGTAATAATGGCTCAGAAAGAGCGGTGCTGGAAAATTTAGTCGCTTGCATAATATTGCTCATCGTAAAGAAAAAACGCTAAACTTTGTTAAGTAGTAAAACAAAAGTTTTGGAATGCAAAACCTAGGTTTTGCAGTCCCTCTAGCAAATAAAATGTACAAAAACTTTGGCTCACTTACTTATTACTAAATCCCCTGAGCCTCCCTTTAAACAAAGGGGGAACTCTGGTTTTGTAAAGAAGAGATGGGGTGGATTTCAAAATAAGGATACCTGATAACTTATATGTTTCTACTCAACAGAATTGAGGCGGTTTTTTAGACACCCTCCCCTTTGCTAAAATTTGTAGAATAACACCTCCTGCCGCGTGGCAATGAATTTTCATCTTAAAAATAGTAAAACTTAAATCATGGATTATAAAAACACCCTCAATTTACCCAAAACCGCGTTTGCGATGAAAGCCAATCTCGCGCAATCTGAGCCTGTTCGGTTACAAAAATGGACGCAATCGAAGTTATATCAAAAAATTCGTGAATTGGCTCAAGACCGTCCCAAATTTGTATTGCACGATGGTCCGCCCTATGCCAATGGTGAAATTCACATCGGTCATGCGGTGAATAAAATTTTGAAAGATTTTATTTTAAAATCCAAAACCTTGAGCGGCTTTGACGCGCCTTATATTCCTGGCTGGGATTGTCACGGCTTACCGATTGAATTACAAGTGGAGAAAAAAATCGGCAAAGCGGGCGTGAAAGTATCACCCGCTGTATTTCGCAAAGCCTGTCGCGAGTATGCTGCCAAGCAAGTTGCTTTGCAAAAAGACGCTTTTATTCGCTTAGGCATTTTAGGCGATTGGGATAATCCATATTTAACGATGGATTATAAATTTGAAGCCGATATTGTGCGTTCGTTGGGTAAAATTTATAGCAACGGGCATTTACACAAGGGCGCGAAACCTGTGCATTGGTGTACCGATTGCGGCTCGGCGTTAGCCGAAGCGGAAGTCGAATATGAAGACAAACATTCGCCAGCGGTGGATGTGCGTTTTAAAGTCGTGGACGAAGCGGCGTTTATGGCACAGTGTCATCATGCCCCTGAACACGCAGGACAAGGCGATTTATCAGTGGTAATTTGGACAACCACCCCGTGGACATTGCCTGCGAATCAAGCGGTTGCGCTGAATGGAAAATTGGAATATGCCGTCGTACAGTGTGAAAAAGACGGACAGCCAGAACGGTTGTTGATTGCAGAAGCCTTATTAAAACAGGTAATGGCACGTTATGATATTGAAAACTATCAGGTTATTGCTTATTGTAACGGCGCGGCGTTGGAACACCAACTTTTACAACATCCATTTTACGATAGACAAGTGCCAATTATTTTAGGCGACCACGTTACCACCGATGCGGGAACGGGCGCAGTGCATACCGCACCTGGGCATGGGCAGGAAGATTATGTGGTCGGGCAAAAATACGGGCTAGAGGTGGACAATCCTGTCGGCAGCAATGGAGTGTTTTTACCGAATACTGAGTTGTTTGCAGGGGAACACGTTTTTAATGCCAATCCGCACGTTGTGGAAGTGTTAAAAGAGCGCGGTAAATTATTACATCACGAGGCGATTTTTCACAGTTATCCACATTGCTGGCGACATAAAACCCCAATTATTTTTCGTGCTACGCCGCAATGGTTTATTGCAATGGACCAAAAAAATCTGCGCGAAACGGCGTTAAACGAAGTCAAACAAGTGCAATGGATTCCTGATTGGGGACAAGCGCGAATTGAAAGCATGATGGACAATCGCCCTGATTGGTGTATTTCGCGGCAACGCACTTGGGGCGTACCGATTCCTTTTTTAGTCCATAAAGAAACAGGACAACTGCATCCTGAAACTGCCGCGCTGGTGGAAAAAGTGGCGTTATTAATTGAGCAAGAGGGGATTGAAGCGTGGTTTTCTGCCACAGTCAGCGATTTAATCAGTGCAGACGTTGAGCAGTACGAAAAAATGACCGACACGCTGGATGTGTGGTTTGATTCAGGCGTGACCCATGAAGCAGTCTTGCAACGGCGCGATAATTTACATTTCCCTGCGGATTTGTATTTAGAAGGCTCAGACCAACATCGCGGCTGGTTTCAATCGTCGCTTTTAGCATCAACCGCCATGAATGGCGTTGCACCGTATAAAGCGGTATTGACGCACGGTTTTACGGTGGATGCACAAGGCAAAAAAATGTCCAAATCGGCTGGCAACGTGGTCGCGCCACAATCGGTGATGAAAGACTTAGGGGCGGATGTGTTGCGCTTGTGGGTCGCGGCAACCGATTATCGCGGTGAAATGAATGTGTCGGATGAAATTCTGAAACGCACTTCTGATGGTTATCGCCGTTTGCGTAACACCGCGCGGTTTTTGTTGTCCAATTTAGCGGATTTTAATCCTGCTACCGATAGTGTTGCCGCACAAGATATGCTAGCCCTTGACCGTTGGGTGGTGGATAGAGCGTATCATTTACAGCAAGAAGTGCTTGCCGCGTATGAAAGTTATCAATTTCAACCGATTTATCAAAAAATCCTGCATTTCTGCTCGATTGAATTGGGCGGCTTTTATTTAGACATTACCAAAGATAGGCAATACACGGCTAAAACGGACGGATTGGCGCGGCGTTCTTCCCAAACCGCAATGTACCATGTGATTGAGGCGTTGACGCGCTGGCTTGCGCCGATTACCAGTTACACTGCGGATGAGTTATGGAATGCGATGCCTGGAGAACGCAGTGAATCGGTGTTTTTAGAAACCTGGTACGAAGGTTTATTTCCTTTGGATGCGAATGCGGCGATTAGCCATAAAACGTGGGATGTGGTGATGGCAGTGCGTGAAACGGTTTCCAAAAATTTAGAGTCAAAACGCAGTGAAGGCAGTATTGGCTCATCGCTGAATGCCGAAGTTGAGTTGCGCGTCAGTGGCAATACCTTTGTGGAATTGAAAAAAATTGAACCCGAGCTGCATTTTGTGTTTATTACCTCAAAAGTCACGCTGCTTGAAGAAGCCAATCCAGCTGATGCGTCAGAACAAGGCGTTGTATTTGAAGCTAAAATCACCGCGTCAGAACACACAAAATGTGTGCGTTGTTGGCATCAACGCCCCGATGTGGGAACAAACACAGAACACCCTGAACTGTGCGGGCGTTGTGTGGAAAATGTCGCAGGGGCAGGAGAAGTGCGCCATTATGCTTAAGTGGGTATGGATTTCGGTTGTTACGTTGCTCCTAGACCAAGCCAGCAAAATCGCGGTGGATAGTTCGATGAAGTTGTATGAATCTATTAATATTATGCCGTTTTTTAATCTGACTTATGTGCATAACACTGGCGCGGCGTTTAGTTTTTTAGCCCACGCAGGCGGTTGGCAACGCTGGTTGTTTGCGGGATTGGCTTTTTTGATTAGTGGCGCGATTACGGTTTGGATAAGCCGTTTAAAACAACAGGAAGTTTTGTTAGCGGTGGCGTTGTCATTAATTTTAGGCGGGGCGGTGGGTAATTTAATTGACCGAGTAGCCTATGGCTATGTGATTGATTTTTTAGATGTCTATTATCAAGACTGGCATTGGCCCGCGTTTAATATTGCTGATTCCGCGATTTGTATCGGGGTATTTTTAATGCTGCTGGAAAGTTTTGGAATCGGTCATCCTGCTGAATTGGATTAAACGTAAAAATACGCGGCTGTTGAAATTTAAGAGGAATTTTCATGTCAGAAAGTAAAATTTATCCTGTTGCGGCTGGGGTGGCTGACCATGCGTTGCTTAATCAGGAACAGTATCAAGCCATGTATCAACGCTCGCTTGCTGAACCTGAAAGCTTTTGGGCAGAACAGGCACAGAAATTTTTAAGCTGGGACGCACCTTGGCAACAAGTTTTGGACTACGATTATTCCAAAGGTTTCATCAGTTGGTTTAAAGGCGGAAAACTAAACGTCAGCGTGAATTGTCTCGACCGGCATTTGTCAACGCGCGGTGAGCAAGTGGCGATTATTTGGGAAGGCGACAATCCTGAACACAGCCGAAAAATCACTTACCGCGAGCTGCACCGCGAAGTGTGTAAATTCGCTAATGTGCTTAAAAATCAAGGTGTTAAAAAAGGCGACCGCGTGTGCATTTATTTACCCATGTTGGCAGAAGCGGCAGTGGTCATTTTAGCGTGTACCCGCATCGGTGCAGTGCATTCGATTGTATTTGGTGGCTTTTCCGCCGAAGCGTTACGCGACCGCATTAGCGATGCCGATTGTAGCGTGTTAATTTGCGCCGATGAAGGCTATCGCGGTGGGCGGATTATTCCCAGCAAAGCCAATGCCGATAAAGCCGCAGCGCATTGTCCGCACTTACACAGCGTGATTGTAATTAAAAACAGCGGTCGTGAAGTCGCTTGGCAGCCTGAACGCGATGTGTGGTATCACGAGTTAATGGCGGCTGCCTCTGTCGATTGTCCGCCTGAAAGCATGGATGCGGAAGACCCGCTGTTTATTTTGTACACCTCTGGTTCAACAGGCAAACCCAAAGGCGTGCTGCATACCACAGGCGGCTATTTGCTGTATGCCGCCATCACGCATAAATATGTGTTTGATTATCACGAAGGCGATATTTATTGGTGTACCGCCGATATTGGCTGGATTACTGGACATTCGTATATTTTGTACGGGCCGTTGTGCAACGGCGCAACGACCTTGCTATTTGAGGGTGTCCCCACTTATCCTGATGCGTCACGCTTTTGGCAAGTGATTGATAAGCATCAGGTTAATAGCTTTTACACCGCCCCCACTGCAATTCGGGCTTTGATGGCACAAGGCGATGCGTTTGTGACTAAAACAAGTCGTAGCAGCTTGCGCGTTTTGGGCAGTGTCGGCGAGCCGATTAATCCTGAGGCATGGGAGTGGTATTATCACGTTGTCGGTAACGCTCGCTGTCCGATTGTGGATACTTGGTGGCAAACCGAAACGGGTGGCATTTTAATTACCCCATTAATTGGTGCAATTGCCTTAAAACCAGGGTCGGCAACCTTGCCATTTTTCGGGGTAAAACCTGAAATTG
>JAIFMS010000125.1 GCA_020048335.1 Methylococcaceae bacterium | reverse complement strand
TGTGGTCGCGTTCACAATTAAGCGCGTTATTGAATTACAACTTTCCCGAATTAGCGGCAAAAAATGTTCACGATATGAAATGGAAAAAATTTCTGTATAAACAATTGTGTGAAACTCAAGGGGTGTATGTTTGCCGTGTGCCGTCTTGCGAGTTTTGTGCCGATTATCTAAATTGCTATGAAACTGAACAGGATTAAAGCTAATTTACCGCGCTTTTGCAGAGCGTAAAAAATAAGCCAGCCCGCCCATCGCTAATCCTGCTCCCAAGGTGTCTGCAACCCAGTCCCAAACGTCCGAATGTCGCCCCGCCACAAACGATTGATGCCACTCATCAGTCGCGCCATAAACACTACAAAAGCCCACACTCAACAGCCGCACCGCTAAAGAAGGCTGAATCCAGTGTCGAAAACATCGCCATGCGAGTAAACTCATCCCAAAAAATGCCCCAGCATGGTGGATTTTGTCTTGAAACGAAAAAAACTGCGGCATCGGCAAGCTGGAGCGACCTGAAAGCGTGTAAATCAATCCACAATAGCCAATCAGTGCTATCGTATCCCCATATTTAATCATCTTCTATTTTCCAGTATGAAAAGTTTATTTGACTATGCCACGCTTTGTTTGCACAGCAGCGATATTGAACAAAAACTTAGTTTAACCCAACAGGCTTGGCAGCACTGCCAAGACAATACCTTAACATGGGAAGAAACCTCGCCTGTTGCGCCCATGGCATTGACCTGCTTTCCTGAACGCCCGGTATTATTGCCTGCAAAACAAATGCCCAAACGCAGGCTAAATGCTGAACGCGGTGTGGCAACTTTATTTCACGCGCTGGCACATATTGAGTTTATTGCGATTTATTTAGCTTGGGATATGCTGTATCGGTTTCGCGGTTTACCAGAAGCATTTTATCGGGATTGGCTGAAAGTTGCCGCCGAAGAAGCCGAGCATTTTGCCTTAATTCGCCAGCATTTACGCGCCTTAGGGATGGATTATGGTGATTTACCCGCGCATCAAGGCTTATGGGAACACGCCCAAGATACCGCACACGATGTGTTGGCGCGACTGGCGATAGTGCCACGTTGTATGGAGGCACGCGGTTTGGATGTGACGCCTGTGATGATAGAAAAGTTTAAAGCCCGTCACGACACCGAAAGTGTGGCGATTTTAACCCGCATTCTGCACGATGAAGTCGGTCATGTTGCCATTGGCTCGTATTGGTTTAAAACCCTGTGTCAGCAACAAATGCTTGACCCCGAACCAACCTATCAACAATTGCTGCTGCGCTATTATAAAGGCAAGCCAAAAGGCCCGTTTAATCAAGAAATGCGTATAATCGCAGGTTTTTCACTTGCTGAATTAGCGTGGCTGGAAACATGATGAATAAACCACAAGTTTTTGCTTATCCCCTTTTTGCATTAGGCTTTCGGGCTTTTTTTACCTTAGCAGCCTTTTCTGCCTTAGCCTTTATCGCCCTGTGGCGCACTGTTTTGCAGGGAGGGAACGAAGGGCATTATTTTCCGCCGCTGTATTGGCACGCCCACGAAATGTTATTAGGCTATGCGGGGGCAGTGGTGGCAGGTTTTCTGCTGACGGCAGTGAAAAACTGGACAGGGCAACCAACCTTATCAGGCGAAAAGTTAGCAGGTCTTTGTTTATTATGGCTTTATGGACGAGTGCTGCCGTTTTGTGCGGACAGCATTCCAGCCGTGCTTATCGCGCTGGTTGATGTCAGTTTTTTCCCTGTATTGGCGTATTGTTTAGCAAAACCCATTCTTGAAACGCAAAAATTTAAACAGCTAATTTTTCCTGCTTTGCTGCTGTTAATCAGCATTGGCAACGGCATGATACACGCGCAAGTGCTGGGCTTTACATTACACAGTGCCGCAACGGGGTTGACCCTTATCACCGCCACTTTCATGATGATGATTTTAGTGATGGCAGGACGGGTGTTTCCTTTTTTCACCGAACGCGGTTTATCAGGGGTGTTGATTATCCCCAATCCTATTTTAGACAACATCGCCCTTCTTGCAGCGGCAGCTGTGTTTGTTTTACAACTGTTTGAAAAATCAGGTACTCTTCTCTTAATCACGGCACTGCTTGCTGCCATCACCCATTTACTGCGCGTGGCAAACTGGTATGACAGACGGGTTTTCTATGTGCCGCTCTTAGGTGTGCTGTACGCAGGCTATGGCTGGATTATCATCGGTTTTATCCTCACCGCTTTAACCGCTTACGGTTGGGTTTCTGCGAGTTTATCCCTTCATGCGTTTACCGTAGGCGGGATTGGCATTTTAACATTAGGGATGATGGCGCGGGTTTCTTTAGGGCATACTGGACGGGCATTGCGCGTTTCCAATAGCATGGCACTGGCGTTTGTATTGATTAACCTTGCCGCGTTATGTCGAGTCATTATTCCAATGGCATTACCAACTTGGTATAACGTTTTTATTGCTCTTTCCACCGTGTGCTGGTTGGCGGCTTTTTCATTATTCACATTGGTTTATTTACCTATTTTAACCAGCCCACGGATTGACGGCAAAGAAGGGTAGTATCTTCATTCAGGTGTTTTATTTTAAAATCATTAATCTCTAACACAAAGGCTTGCTTAGAATATGGATGATACGATTAAACAAGTACGCGAATTACTTGATAAAGCGATGATTCGTTATATTTCCATTATTCATTCCCAAGCCTATAGTAATGATGAAATGGCGGTTAATGATTATAATTTAGGGAATGAATTAGTCGATAGTGTTCTCATTAAAATTGATAATCAACAAACTGTGATGATTGTTGTACCTGCCACGCGCAAAATATCGCTTGAGTCTTTACAAAAAGAATTTAATAACAGCAATATCAGTTTTGTCGGAAAACGGGAAATGGCTAAATTATTTCCAGACTACGAAGCAGGCACTTTACCGCCGCTCGGACAATTATATAAAATTCCAGTTTGCTGTATTGATGAATTAACCCGAATGCAAGAATTAACCTTTTATTTAGGTACACGCGCCCATCGAATTCGGATGAAAACCAAAGACTTTTTTAAAGTGTCTCAAATTAAAAAAACTATTTCCGCCGTCACGACACCGCGTTATCGCGCCGAGGTTTATAGTATTAATCCTGTGATTAAAAAATATAATTTGCATCATTATAAACGTTGTATTTTGGGGATTAGCTTAGAAAATAAAAACTTTACTACGGGTAAATTGGTGGGCATGATTGATTGGATTTGCCGCCATTTTAGTCACTGCACGGTGCTTATTGGGGACAGTATTCATCGTCATACGCTTGAAATTCAAGGTGTTAATCAAGATTACGCGCTTAATAAAGCCTTGCGCTTAGGCAGAGAAACGATTGATACAAATAATCCTGTCTTTCAAAGTTACTCTCAACATTGCAATATTAAAGTTGTACTTTGCTCACAAATACAAGATTCTTCTACTTACAATGCGCATTATCACAGCTTACAATACCTATTCCTTAGCGATGACATTTTTTCAACCAGCCTGCGTGATTTTGCAGAAACGTTTGTCGAGCGACGAGCTGAATTAGGCGATGCTTATTATCGGGAGTGTATTGAAAAATCCTGTATCTATCTCCTTGAAGAATTGGCTATTTTTGCCTGTTTAAGCGCGGAAGGACATCAAGTTTTTGTTTACCCCGGGGCATTAAATATTTTAACTGAAATTTCAGAAGGCTTACATCCTAATGCACCACAGCCCTTAAAAAGCCTTGTGAGTGTGGCATTAAAAATAAAACGTTGTGGTGCTTCGTAAAATCATCTTGCCATTATGGAACAATTGACATGATTCAATATATTATTCGCCGTTTTTTATACGCATTTCCCTTATTAATGGGAGTCAATATTTTAACCTTTGTGTTATTTTTTGTGGTCAATAGCCCCGATGATATGGCGCGAATGCAATTAGGACAAAAACATATTACCCAGCAATCGGTTGATAATTGGAAACAACAACGCGGTTATGATTTGCCCTTATTATGGAATCAACAAGCGGCTAACCCCGTAACTGAAACTATTTTTTATCAAAAATCCATTACCTTATTTGCTTTTCAATTTGGTATTTCAGACAGTGGGCGCAATATTGGTACGGATATTAAACAACGAATGTGGCCCTCTTTAGCAGTTGCTTTACCTTCCTTACTTGTTGGATTAATTGTCAATATTTCTGTGGCGTTAATGATGGTGTTATTTCGCAATAGTTATTTAGAATTAAGCAGTATTATTTTATGCGTTATTTTAATGTCAATTTCCTCTTTGTTTTATATTATTGGTGGACAATTTGTGATTAGTAAATTATTACGGCTAGTGCCTATTTCAGGCTACGATACGGGGATAAATGCGTTTAAATTTTTATTACTCCCTGTGATTATTGCCGTTATTTCAGGCATCGGCTCTGGGGCAAGATGGTATCGGACTTTGTTTTTAGAAGAGGTGGAAAAAGATTATGTTCGCACTGCACGGGCAAAAGGCTTAACCGAAACCCAAGTATTATTCAGCCATATTTTACAAAATGCCATGATTCCGATTTTGACGGGCGTAGTGGTAATTTTGCCGCTGTTATTTATGGGCAGTTTAATTACCGAATCGTTTTTTAGTATTCCAGGTTTAGGCAGTTACACGATTGATGCGATTAATCGGCAAGATTTTGCCATTGTGCGCTCCATGGTTTTTTTGGGCTCAGTGTTATATATCTTCGGCTTATTATTAACCGATATTTCTTACACCTTAGTTGACCCGCGCGTTAGGTTGTCATAATGGCTGTGTTGTGGACAGATTGGCTAATTTATCTGTTGGTCATCACCGTTGTTTTTTTGACACGATATTTTTCAAAAAAACCGCAGTGGCAAAGACCGTTGCAAAGCATCGTGAGCAATAAAACAGGGATGCTTTCATTCGTTGTGCTGCTATTTTTTATCGGCATTGGATTACTTGATTCCATTCACTTTAAGTATTCGGATAAAAATGCGGATAATCATGGCACAAGCAATGAAATTATTAGCTTGTTGGAT
>JAIFMS010000183.1 GCA_020048335.1 Methylococcaceae bacterium | reverse complement strand
GTGAATGGACTTCCCCGCCGCCAATTTGTCCCCCTTGAATCACCATACCATCTGCGGTTGGTTGTGCGTCAATCCCTAAAGCTTGCAAACCATCTGCCATCACTTGAATCCTATCGCATTCTTTAACCCGCAATTCTTCCGCGCCCGTTAAAACGGTTTGACCTGTTGCACACGCCGCCGCCACAAATAACACTGGAAATTCATCAATCGCCAACGGCACTAATTCCTCAGGAATTTCAATGCCTTGTAATTGACTGGAACGCACACGCAAATCCGCCACGGGTTCGCCACCGACTTCGCGCGGATTCAATACCTCAATATCTGCCCCCATCAAGCGCAGAATACCAATGATGCCAGTGCGGGTGGGATTAATCCCAACGTGTTGCAGGGTTACATCTGAATTAGGCGCAATCGACGCACCGACTAAGAAAAATGCCGCCGAAGAAATATCACTTGGCACGTCAATATTGGTGGCAGTTAAATTGCCATGACTGCTAATTGTCGCTGTGCTGCCCTCGCGCGAAACAGGATAACCAAAACCTGCCAACATTCGCTCTGTATGGTCACGGGTTGGTGCAGGCTCAGTCACCGTTGTTTCACCTGTGGCATACATTCCTGCTAACAATAAACAGGATTTAACCTGCGCACTTGCCATCGGCATCGTGTAATCAATGCTTTTTAATTGTCCTGCCATTCCAGTAATATGCAGCGGAGCTGTCCCTTTTTCAGTGGTTTTAATTTGTGCGCCCATCATTGCCAAAGGTTCTGTCACTCGCTTCATCGGTCTGCCAGATAACGATTCATCCCCTGTCAATACCGTATCAAACGGTTGTCCTGCTAATAAACCGCTTAAC
Source organism: Methylococcaceae bacterium (assembly GCA_020048335.1). Classification (GTDB taxonomy): domain Bacteria; phylum Pseudomonadota; class Gammaproteobacteria; order Methylococcales; family Methylomonadaceae; genus CAIQWF01. The sequence goes on along the minus strand of JAIFMS010000183.1, from coordinate 4,179 downwards.
AAACGCATGGAAGTGCCTGAATTGCCTAAATATAACGGCTGAGTTGGTGCTTGTAAGCCATATTTACCAACCCCATGAATCGTCACTTCACCGTTGACAGGGCCTTCAATTTTTACCCCCATCGCACGGAAAGCTTCCAGCGTTGAAATCGCATCTTCCGCATTCAAAAAACCTGTCACCTGCGTCACGCCATCGGCTAAAGAACCTAACATAATGGAACGATGTGACATGGATTTATCGCCTGGAACACGCACTGTGCCATTTAAACTGCCACCTGCGTATACCTTGAAAGTAATGGATTTTGACATAATCAGAAATTTAAGTTGTTTAAAAAAGGGTTAAATTTGGAGAACCGTTAAGTATCTGAGCATTTTAACGCAGACGGGGTATTTTTTTTGATAAAATTCCACTTTAAAGAAAAATTCTTATCCAACACTTCATTCAATCTTTACACCTTGTTTTTCAACCCACTTACCCCTGTAAAAAAATTATGCTGCAATTTTGCGCTAACCTCAGTTTACTATTCACCGAAGTGCCATTGTCTGACCGCTTTGCAGCCGCTAAACAAGCGGGTTTTTCGGCAGTCGAAATTCAATTTCCTTATTCTTTACCCGCCAAACAAATTCAGTCTATTTTAGAAGAGCAGCAACTTAAGCTGGTTTTATTTAATGTTGCAGCAGATGATTTAATGCAGGGCGGCGAAGGGTTAGCCAGTGTCCCCAAAAAACGCGATGCGTTTAAATACGCCATAGAACAAGCGGCTAGCTATGCCGATTATTTACAACCCCATGCGATTAATGTATTAGCAGGGCGTTGTTTTGACGTAAAAAAAACGCCTTTCTACTTGGATACTTTTCAAGAAAACTTGACCTTTGCCACAGAAGCCTTTGCCTCCATTGGGGTTAAAACGGTGTTTGAAGCGATTAACACGCACGATATGCCGCATTGTTTGATTCACAGTGGGATGCAGCTGTTAGATATTTTGCAACAGTTAAACCAAGCGACTTTAGCAATGCAATATGATGTTTATCACGCCCATCGAATGGCAGAAGATTTTAGCCTTTTTATTCAGCAACATATTGAAAAAATAGGTCATATTCAATTTGCCGACAGTCCAGGGCGCGGTCAACCTGGCACAGGTGAAATTGATTTTGTTCATTTATTTTCAATCCTTGACGCCTCTATTTATACAGGTTGGTTAGGAGCAGAATATAAACCTAAAGAATTGACTGAAAACAGTTTAACGTGGCTCCCCAAGTAATTGACTTGTACAGGTTAGTATTTTTGGGCATAATCGAGTGGACATATTTCCAATCCAAGCAAACAACTTTAGGTGAAATTTAACAAAGCGTAACAAAGTAAAATAAATTGGTGCAGCACATTAGAAAACATCGCTAATTTTTAACTCCATTTGACACAATTGAAAAGGTGGTTAACATGACAAATAAAACAGGTGGGTATTCTGATACTTCAGCCATTGATGCAGAAATTGCTGCCGCAGAAGCTGCCTTAGCAGTAGCAAAATCAGGATTTTCTTCAACACTTGTCGCCAATCCCACCGTTTCCCGACTTGTCACTGAACCTGCCACAGAAATAGCTGAAGCTTCTCCTAAGTTAGTGCAGCAATTTAATCGACAAACTTTTTTTGCAGGTTATAAAAAATCCTTTGGAAATCTAACACAAAGCCAAGTTGAGGGCTTAAATTTTTTATTATCCTCACTGGAACAGGATGCAGAATTACCCTACTGGACTTATATGGCATATAGGTTGGCAACGCTAAAACATGAAACGGCTAACACCTTTGCTTCGATTACCGAATACGGTCGTGTCTCTTATTTTAATAAATATGACCCCGTGCTTGCCAATTTAGTCAATAATCCAGAATTGGCATTAGACCCAGCTATTGCTTATAAAATCATGTCCTATGGAATGTGTACTGGTGTGTTTACAGGCAAAAAACTCAGTGATTATTTGTCTAAAAACAAAGCCGATTATTACTCTGCACGACGGATTATTAATTCCTTAGACAGAGCTTCTACAATTAAAAGTTATGCAATCTGTTTTGAAAAAAAATTGAAAAACTCAATAAGCCACTAAAACCTATTTTTAAGGAGTGAATATGACAGACTTTGATGATGACGGTAATCCCATTGCGGATAAAGACGGTAGCGGTACAGAAGGTGAGGAAGGACTGTTTAACAGAAAAACTTTTTTTACCGAGTACCGCGCCGAGTTTGGTATTCTCAGCCAAAAACAAGTTGAAGGGTTGGAAACTTTGTTAGTTTGTTTTGAACAAGACCAAAATATTAATATAATCAATTATATGGCGTATATGTTCGCGACAATTAAACACGAAACAGCGGATAGTTTTCATCCTATTAGTGAATACGGCGGGAAAACCTATTTTAATCGCTATGACCCTGTGTTAGCCGATACAGTAACCCGACGTGCCACCGCAAAACGCAATGGCAACACCGCCCAAGGTGATGGCTATAAATATCGCGGGCGTGGTTTTGTACAAATCACTTGGAAAAATAACTATAAAAAATTGGGGGATGTTTTAGGGTATGATTTAGTCAGCGACCCTGACAAAGCCCTGCATCCGAGTGTGGCTTACAACATTATGTCTTACGGAATGCGTCGTGGTATTTTTACGGGCAAAAAACTCAGTGATTATATTTTTGAAGACAGTACCGATTATAAAAATGCCAGGCGGATTATTAATGGCTTAGACAAAGCCGATACAATTACCCGTTATGCTGAAAAATTTGAATCTATCTTACGGACTGCCAGCTAAACTTTTTAAGGTATAAAAAATGAACAACGAGATTGATACATCCGCTATTGATGCTGAAATTGCGGCGGCTGAAGCCGAATTAGCTGCTGCAAAAGAGGCGTTGTCTAAACCTGTCACGACGACAGTCACCATAAGTACAGCAAAAGTTACAGAAGTAACAACAACGGTCACCCCTGTTGCTGCTCCCCCAACAGAAGCCGCCAGTGTGAAAAAATTTCGCCAGTTTGACAGAGCAAAATTTTTTGCAGGTTATAAAGCCGCTTTCGGCGGTCTAACGCAGGCACAGGTTGAGGCGTTAGAGGCTTTATTATGTGCTTTAGAGGCAGATAGCAGTTCGCCTTACTGCACTTCTATGGCGTATATGCTAGCGACTTTAAAACATGAAACTGCCAATACCTTTAAACCAATTACCGAATATGGCGGTCAATCCTATTTCAATAAATATGACCCCGTGCTTGCAGATACCACTACACGCCGTAGAACCGCTGTGTTAAATGGCAACACGCAAAAAGGCGATGGCTTTAAATATCGGGGGCGTGGTTTTGTACAAATTACTTGGAAAAACAATTACAAACGGCTAGGCGATGCGGTCGGTTGTGATTTAGTCAATCATCCTGAATTGGCACTTGACCCACTCATTGCGTACGAAGTGATGTCCTATGGAATGCGGACGGGGATTTTTACAGGCAAAAAACTTAGCGATTATATGTCAGAAAGTAAAGCCGATTATTATTCAGCCCGCCGTATTATCAACAGTTTAGATAAAGCCAGCACCATAAAAAGTTACGCGGATAAATTTGAACCTATCTTGCGCAAATCCCTTCTTAGTTAATCCTGTTTTGAATAATGAGGCAACTCCCCTTCTTTTGTAATACTGCCATTAAGTCAAGAAAGGTCATTTAAAAGCGGTTCTTTTTCTGGTGCTTATGAAAATTCAGCAACCCACTCGCAGGATTTTTTTGCGAGGGGATTCCTGAAGGCGGCGCAACTGAGTTGGTGTTAAACGGCGAAATCAAAGCGGACGGGCAAAAAATTGGCAGTTAAAATTAAATTGGATTTGGTAAAACAACCCCTGCGTTACTGGACTTTATCCGTGACTTTGAACAGCGACAGCAGATTCCACTTGAACCGATTTATACGGGAAAAATGTTATTTGCCTTGTATGGCTTAATTGCAGAAGGTTATTTCAGTGCGGGGCAGAAAATTATTGCGTTGCACACGGGCGGTTTGCAGGGCAAGCGCGGTTTTGAATCGCGGCTAAAAGTTGCCTAATAATGTGTCCAAAAAGGTGTTGAAATATCATAATGGTTGGGTAACATCAGAGAATAAAATAAAACCGACAGCCTTTTCCTAATTGACTTTCCACGCCGATTTTGCCGCCA
>JAIFMS010000146.1 GCA_020048335.1 Methylococcaceae bacterium | reverse complement strand
ATCATTGTCTCTTATTGGCAACGGCTCGAAGACTGGGGCAAATTGGAACGACAAGCGGGTGAAAATTATCGCACGATTTATCACAAAGCCCAGCAACATCAACATCACAAGGCAGATTTTTTAGATTACAGTGCGTTAATGGAAATTTGGCAATGGTATCGGGATGACCCACCACAGCAAGTGTGGGCGCACTATTATCAATGTGACCTAGAGATTATTCAACGCTATATCAAACACAGCGTTATTTATCGGATTGGTTGCGCACTCTTAGGGATAACAATTGTAGGCTTGATTTTTGTCAGTACCTTAGGAATATGGCGGCAAGATATTGCTGAAAAAGAGCAGAAACAAGCCGTCATCACTCTCTTTAATCAGTCTAATCAACTGATTATCACATCGCAAAACAGTGTAGAACTAACGCAAAAATTAGAAAAGCTGATTAAACAAGCCCCTAAAAATGCTGATGCGTGGTTTTATTATGGGGTCGGACTCAGCCGACAAGCCAAATGGATACCTGCGGAAATTGCCTTTACGCAAGCGCGGCAATTGCTGCCTGACAATGATGCGGTTTTGTTCTATTTAGGGATTGCCCAACAAATGCAGCAAAAATGGGATGCCGCTGAACAAAGTTTTTCTAAAGCCCTGGAGCAGCAACCCAATAACGGGCTGTTATTGCATCAGTTAGCCGATGTTTTGGTTGAGAAAAAGCAATTTCAAGTTGCAATAGACAATTATCAACGCGCTTTGGCTCTTGACCTTAAAAATGATGTGTTGTTAGGAAAAATTGCGCAGGTCTTTGATTTACAAAATAAACCAACCAAAGCGCGTGAATTTTTTAATCAGGCTTTGTCGATAAATAAAAAAAATGATGCCAATTGGCGCAATTTTGGATTGCTGAATAAAAAACAAGGGCGATTATTACAGGCAGAAAACTGTTTTCGCTGGGCAGTACAAAGTGAACCTCACAGTGATATGAATCTGCGTAATTTAGCCACCGTGTTAGCCAAGCAAAATAAGCTTGCCGAAGCGATTATTTTTTTTCGGCAAGCCACCGTGATTCATCCTGAAAATGATAAAAACTGGCTGGGCTTAGGTGAAGTGTTGAGCCGCGATAATCAATTGGACGCGGCACTGGTCGCTTATAGAAAAGCGGTTGATTTGGCTAAAAACAAGACCAATTTGCGCCATTTAGCGGAGTTATTATTAAAACAACACAAAGATGCGGAGGCAATGGCGGTTTATAACCAAGCCTTAGCCGAACCCAATTAACGCGGTGGGTTTTTTTCTGCAAGTAAGCTTTTGATTTTAAACCCTAAAATGGTCGCGGCTAATAGAAAAGTAATCGCATTTGCCCAAATCAGAGCATAATCGTGTTTGTAAATGCCATAAATTAACCAGAGAATCACGCCTGTGGTAAATAAACTGTACATTCCGAAGGATAACGATTGAGTGTCGCGGGTGCGAATGGTTAAAATAGCTTGCGGCAAAAAAGAGGCGGTGGTGCAGAACGCGGCGATGTAGCCGATAAATTCATAAGTGACGTGCATGATGATGTGTAATGTAAAACAAGAGTTATTAGTTTAAAACAACGCTATTTTTTATAATAGCGGGCGCAATAGCAATTTTTAAATAAAAGGTAGGTAAAAAAATGGTCAGTTTAGAAACCCCAGTGTGTGAATTTGGCAAACCCGCGCTTGATTTTAATTTATTGGGCGTGGATGGAAAACAGTGGAGCTTGCAGGAATGTATGGGCGAAAAAGGCTTGCTAGTGATGTTTATTTGCAATCATTGCCCTTATGTGAAGGCGGTACAGCAGCGGATTTTGCGTGATACGCTGGAATTAAAAGCGTTGGGGATTCATTCCGTTGCGATTATGTCGAATGACACGGTGAGCTATCCTGCTGATTCTTATGAAAATATGCAAGCCTTAGCAACCGAATTAAACTTTTCTTTCCCGTATTTATTCGATGAAAGCCAAGAAATTGCTAAACAATATGGCGCGGTATGTACCCCTGATTTTTTCGGGTATAACAAAGATTTTCAATTGCAATATCGGGGGCGTTTAGATGCCAGTCGTAAAGAAACTGCGCCCGAAGGCACAGCGCGAGATTTGTTTGAGGCGATGAAATTAGTCGCAGAAACAGGACACGGCCCACAACAGCAAATTCCCAGTATCGGTTGTTCGATTAAATGGAAAGGAGAAGCTTAAAATCCCCTTTATAAATTGTAGATTGATAAGGTACGAACCCCACTATTTATTGGTTTTGTTGGGGTTTACCAGTTCACCCCAACCTATCGTGCTTTTTAACGCAATAGGTGGCGCAATACGTTTTTCTATTGCGCATTACCGCTCATTTATTTCCTGTTGAATAATCTTTTTTAACTCGTTATCCAAAATAGTTTCTCTGTCACTTTTAGAATACATTGTCACCAAATATAAAGTATCCCCAACAAAATAATAGGAAATGATCCTAAAACCGCCGCTTTTGCCAGATGAAATTGATGAGTTTTGTAATCTGATTTTGTAAATATTGTTGCCTAAATGCGTTCCCATTGTTGGGTCATTTTTAAGCTCAGTGATTAATTGGATTAAATCTTCTTTTAATTTTGGAAAACGCTTGCATAATTTTTTAACGTCTTTTTCAAAGCGCGGGGTTGTTTCAATTTTAAAGTTCACAAAGGAACTCCTCAATTGACCGTGATTTAAGTTGTTTATTTTTAATCAAATTAACTTCGTGCAAGCCTTCTTGAAAGTTATTTAAGATTTCTTGCGGCGTATTTTCAATTTCGATAATTTCTACACCGTCTTTTTGAAAATGCTCTAGCATCCATAAAACTTTTTGGGCGATTTCTTCATTTTTGAAATTAATGGCAATTTGCATTTTTTGTTCTCTGCTTTTGTTTTTGGCTTTTAACGCAAGAGGCGGCGTAATACGTTTTATTATGCGTTTTGTGCTTTTTTCCGTAGGGCGGGCAGGTTTTTTTGCCCGCCATGAAGCGTTTAATGTTGCGTTGTTTGGTGTGCAAAACAGCGTGCACACCCTATTTGGCTGGCTTAGGAACAAGAGAATAGGAATATACTGAAACCTTTCCCTTGCTCCAATTTGGAAAAGACATCACCGCGAGAGTCGAATTATTTGCATATGTGGTACCTCCCATCGCCTGAAATCGTCCAACAACCTTCCAAGTAGACAAATCGATTGCGACACCAGCGGCAGCCTCAGGTAAATCTACGGGCAATTTAGGAACTGCAAACAAATATCTGCCGTCTGAAGCAAGGCTATAAAATCGTTGCTTTAATCTTAACCTTGATTGAAGTTTCCCATCTGTTAAAGAGAAGCTATATATCTCTCCACAGTTGGCGATAAATATTGCCAACCTGTTCAGCACAATCAAGGATTCTGCTTCGCAGTATGCGTTTCTTATAGGTTCGTGAGGAAAGTCTGTGGCAAATTTTTCTTTGAGAGTTTCGTCATACAACCCGATATGGTTATTCGTTAACATAACAACTTCTTGGGGTAAGTGAACCATCTTTTGTACCGCAGGTGCATCAAATTCTCGCATAAATTTCAGAGTTGGCAGATTGAAAACACTCCACTGTGAAATAGGCTGTAAACCCAAGGACTTTTCCTGTTTTTGTTTTTGTAAAACTGTCAACAAATCAAGATTTAGAGTTGTCAAATTAGGAACATTCCAATACGAAGTCGATTTCGGGATTGAGTATAGTATTTGTAAAACCATCAGCTGGTCATGTAAAAAGTAGGCTCCAAACGCTCCCTGTGCGAGCCGTACACTTTGAAATATTTTCCCATCGCTCTTTCTAAGAAGCTTCACTTTTCCTGGTACACTTCTGCCAGGAACATAAAAAGCAACGTATGAATTATTATCTGCGAGATAGCGAGAGTCATAGTTTCCGCCAACGAGTATTTTTTCACTGCCAGACAAAGGGTCTATGGAAACAATTTCTTTCGTATTCCCTGTCTTGTCGTATCTCGAAAAAATAAATCGGTCTTTATCGACAACTATAGGATATTGGGCTTTCAGTTCATATGTGTGATTGAGTTGCACATGAACATTCAGCTCATTATCGGAATATGCAAACTGAGAGATAATTAATCCAAAAAGCATAAAAAAATTCTTCATAAACTGACTCCTATCCCATTCCCCAATTCTGTTTGATGCCTCACAAACAAAATACATTTACAACAAAATATAAATCACTGCCCCGTAAAGCAAAACGGCTTAAAACTCTTCGGCATATATCGAAAACACTTCGCCTGAAACTTATCTGGCGACTCTAACACAACATTTCATCCTGAATCCGCGCCACAGAAAAACCTGAAATTTCCCCCAACCCTCCTTTAGGAAAGGAGGGAGAAGGGATGTAAGATTGATTAAACCGCTTTATCAACCGAGGTTGACTGCACTTTCAACATTGCCATTAGCTTCATCCCCGCAAAAATAACCGCGCTATACATCAAGGGCGCAAGGATATAGGGCGGGTAATACAAGGCAAAGCGTTCTAAATAAACCGCTAAATTCGGCTCGGCATAACGCCCTGAGAATAAATAAAAACTGCCGTTTGAAATAATAAACGCCAGTGAAGTCGCGGCAAATAATACCGCTGCTTGTTGCACGAACTGTTGCGTAGTAAGTTGAATGAATTTTTTGCTGTAACTACCCGCAAACCACATCACTGCATAAGTTGGCACTAAGGCAAGATAGGCTTTTGACACACAAAAATGACTCACCCCAAACTGACTAATGGCGATATAGTCAATTAACGCTGCCAAGCCGAGTAAAAAGGAAAAAAACTCAATGCGGGTACAATACAACCCTGCAAAGAAAAACACCGCCAATGACGCATCGGGTAAGAAAAAAGCAGAGCCAAAATGATGGACGCGGGTCGCAAGCATTAAGGCGGTTAAGGCAAAAAAGCCGCTGTGTAACTGATATTTTTTCAATAAATCAGACATGATAAACCTCGATTATTTTTAAAGATTAGGCGTATAACGCAACGTGAAAAACAGATTTAAATCATCACTATTGTACCCCGCCACCGTTTGATATTGCTTATTTAAGATATTATTGACTTTCGCTTGTAAAGTAAGCTGTTTTAGCAAGGTATATTCAGCCCGCAAATCTAAAGTCACAAAGCCTGCCACGCGGCGCGTATTGGCTAAATCATCAAACCGCCGCCCTTCTGCACGCAAACTTGCGCCTGCACTCACATCGTCAATTCGTTTGTCTACATCTAAACGAAAGGTTTGTTGCGCCCGACGCGGTAATAATTTCCCCGCATTTGCCCCAGTTTCTTTACTGCGCGGGTCAAGTAAACTCAAATTACTTTGCAGATTAAAACCTGCCAATTGCGTGCTTGCGGTTATATCCATTCCACGGATTCGCGCACTACTGATATTTTTTGGGGTGAACGTGCTGTCAAAAGCAATTAAGTCTTTAATATCAATTTGATAAAAATTAACCGCCCAATTGCCCCAATCATGTTTGCCACTAATCCCTGTTTCATAATTTTTAGACTTTTCGGCGGTTAAGCTCGCACTGCCAAAACCTGGATAATACAATTGATTAAAAGTGGGGGCTTTATACGCGGTGGCATAGGAAGCCGATATATCAAAAGCGTCTAAGAAGTGATAGCCGTAACCCGCATTCCACGTTGTATGGTCGCCAAATTGTTGATTATGGTCAAAGCGTCCACCCAAGAGTAATTGATGGTCTTGATAACGCCCTTGATATTGCGCAAACCCTGCGTGATTGTCGCGTTTGGTCTGCACATATTGAGTAGAACTTTTCACCTCGTCCGATAAATAATCATAACCTAACGACAGCATATTATTTTCCGCTAAGGTGAAATCATTTTGCGCACTGACCGATAACCGCGCGGTGTTAAAACTGGTTTTATATACCCCATCCAGTTTGTTTTTAGCACGGTCACGACTTTCGCCCGCTTTCACGGTGAGATTCCAGAAATCAGTCGCTTTAAATTTGACTTGACCACCAATGACTTGTTGGCTAAAGCGTTCTTGATTTTGCGCCCCGCCATCAAATTCATTGTAACCATGGGTGTAAAGACTATTAAATTCAACTAATAAACGTTCAGAAAAACGATGCCCTAAACGCAGCGAGCCTGAATGATTGTTAAAACCATCGTGGTCTAACTGATTGGCAAAACAGCCATATTTTAAACCGCTGTCGCAACTGTTAAAACCTTGGCTCTGCTCGTGGGTTGCATTAAGGTTGTACCAACTTTTCTCATCTTTACCCGCTGCACCGATGCTAGCGCGATAGCGATTATGGCTGCCGATGCTGGCGGTCAATACGGGGGTAAAACCATTTTTCGCGCCTGTGCGCGTGTGAATATGAATCACCCCACCGATGGCTTCTGAACCGTATAAACTGGACTTTGCGCCGCGCACGACTTCGATATTATCAATTTCGCTGAGGGGTAAATCTTGAAATGCGGTTGTACCCGTGGTAGCAGAACCGACCCGCACCCCGTCAATTAACACTAAAACGTGGTCAGAATTGGTACCGCGCATAAAAACGGAGGTCGCTTTTCCTAAACCACCATTGCTGGTGATATTGACACCTGCAATGCCGCGTAAGGCTTCTTCAACAGAATTTAGCTGTAAACGCTCAATGTCAGCCCGTTTAATCACTGTGGTAGAAACCAATTGGCTCGCTTGCTCGGTGCGGGTTGCGGTAACGGTAATAGGGGATAAGGTTTCGACTATTTCTTCTTGTGCGGACACAATAGTGCTGAAACTTAACAGAAAAACAGAAAAAGGGGGAATAAATGAATGCTGCATAATGTCCTCTGCGCCGCCCGCGCATGGATGACTAAAAAATCGCAGGCGACAAGGAGATACAGAAGAAAAGAGCAACAGGCTGCTGTCTTCGCAAAACAGCCCGCCGCTGCGCCGAATAATCTTTTAGGCAGGTCTCCGGGCTGATAAGGGGTTGAAAAACCTAACAACTCACCTTCCCATATCGATAGATACAGTGGCATTTGAATTGTTTTTTACTTATTTACCGTTGCGGGGGCAGCGTCGGCTTTGTAGATTACGCACCGACTTCCCATTTAAGTTTTTTTCTTGCGAAAAAAGCACCTGAAAGAAGGGGCAGGATTATAGCCAGTTAAGAAGAAATTGCAAGAAAGAGCGTTTATGGTTTAGCTGATAAGCGATAGCATCATCGGCAAAAAGTATTGCTGGTGCATGAGGCTTTGCTTACTTGTATTGATAAAGGCAATTCTGGTAATTTGCCTATTTTTTGTTTAATAGCGATTTCAAACAAGCTGACTTGGCTAACAAAAATAGCATTATTTTTCAGAATCTATGCTATTTGTGCAGTGAGTTTTTCTGGGGCAATTAATGCCCAGATAAATATCTGCGTATCAATTAAATAGCGCATTACAGATACTCGTTTAAATCGGCGAGTGGTTCATTAAAATCATCAGGAATTTGATAACCTTTTCTGGCGAGGCTGCCGATTGTTAAGCCTTTTTTAAGTGGGTTATTTTTTATCGGCTCTTCTTTTATAAACATCACGATAACATTGGTTTTTTCTGTCGTGGGAGGGGTTTCTTGCAGAATGATTTGCCCATTTTCGTAGATGGCTTTTATAGCGGCGTACATTTTTATTCCTTTTTCAATGGGTATGTTGGCAAAGTGTCTGCAACGTTGATGAGGATTTGCATGATTTTATCCGCTTGGGTTGAATGAAACAAAAACTCGAAAGTGTTTAACGTTGTTAAAATTTAGCAAGTGTTTTTAGTTTTTCTTTACGGCTATAAGCGGCGCAAAAGGATTGATAATTTTTACGTTCTGAAAGACTTGCTGATGCTGCATATCTTCTGAATAAACCACCTTGCAATTGTTTTGGATAGCGGTTGCCACAATTAAACTATCCCAATAGGAAATAAAATTATTTTCCCGCAGTGTTGATGCGTACAAAATGATTTCTTGATTAATTAAAGCAACTTCATAATTGGCATAAATATTATGAACCGTCTGTTTTATTTCCGTTTCACTGTATTTAGCTTTTTTAATTAAATTGATGCAAACTTCATTAATAACTTGCGTACTGAGCATTATATTTTTAGTTTCTATTATTTTATTAGCTATTTTGGCTTTTTCTGATGATTCCATAAACGCATAAAGCAAAATATTAGAATCCACAAAATAATTAGCGGTCATAAAGAGATTCTCTATTGAGCGGTTGAAATTCTTTGACTAAACGCGGGGCGATTGATTTTTTCTGAATTGTTTTAGGTTTGCTTTTGGCATATTTTTCAAGCAAAAATTCGTAAAAATCAATGAGTTCTTGTTGTGCAGAAGCCGGTAATGGCGATAAGTTAAGGGTGTTTTCAATTTCTATGGCTTGCATGATTTTTCTCTATTTTGGTTTAATGCGGTTAAGGGAAAACAAAAATACGAAAGGTTTTTGCGTTATTTTGGCAAAGTGCCTTGAACGTTGATGAGGATTTGCATGATTTTTTCTTTGAAAGCAATTAATCATTTAACCAGTTTTCCAGTGGCAAATTAGGGATTCTTTGAAAGTGTTTTGTGTTATTAGTAACTAAGATTAATTCATTCGCCTGAGCAATTGAGCCTATCAGAATATCCGCATCCATAATGATATTGCCTTGTTGTGTTAATTGCGCTTTTATCATGCCAAATAACTGTGAGGATTTATCATTACAATTAATCAATGGTAACTTTTATTGTACGATTTTAATCGCTTGTAAGTTTTTGTCTATTTGTTCAGAATTATATACGCCAAAATATAATTCAGCGAGAGAAATAATGGAGTAGCCGATATTTTCTAAGCCAATTGCAATCGCTTTTCTTTCGATGGTTTGATTGCCTTTCAGCCAATAAATTAATATGTCGGTATCAAACAGGTATTTCATAACGTAATTTCTCTACCCATCGTGCGGCTATTCAACACAACATCAACAATGGTTTTATCCGTGCGGGAGTCTTGCCAAATGCCACACAGTCCACTTTGGTTTTTATTTTCAGCGGCTTTTATTGGGGTAATGCCTTCTTCTGTGGCGATGATATTAATGAGCCATTGGGCAAGGCGTAATTTATCAGAGTGATTGAGTTGGCTTATTAAGGGGATAAATTCATCGTAAGTGGTTATCATTTTTTTATTCCTTTTTCAATTATTTTGGCAAAACGGTTAGAACACAGGAAAAGCCATTTATATTAGTAGCGAGATTGTCGCCCCCAAATAAAATTCAGGAGCGAAATACTTTAAATTACGCTGAATTTCGTGCCGCGTTAATAATGCCAAACATCGCTCGCACGATTAAGGCTTTATATTCTTTTTCCGATTCTTTGCCCGCTAATTCATCAGCGCGAAGTTGTTGCAACGCATATTGTTGAACAGTAATAATCGGCAAAACAATTTGTTCGCGCAAACGAATGGATTGACGAATATCGGCGTTATCTTCCATTAATGCACTGAGATTACTGACACTGAGAACTTTTTCCTGCGCCAAATTAAATTCAGCATACATTTTGTGCCACAACGCGCCAAATTCGGGGTCTTCGCTGATATAAGCCGTTGCAGGATAATAGGATTTAGTCAGCGACATCATACTATTACCGAGCAAGGTACGGAAAAACAACGAGTGTTGATACAAGTTTTGCAATTTGGCTATTTCGCCCTGTTCAGCAAGTTGTGCAATCGCTGTTCCGACTCCGTAAAAGCCGGGCAAATTTTGTTTCATTTGCGCCCACGCGCCGACAAACGGAATGGCACGCAAATCATCAAGGCGTAATGCCGCATCTGTGTTGCGTTTAACGGGGCGCGAGCCAATATTGGTTTCACCAAAATAGGTCAACGGAGTCATTTTTTGCAAATACGGCACAAATTGCTCATCTTGTTTTAAGGCAAGATAGGTTTGGTGACTTTCCTCAGCCAAACGATTCATAAGCCGTTTTTCTTCAGGCGAAAACGAATGCACGTTTTGCGGGAATACAAATGCCATCACGCCTGCTGAAATTAATTGTTCCAAGTTATAACGGCACGAAGCAACTTTGCCATAGTTGGAACTGATGGTTTGCCCTTGAATGGTGATTTGCACCTCTTCATTTTCAATGGTTTCACCCAATGACGCATAAAAATCATGCGTGTTACCGCCGCCACGCGCAGGAGGCCCACCACGTCCGTCAAAGAAAATTGCCGTGATGCCTGATTGCCGTGAAACGGTTGTGAGTTCTTCTTTGGCACGGAAAATTGACCAGTTTGCACAAATATAACCGCCATCTTTTGTACCGTCTGAAAAACCTAACATGATAGTTTGTTTATTACCGCGTGCCACTAAATGCTCACGGTATAAGGGGATTTCATACAAATCGTGCATGACTTGATGTGCGACTTCTAAATCTTCAATGCTTTCAAATAACGGAATGATGTCTAATGCCAATTCATGTTTTTCATTGGCAATGAGCAGTTGCGCTAATTTGAACACTTCAATGATTTGCAGTGCGCTACCGCAATGGCTGATGATGTAACGATGACAACCTTCTTCACCGTTCGTTTGTTGAATGGATTTAATCGCTGAAAAGGTATTCATCATTTCGCGCATCAGCTCACCATTAAGCGTGATGGTTTGCAAATTCACATCAAGAGCTAACACAGTGTGAATTTGCGCTTGTTCAGTCATGGCATCAAATTCAGCGAGCGCAATGGCTTGTTGTTGATTGTGCAATTCGCTAATGATGCACCGCCACAATTGATGGTGTTTTGAGCTTTCTTGGCGAATGTCCATACTCGCAAAATGAAAGCCAAAAATCCGCACGTTGAGCAGTAAATTATCGAGTTTATCCAAAAACAAACTGTCGTGTTCATTGACTAGACAGGCGCGGGCTTGCCATAACAATTGTTCAAATTCAGCCGCACGAGTGTAGCCGTTTTGGCCACCATACAAACTTTGATAAAGTTTTTGCTCGGCTTCTGCCATTAAGCTATCCATACCTTTAAAACTCAAACGGCGTTTTAATTCGCCCAATTGCCGGTGATAACAGCGCAAAATCGTTTCACGCAGTTTTTGCGCAACCTGCAATGACACATCATGCGTAACAAACGGATTGCCGTCTCTGTCGCCCCCAGGCCAAAAACCGATACGAATTAACTGAGGATTGCTCCATTCCGCCACCGACATTTTTAAACCGCGAGCCAAATGTTCAATAATGCCAGCAACGGCAGGATAAAACACAAATTCCAAATACCAACACAAACTGATAGATTCATCTAATGGGGTGGGTTTTTCGCGTTTATAAAACGGCGTTTTTGCCAGTTGCTGCAATAACAAATTGATTTGATCCACGTCATTATCATGCGCGGCTTCTTCCAGATCTTTGATAATTGTTAATACTGCGCTCGGATAAAATTGGGTCGGATGCGCAGTCAATACTAGACGCACGCTAAACGTTTTCAGCTTTTCTTGTAAACGCTCGGTAGCATAGTCCGCATGAGCTTGGTTAATCAACGCGGTAACTGTGCCATCACCGTTTAAATCGCGAAACTGCTCAAACGCGGCTTCTTCTAAGGCATCGAATAATACAACCTGACGTTCAACATATTGAATAAATTGAAACAGCATTTTGAAACGCTCTTCTTGGCTAGCGTTAGGTGTGTAATTCTCAAAAAAACGGTTAATAATGGCGGATGGGGTTTTATTTTGCTTAAACCCATCTTCACAAGCTTGACCTAATAACGGTAATAACGTTCCTGTTTGATAGACTTCTTTAAATGGCAGGTTTAAAAACAGACTGTTATAAATGTGATAACGGGTCAATACAATTTGACGATATTTGTTTCTATTCATGGGAGTTGAATTCAAGAACTAAAAAAATTCCGATGATAACTCACTTTGCTGACAACACGCTTTCAAACTCTTGTTTGGGGTGCATACTTTACAAACTTACTGTAAAAAAACGCTAACCAGACCTTATAAAATAACGTCTTTCTACTCATGACATGTATTTTAATACTCTACATAACACAGTAACACTTAACAAATTTTTGTTTTTAAATGCCAGGCATAAAAAAACCGTCCTGCCAAATGCAAAACAGGTTTGTGTTAAAAGCTTGGCACAGCTTAACTTTCAGCAAGGCAAAATCAAAGGCGGCTTTTATTGCTTTACCGCATTTTCAAGAGCTTGGCGGATAAATTTCTGATAAGGCATTCCCGAATAGCTTGCTTTTTCTTTAATCGCTTTAAGCAACGGCTCGGATAAACGCAGGGTAATGCTTTGCGCTTTGGGTTGAAACTCAAATTGCACCGATTTTAAAACCGATAAATCATAATCGGTTAAATTCGCGTCGCTGACAAAATCCTCTGCTTCTTTATCCGTTGTGAGAGTGGGGAGTGGCTTGCTCATAATGTTCAATTTCCTTGGTGTGCATATATCGAGAACTGATAGGACGAATAAAGGTCTTTTTTTCGTGATAACGTAATGTGAACGCTACAAAAATATATCGCCCTTCGTTGGTTTTGCCAATGGCGATAAATCTTTCCTCTGTTTGTGAGTGGGCAATATCGGGGAAAATGGACATCGCCTTGTAAAAAGCAGACTCCAATTCTAAAAGAGAAACGCCGTGTTTTTGGCATTTTTCACTATTTCCAGCATTCCAATCAAAACCATCAATATTTTTTATGTTCATGTTTTACAGTATTACATTTGTACATACAAAATTCAACTAACGCATAAAAAAACCCGACCACATTTCTGCAATCGGGTTTTAGATTTAAAAGCTTGGCACAACTTCACTTCAAATCCCTGAAATCAAAAAATCCACCGCCGCAATAATTTCTGTCCGATAATTGGAAAAATCCCCTATTTCCGTGCCTAACACTTTCCGTTCAACGCTTGACAATTGCGAAGTTAAAGCCACAAACTCGTTATTTTCAATCGCAAGCACTGGACAAAGTTTAGTCATCGCCGCCTTGCCTATCGCCGATTTAACATATAAAGGAATCACAACGGTTGTCTGCAAATCATCCAGCAAATCAGACTGAATATCCAACAAATAGGGAACGCGCTGTTTAGTGGCTCGATTGGTATTTTCATACACCCGAAACTGTGCCATTAAAAACGCCGTAAATCGTCGCTAAACAAACCATGACTTTCTACCATTTGATTATACGCTTTGATAGCCGCTTGATTTTCTTGTTTCCATAATTCACGCTGCTTGGCATTAACCGCTTCAACTAAAGCCGCTTCTAAAGTAGCCGATAAATTAATGTTAAATTGCTTGGCTTTTAATAATAAATTATTGTTTATACTAACATTTGTTGGTTTTTTTAAAGCCTGTGCGTTAAGAACGAGATTCATTGAAAACTCCAATTGTGTGTGTTAATGCACTTATTTTATCCACATTATTTATGCGCATCAACAAATTCCAGGCATAAAAAAACCGATTACATTTCTGCAATCGGGTTTTTAATTAAGAGCTTGGCACAGCCTACTTTCATTGAAGGCTTGCAGGATGTAAGCCGATCCCTAAATAGCTGTAGAGCTGAGTAGTTTTACCAAAGCACAAAGATTCAAACAAATAAGAGCAAGCCTTACGATACAGCGTAAAGTCATTGTGGCAGTCATGAGTCGCTCTTTGTGCGAAATGATTACCAACGCAGGACAAATTATAGCTGTGTTATCCTTATGAAAAACGTTCAAAAATAATGTGTTGAGAATTAATTCCTGCATCTAATGCCACCTGCGTTGCCGCATCAACTAATAACGCAGGGCCACATAAAAAAATATCTGGTACAGACTGAGTTTTAGATAAAAACATTTTTAACGCATCAACAGCCGTACCACGAAAGCCTTGCCAATTTTCGGAGGGCTGCCAAACACAAAAAAACACTTTCAGTTGCGGAATGTGTTTTTGCAAATCGGCTAATTCTTGCTGATAAAAAATTTCCTGCTCAGTATTCACCCCAAAAAATAACACGGTAGGATAATCTTCTCCTTGTTCTGCCATTGTCCGCAAAATGGATAAAAATGGTGCAACACCAGCCCCACCTGCGACAAAACAACTTGGCTTTAAGCGTGGGTTTTGCACACCAAAACTACCGAAAGCTCCTTGCAGCACTAACCGCTCTCCTGGTTTAGCTATTTGCTGCAAATAGCCTGAAAACTGTCCTTTCGGTTGCAAGCGGATTAAAAACTCTAAGCGTCCGCTCGAATTGGGCGAACTGGCAATTGAATAAGCCCGCTTTAGTTGCAAATCAGGGACTTTCAATTCCACAAACTGCCCAGGTTCAAAGTTAAAACGCAGACCCGATTGTGAATCAGGCAATAATTGCAACACCAAGCGCATCGTGCGCTCTGCAAGCATTTCTACACTAACAATTTCAGCTTCTCGCTCGGCTTGTGGGTTGGTCATCTGTGCCGCTGTATACGAACTGCTGATGTGTAAATCACCCTCTGGGTAAGTTCGACATAATAAAATCTCACCCAGTTCTTGATAATTTTTAGATAATAATGTTGGATTGTAGCTACTCAAGCGGTACTCGCCTTGCGTACAATGCCCTAAACAAGCACCACAACTGCCGGCATTACATGAAGCAGGCAGAAAAAAACCAGCCGCTTCGGCTGCTTCTTGCACCGTTTGTTCAGGCTCACAACCGAAGTTGAATTGTTGCCCGTCTTGTGTTGTTAAAGTGATGATATAACTCATAGCAATCTCGTTTGGATAGGTTAGTCGAATAGATTAAAGCTTATACGGGATTCGTTTTCAACCAATCCGCCAACCAATCAAATGTTAATTTTGCAGCCTCTATTATTTCATTAATTTCAGGCTGTTGTGGATCAGGAAACCGCGCATTAACCAGTGTGCCAAATTGTTGCCATTTTTGTCGCGTTTCAGAACCATAGCCTTGATAAAAGCGTAATTTGTTAGCGGTTGCATCAACAAAATGCTGGGTTAAGTGTTGGCAAATCATTTGTCCACCTAAACTGGAGCCTTCTAAGACATAATACACGCCTAAACAGCTTGGCAAACTGTTAATATAAGAAGGTGGCTGGGGTTTGGGTAAAGCTAAAATTTCTGCCTCAGTTAAGCCAAAACTGATTAAATCTTGTTTTAACCACGCTTGTTTACGACGCACCAAAAAAAATTCATGTAGCAATTTATCAGCCGATACGCCTTGCAACAGCAAAAGCTCAAGCACACTTAAATAGCCATACACTTTTTTCAAATGCTGACAGTATTCGGTCAAAGAATAATCACTGGCAAACAACCTTTTCATACTGGAAACTTTTTCGGTTTGCGTATGATTGGCTTTAGTTTCAAGTTTTAATTTATCCATCACCGACAATAGAGCATTATTCGATGATAAAGCTGTGTTTTTCATGGTATCAAAATTAAGGTAAGTGGCTTTACATTTAAAAAAAATAAAATATTTGGCAAATATTGCTATAACTACGATATAGTTTTGCATTAGTATTTTAACTGATAACAACTCAAACAGTGATAAAAACTCTTTGTGAAACTACCTGCCCTCTAAAGCTGTTGTTTATAACACAATCAGAAGAACCGTTATGATAAAAGTTCATTTTAAACAAGATTCGGTAAGCACAATAACAATGCAGACAGAAGCGCGATTGTTAGATGCGCTGCTGGCGCGTGACATTCCAGTGAAAATGTACTGTCACGGTAAAGGGTTGTGCGCCACATGTCACTGTTATGTGATTAAAAACCCTCAGAACTTAACGCCCATTGCCAGACAAGAAGCCCTGACGTTGTCTATTTTAACAGGCGCACAAGCTAACAGCCGTCTTTCCTGCCAAGCATTCTTGATTGGCGGCGATGTTGAGGTTGAATTGCCTAAAGGGTTATATGTTGAATCGGTTTCAGAGCTGGAAGGTTTGGTTGGTAAACGAACCGACGTGCCAATATTGCATCCTATTTCAGGCGACATTTTAATTATGGAGGGGAAAATTATTACGCGCACCTTGATAATGCAATTATCTGAAGTAAACTTCGACGTTTCTTCAGTCTCTTCTTCAAAAATCTAAAACCACAGGATAGCTAAAATGACCATTCAAGTTCAAGACGGCGGTTATGTTAAAAATAATCACCACAATTATTATCACCCTGATGAATTTTTTCGCACCAATCATTTGCAAGGAACTCTACATTTGCATGATGGACAACGGGCAGCCAAGGTAAACGAGTCTTTTATTAATGGGTTACATTTAGGGATTGAAGAAGAGGTTGGCGAAAATGCCAGCAGCTTGATGATGTATCGTTGCGGGCAAAAATGGGCAGAACAAGACATGAAACGCTTCAATGACAGAATGCGGCATGAGTTTGGCGGTAGCAAACAAGATATTTGGCAAATGAATATGCGTTTTGTATTTGAAACCTGGTGGTGGCCACTGACTATTGAAGGCTACGGTGGCTGGAAATTGGATTTAAGCTTTCGCGATAAAGATTTAACCGTAGTAGAACTGACCAACTCGGCGGTTGCGCAATCAATGGCATTAGCAGGAAAGCCAGTTTGCCATTTATATGCGGGTTTATTTGCGGGTGCTTTTTCTTTTTATGACAAAACAGAACGCGAATGTATTGAAGTGCAATGTTATTCAATGGGCAATGATCGCTGCAAATTTTTGATTGGTGATAAAAAACAGGTGAATGCGGCAGAATTTTGGCGTAAGGAAGGCGCGAACGCTGCCGATATTTTGCGTAATTTTGAGGGCTGATAATGCAAGCTTTCAATCCGGTTCATTTGCAACATCTGCGTAGTTCTTTTGCGATTTTAGCGGAAGGCATTGGGAAGGACGAGGCTGATAAAAATGGAAAGGCGTTGGAACTTCCTTTTCAGTTTAAAATTGACCATAACACGTTACAGTCTGCGTTATTTGTTGAGCTTAGCCAACCGAAAGAAGACATTAATACACAGCAATTAGCCAGACTAATAGAAACGCAAGAAAAAAACACGCAAGGTTTACAATCTATAGCAGCGCAATTACTGCAATTAACGCAAGTTACAAAACAGCTAAAACAGGATAGCGATTTCTTTTCTGTTGAGGTTAGCCAGCCGAAAGAAGATATTAGTACAAAGCAATTAGCCAGCCTAATAAAAACGCAAGAGAAAACCACGCAAGATTTGCAATTCATAGCAGCACAATTAGTGCAAGTCACAAAACAGCCTAAAGAGGATAGTATAGCATTTTCAACTTTGTTAGATATAGAAATTATTTACATGATTAAAATAACCATTTATATCATATAAAGATATAGATTTAATAGCTGA
>JAIFMS010000129.1 GCA_020048335.1 Methylococcaceae bacterium | reverse complement strand
TCAAACACCAAAGGCTGCAATTTCGCGGTCAAAATTTTGTAAGCCGTTTCAAATTCAGTAAAATCAACAGGCGTTTCAATGCGTTTTTTCAAAGCATTACGGATTTGATACCAGCCCACATCGGGGCGATTTAATTTTAATTCTTCTTGCGTTTTATAATCATCCGTTTGGGCAAAATAGGCTTGCCATAATTCTCGACCTGCATTTAAAACGGCTATTGATTCTTTTGATAATTCTTTATCTTTTAAATAGCGCACCATAAAATCGGATTCAAATCGTCCATTCGCATTGACTTCTTTTTCAGTAAAAGGAATAAAATGATTCGTCAGTGACCATTGTTTATTATTCCATTCCAAATCGTTTGCGCTGGCGGTTAAATTTTTTCCGTGAAACAACATATAACACAAGCAATCGTTTTTGAATTCATCCGATAAAGGTTCAGTGGGTTGTAAAAATTGGTCGTTATGATTTATCCAAGTATGTTTAATTAATTGACGAACAGAAAAAACAACTGCCGCTTGCCAAAGATTTTCAACGCTTAGATAGAATCCATGACCATCGCCCCAAACAGAAGAAAACAACGCTGTTTGCTGTAACGTATGTTGTGGGTCATTATTTTGACACCACATATAGCCAATTGCGTCATCTGCCCACTTATCTAAATATTTTGCTGATGAATAAGGTGATATTGCGTTTTTTAACGGCATAACTTGCACATTATTTGGCTTCGGTCTTGGTAACCAAACGTTTAAAAACGTATTGTTTGGTAAATTATAAAAACGCTTTTCACCTATAGGCTGTACTTTTTTATCAAAAACGTCCGTAATAATTTGTGTAATAGGTGTTTTTTTCTTGGCATTTTGATTTGTTTTCCAGACTAAAAAGCCAATGGGGAAATGACCTTTTAAGCCGTCAAAGGTTTTGCTAGGTACTACAAAACCGCCTAAATACTGGGCATTCCAAACTTCTCTGAACTTTTCAAAGTTTTGTGAATTGACATATTTCATTGTGCTGAACATAGCCAATGTTGCAGTCGGCATTTCTTGGGCAATACGCCCTATAAATTGGGCAAATAATTCATTGCTAGCTTTTCCGTAATGAGCCATCGCAGTTTTGGAAAAATTATTAGCTGAAACTTTATTTTTTGCTTCTTTTCCTAGTGTACTACCCGCTTCCGCATACGGTGGATTAATCAACACCAATATCTTTTTATTTTCTTTAATTGCTTGCCGTAATTCAATGGGGACTTTATTCGTTAAGTTATAATCAATTTTACCGTTCTCGGTAATATCATCGTTTAAATAATCATATTGAAAACGGTAAGCACTTAAACAGGTTTTATTGGCATTCATAATATCCAAATCGGCTTGGTCTAAGGTACTCATAAATAACAGACGCGGATAATTATGTTTAACTTCTAAATTCCCCACCCCGCAGCACATATCCCAAATAATATAGTCAGTTTGCCAATGCACCCCTAATAGCTCATCCAATTTTTGATAGGCTTTATCCACCACATTTAATGGCGTATAAAATGCCCCTTTAAAACTACGTTCATTCAGTGGAATTAAACTATCGCGGCGTTCTAATAAATCATGGCAATATTTTTCTTTGGGCGGACGCTGATATAATGTCCAGAATTTTCGATAACTGCTTTTATCTTTTACTTCACAGATTTTATTTGGCATTCTAAACAGCGGCACACTATCATTTCGATTTTCAAAACAGAGTTTAATCGGAAATTCATAAGTAGCCATAAAACCATCGTGCATAATGTCGGCAAAAAACAGCACGTTATAATCCTGTTCATCCGCATTTTTTAAGTTTCGCCCAACCATTAACACCCATTTATCAAAAACCTGTTTTAAATTATCAGGGGTAATTTGTCGCGCTAAAATTTCGCCAGTTTTAATTGCCGTTTTAACTGTTTCAATAAATTCTTGTTCATGGGTGATTAAATGAAATGGCACAAAATACGCGCCAATATAAGCCGATATTTCATTTAAAGCGTCTTTTGAATAGTGGGAAGCGGACTTTCCCCATTTGATGGTTTTCTTTTCCAAAAAAGCCAGCGCATCCGAGGTTTTCATTAAAGCGGCTTTTTCAGTATCAATCACGGCTAAAAGCGGCGGTAATTTATCACCTCTATTTAAAGCGATTTGCACATAATGCAGTAATTGGGTGAACATTTCATAAAAGGAATGCCCGCCGCCGATTTTCGCTTCAAACCAGATTTCATTGGTGCGAATATCAATTAAGCCTTTGGTATAGCCAGTTAAATCTAACGTTTTGATATAAATATCTTTTACGTCTTCTTCGCTATTGGCTTGTTTTAATTGACTGTAAAGCGTTTGTGTTGTCATGAGATTTTGACCCGTCCTATTTTAGAAACTCTCTCCAGTTTTCCTTTTATGACGAAGGAAAACTGGAGATTTTAACGAGTTAAGCCAATTTTTCAGCCATGATTTTTACAATCTCAGCCAGCGGCAAATCCTGACTTTCTGTTTCTGTTCGAGCGCGGTATTCAATCGTTCCCGCATCCAAGCCTTTATCACTTAATACTAAACGGTGTGGAATACCAATTAATTCCATATCCGAAAACATAAAGCCCGCCCGCACTTTTCTATCATCCAATAATACGTCGATACCTGCCTGCAATAAATCCTGATACAACTGGTCGGCGGCGACTTTTAAGCGTTCGGATTTGTGCAGATTCATTGGACAAATCACCACTTGGAACGGGGCTAAGTTTTCTGACCAAATAATGCCGTTCTCATCATGCCCTTGTTCAATGGCGGCGGCAACCACCCGCGAAATGCCAATCCCATAGCAGCCCATCGTCATAATTTGATTTTTACCCGCTTCGTTAATCACTGCCGCATTCATCGCGCCGCTGTATTTTGTTCCTAATTGAAAAATATGCCCCACTTCAATGCCCCGCGCCAAGGTTAAAGTGCCTTTGCCGTCTGGACTTAAATCCCCTTCCACCACATTGCGCATATCGTAAAAGGCGTTGTTTGCCAGTGCTTTATCATAAAAAGCCTTGGTTTTGGCATCGTCTGTCCAATGACAACCGCGTAAATGGAAACCTGCTTCATTGGCACCACAAACAAAATCAACCATGTTCTTGACAGTTAAATCAAACAAACAAGGATAAGCCGCCTCTAACACAGGGCCAATAAAACCCGCGCCACAACCGTGCTGGGCTTGGATTTCTTCATCGGTTGCAAAGCGAAACTCACCGATAAGCTTGCGCAGTTTTATTTCGTTTAATTCATGGTCGCCGCGTAAAAACACATTGCAAAACACTTCGCCAGCAGCGGTTATTTTCATAATCGCCAGAGTTTTTAAAATCCGCTGACTAGGAACAGTTAAAAATTCACTGACCTCGGCAATGGTTTTTTGCGTTGGGGTGGCTACTTTTGCAAAGGTTTCTGTGCCTGCGGCAAGCGGTTGTTCGGTGAAAAGCGCGTTAGCACTTTCTACGTTGGCGGCATACTCGCTGCCGGTTGAAAAAGCAATGGCATCTTCACCCGAATCAGCCAAAACATGAAATTCATGCGAAACCGCACCGCCAATGGAGCCTGAATCTGCCACCACTGCCCGAAATTTTAACCCTAAGCGATTGAAAATATTGCTATAAGCGGTGTACATGACATCGTAAGTTTCTTGTAACGATTCCTGTGTTAAATGAAACGAATAAGCATCTTTCATAATAAATTCCCGCGAGCGCATCACGCCAAAACGCGGGCGAATTTCATCACGGAATTTGGTTTGAATTTGATAATACATGACGGGCAATTGCTTGTAGCTTTTCAATTCATGCCGGGCAAAGTCGGTGATAATTTCTTCATGCGTAGGCCCTAGGCAAAAATCACGCTCATGGCGGTCTTTTAAACGAGCTAATTCAGGGCCGTACTGCTCCCAACGTCCTGTTTCTTGCCACAATTCCGCAGGCTGTAAGGCAGGCATTAAAACTTCCAACGCGCCTGCTTTTTCCATTTCTTCACGGGTGATTTTTTCTACTTTGCGTAATACCCGCAAGCCCAGCGGCAACCAAGTATAAAGTCCTGAGGCAAGTTTACGAATCAGCCCCGCGCGTAACATAAGTTTATGGCTGGCGATTTCGGCATCGGCGGGTGTTTCTTTGACCGTGCTAAGAGGAAATTGAGAAGTACGCATAATGAGTTTTAAGAATAAAGTAACAATAAAAGTCGTATTTTACCGATTAATCTAGCTTTAAGTCATATAAAGATGCCAAGCTTTATGATTTTTTTGACAAGGTAAAGCCAAACTTGTATAGTTTGGCTTTCTTAAAAGTCAGACTTCATGCCGAAGTGGTGAAATTGGTAGACGCGCTAGCTTCAGGTGCTAGTGAAGGTAACTTCGTGGAGGTTCAAGTCCTCTCTTCGGCATACCTAAAACCAGATTTAACAAGACTTAGAAACAAAGTTGCCACAATTTTGACACATTAAGCCCTATTTTTCCTTGCCCATGTTTTAACCTCATCAGGAATCCAACGTAACGATTTAGAAATTTTTACAGGTCTAGGAAATGTTGGACTTGATGTAATTTCACAATCAAGCGTTGTCAAACCAACACTAAAATAAACAGATAAATCGGATTTAGTCCAAAGCTTTTCTTGTTGATTAGCATTCAAATCATTCAAAGCGCGTAAAATTTGCCGCAATAAATCAAGAATATCAAACATTTTTAAGACTCGAAAACTAACGGTTGAACAGGAAAAAACTTAGAAAGCATATAATCCCTAACATCAACTTCAGCGTTCCAAGAATCATAATCCCAATCCCATTCATTTTTTCTCATATAAAAATCAACCAAAGCACCATAAAAACCGGAATTTTGCAAACACTCATAAGCAGAATCAAAAGAATGTTTTAATCTACGAAGCGATGAGCAAAAAATGCCAAATAAAATTTTTAAAGTTCTATCAGATAATGGCGCATCAAAATCGGTTTTTTTATAAACTCGCTGATAAACCAAAGAATTTTTATCGTGATTAAACTCAATATCATCACGCAAAAATTGCCA
>JAIFMS010000082.1 GCA_020048335.1 Methylococcaceae bacterium | reverse complement strand
TTGTGACTAAAACAAGTCGTAGCAGCTTGCGCGTTTTGGGCAGTGTCGGCGAACCGATTAATCCAGAAGCGTGGGAGTGGTATTATCATGTTGTTGGTAACGCTCGCTGTCCGATTGTCGATACTTGGTGGCAAACCGAAACAGGTGGCATTTTAATTACCCCACTAATCGGTGCAATCGACTTAAAACCAGGGTCGGCAACCTTGCCATTTTTCGGGGTAAAACCTGAAATTGTGGACAATCAAGGCTCTATTCTGCACGGTGCAGCGGAAGGAATTTTAGTGCTTGCCCAACCTTGGCCAGGACAAGCCCGTTCAGTGTATGGCGACCATCAACGTTTTATTGACACTTATTTTAAAAATTTCCCCGGTTTTTATTTCACAGGGGATGGGGCAAAACGCGACAAAGACGGCTATTTTTGGATTACTGGGCGAGTTGATGATGTAATTAATGTGTCAGGTCACAGAATGGGAACGGCTGAAATTGAAAGCGCGTTAGTGCTGCATGAACACGTTGCAGAAGCGGCGGTGGTGGGTTATCCGCATGATATTAAAGGACAAGGGATTTATGCGTATGTGACTTTGAATATTGGCGTTGAACCGACTGAAGAATTGCGCAAAGAGTTGATTAATTTGGTACGCACAGAGATTGGCGGCTTTGCCCATCCTGATATTATTCAATGGGCGCAGGGTTTACCGAAAACCCGTTCAGGAAAAATTATGCGCCGTATTTTGCGCAAAGTGGCGGCGAATGAAATTGACAGTTTAGGCGATACGTCCACTTTGGCTGACCCGTCAGTCGTTACCGATATTATTGACCATCGCGCGATTAAATAACTGCTGTAGAGCGGTGGTTTTTTTAAATCGCAACTTGGCAACAACAAATAACGTTTGGTTTATGACTTACGTTACACTAAAACAACTATTTTATTTAAAGTGAATTCTGTTATGGAAATAAAAGACAAATCATTGGCGGTGTTTTTAGATGAGTTAGCCAGCAAAGCAGCAACACCTGGCGGCGGTAGTGCTGCGGCGGTAATGGGGGCGCAAGCGGCAGCGTTAGTCAGCATGGTGTGTCATTTAACTATTGGCAAGCCACACTATGCAGCCGTGGAAGCCGAGATGGTTTTGTTACTTGAACAAGCTGAAGTTTTACGCCATACCTTGTTGGATATGATAAAAGCTGATGTCGAGGTTTTTAACCAAGTGATGGCAGCTTATCGTTTGCCTAAAGCAACCACAGAACAAGAAAATCTGCGACAGGCAGCGATTCAAGTGGCTTTAAAAGCGGCAACAGAAGTGCCTCTGGCTTGTGCCAAAGCCTGTGCGCAAACCATTGCATTGAGCAAAATTGCCGCTGAAAAAGGCAGTGTTGCGGTGATTAGTGATGCGGGAGTTGCGGTAATGGCAGGGTATGCGGGCTTAAAAAGTGCCGCTTTAAATGTCTATATCAACACAGGAAGTTTGCAAGATACAGACTTTGTACAAACAACGCTTGCACAATTAGAACAAATACTTGCAGACACAGAATTGACCACTGAGGAAGTTTATCAACTCGTGAAACATAAACTTTGAGCGCAATGATGAAATACCACCGCCTTTGTGTTTTGTTCAGCGCGTCGGTGCTGCTTTCAGGCTGTGCCAGCCTTGGCAAAGGGGTGGCAGAGGCTTATTTTGAAAAACAAGAACAAGTTGATACGCGCCAATGTGAAGTGCGCGGCTCTAGCTTTGTCGGTTTAAACGCTTATTTTGGCTCGAAAAGTAAAATAAAGGTCTTGATGACGCATGGGGTGGGCGATCACACCCCGGGTTATGCAACCCAGTTTTCTGAGAAATTAGCCCAAGCCTTGAATTTAACCGTGATGTCTAATCGCTATAAAAACATTTCCTTGACTGATTCTGGCAATAAAAATAAACGGTTAGGAAATTTGCGGATTAGTCGTTTTTTAGACCAAAGCAAAACCAAAGAACTGTTGTTTTATGAACTCACTTGGTCTGAAATCACCGCTAAACAAAAAGAAGTCTTGGCTTATGATAATTCAGGGGCTTATTCATTTCGCCGCGCTGAGGTGAATAATTTGCTGAAAAAGTTTTCTAATGACACAGGCCCTGACCCGATTATTTATTTAGGGGAAAGTCGAAACGATATTTTAACGGCATTCATGCAATCGTTTTGTTGGATGAGTCAAGGCGGCTGGCAGGAGTTACCCGAACAAGGCAGTTTTAGTTGTCAACTGAATGACCTTACAGCCAGTAAAGTAGTGAGCGATGATGATTATGCGTTTGTTTCACATAGCTTAGGCAGTCGCATTACCATTGATGGATTTCAGAAAATTGCCGATGCCATCGCGCATTCTACGCAATTGCAATCAGCACAGAAAAAATTGGTTGCCGCGCTGCAAAACAAAAAAATTACTCTGTATATGATGTCAAATCAACTACCTATGTTGCAATTAGGGCGTGGTTTGCCTGTGATTTATGGACAAGCTAATGACTATTGTCAAGCGAGTGGGGCGCATTATGCCGACAGAATGTTAGCAAAAACCTCGGTGATTGCGTTCAGTGACCCGAATGATATTTTAAGCTATGCGATTCAGCCAGGTTTTGTCGAAAAATATTTAGATTCACGTCTTTGTTTGGATGTGACCAATATTAATATCAATATCGCTACCGTGTTTGATGGGTTTGGGTTGGGGTCTATGGCAAATCCATTGGAGGCGCATATTGGTTACGATACCGATGATAGGGTCGTGGCGTTAATTGCCAAAGGAATAGGCAATCAAGAAACCGCCGAGATTGTAAAACAACGTTGCCGCTGGATTGAAACCATTGAGTAATTCCCGCAGTCGCGAGAACGCCCTCCTTTCGTAATCGAGTATTGCTAAATCCCCCTAGCCCCCTTTAAAAAAGGGGGAACTCTCTTCTTTCGTAAAGGAGTGGGGCTTTTTAAATACTGACGGCTTTTTTAGTTATTTTTTTACACCGCGCCTGCTTTGGTTGCCTCGGGTACTTCAATTAAGCGTCCTGTTCTGACATCATAAATATAACCATAGACAGGAATATCCGCAGGAACGAGCGGATGTTGTTTAATCCGAATCACATCTTCTAACACGCTTTGTGCTTGGTCACTGATTGTCAGCCAATTGATAAATTTGCCTTCATGTGAACCGCCCCCCTCACAACAATCATGCCAACCCGATTCATCAATTGAAGCCGTTTTTAAGCTTTTACTTAACAAATCTGTCATAATATCATTAGTAAACAAGAGCATACCGCAATCAGTATGATGAATCACAAACCACTCGCGCGTCCCTAACAGTTTGTAAGAAATAACTAACGAGCGAATCGCATCATCACTGGCGCGTCCGCCTGCGTTACGGATAACGTGTGCATCCCCTTCGGACAATCCTGCGTATTTTGCAGGGTCTAAACGTGCATCCATACAAGTCAAAATCGCAAAACGACGGGCAGGTGGTAAAGGTAAATCGCCTTTATCTTCAAAATTTGCCGCATACTCACGATTGGCTAACAAAACTTCGTTGTGTACCGTACTCATAGCGTTCTCCAAAAAAATAAAAAAAAACCGCTTAAATCAGTCAGTTGATTATCCAAACAATAGACCTTCGCTATTGATTGCCAAAAACGCTTGGCAATGATTTAAGAATAACACAGAAAAATTTAAGCGGTAAAAGTTGACTACTATCCTCGGGTATAAAGTCTATATTACTCTATGTTTAGTTTAAAGAGTGGCGTTAGTTTATAAAAACTAAACTGTAGCTTTAGTAACGCGGCATCGTCAAATCACAGTCACTTGCCCAAGCAGCAACGCCTCCTGATAAATTGAGGACATGACGAAACCCTTGTTGGCGTAAATACTGTGCCGCTTGTAAACTGCGAATCCCGTGATGACAGATGACAATGATTTCCTGCTCAGGGTCTAATTCTGTCAACCGCGCTGGAATTTGCGCTAAGGGAATTAACACACTGTTTTGGATGTGTGCATAGTCAAATTCAACAGGTTCTCTGACATCCAATAAAAAAAGCATCTCATCATCGGCTAATCGCTGTTGTAAGGCAATCGCCGAAATATGTTTAATTTGCATAGGTTAACCTTTCCTTCCGTTAATAAATTGTTGTAACCGCTGCACCGCTTCTTGCAACCGCGCTATCGGTGTTGTATAGGCAAAACGTAAATAGTGCTGTGCGTTATGTTGCCCAAAATCTTTACCCGGTGTCACAGCAACCCCTGTTGCTTCAAGCAAATCGTGGGCAAATTGAAAACTGTCGTCGGTAAATTGCTGGCAATTGGCATAAATATAAAACGCCCCCTCGGGTTTAATGGCAATTTTAAACCCTATCTCTTGTAAAGCTTGATATAAAAAATCCCGCCGTGCAGCAAATTCAATGCGTCTGCGTTCCAATTCTTGCAAGGTTTCAGGGGCAAAAGCGGCAAGAGCGGCATATTGCGAAGCGGTGGCGGTTGAGATAAAGATGTTTTGCGCGAGTTTTTCGGCAGCACCAATAAAAGCAGGCGGGACAATTAACCAGCCCACCCGCCAGCCTGTCATGCCAAAATATTTTGAAAAGCTATTAATAACAAACACTTCCTGACTAAATTGTAACGCGCAGCTCGCCTGTTGCCCATAGACCAAGCCATGATAAATTTCATCTGAGAAAAAACAGCCGCCAAGCGCGGTGGTTTGGTCAATCGCACTCTCTAAAACGGCTGGTTTAATCAACGTTCCCGTGGGATTGGCAGGGGAGGCAATTAACACCCCTTTGCTGTGTGCTTGCCAATGGCTTTGAATTTGCGCTGCGGTTAATTGATAGTCATCAGCGGCGGTGACAGGAATCAATTGCGGCTGTCCATTGAATAAATAGCTGAAGTTACTGTTGCAAGGATAACAAGGGTCTGCCATAAATGCCCCCGATGCACCCGGGGTGATAAAAACTTGTTCTTTGGCAATACAAACCCCGTACTGGGTTTGATAAAACGCCACAATTTTTTCCCGCAAGGCAGGCAAACCCGCCGCTGGGGTGTATTTTACCTGTCCTGTGGCAATCTGTTCTAAGCCTGCGGCAATAATCGGGGCGGGAGTTGGAAAGTCAGGTTCGCCAATTTCTAAATGAATAATATCGCGTCCTTGCTGCTCTAATTCCTTGGCACGCGCTAATAATGCCATCACATAAAAAGGTGAAATACAGCTCATGCGCCGCGCTAATTTTGCTTCCATTTTCGATTAAGCCAAAGTGACAGTCGGTTAAATAGGTAAATGATAACAATATTTCTTGCTAACCTGTGGCTATTCTGCTAAAAATGCGCGGTTTTTAATTATGCTTTAGGAGTTAATGGATGCCCCATTCTAAAACTGGTACATCTCCTTTCAGTTTTGAGCCTTATCAAGAAGTTGAAGGCGAAGAATATATGAATGAAGCGCAACTTGCCCATTTTGAAAAGATTTTAAATGACTGGAAATCCGATTTAAGAGCTGAAGTAGACCGTACTGTTCATCATATGCAGGATGATGCGGCTAATTTTCCTGATCCAAGTGACCGAGCAACCCAAGAATCTGAATTTAGCTTGGAACTTAGAACGCGCGATAGAGAGCGCAAATTGATTAAAAAAATCGATGAAGCGATTAACAGCATCGGTACAGCCGATTATGGGTATTGTGAAACCTGTGGCGTTGAAATTGGGATTCGCCGCTTAGAGGCAAGACCCACCGCAACGCTGTGTATTGATTGCAAAACCTTAGAAGAAATCCGTGAGAAACAAATGAGTTGATTCTGTTAGCCCCCTCTTCTTATAAGGGTCGGTTTGCTCCCTCGCCAACCGGCCCTTTGCATTTAGGCTCGTTATACACGGCATTAGCCAGTTTTCTGCAAGCCCGTTCTCAGCAAGGCGCGTGGTTAGTGCGAATTGATGACCTTGATACCCCTCGCAATGTTAAAGGCGCGTCTGACCTAATTCTGACCACTTTAGACAGGTTTGGATTACATTGGGACGAGTCGGTTTATTATCAAAGTCAGCATTTAGACGATTATCAGCATTTTCTGGCGCAGTTGAGTGCCGCTCAGTTGCTTTATCCTTGTATTTGTAGCCGAAAAACTTTACAGCAATCGGCTAGTGCGATTTATCCTAATTTTTGCCGCCATCTTTCAACGCTTCCCACAACACCTTA
>JAIFMS010000142.1 GCA_020048335.1 Methylococcaceae bacterium | reverse complement strand
TTTATTGTCATCCCAAATTTTACTTTCTACCAGTGACTTGTGCGCAAGATGTAAATCGTTGGAAACAAATTTTTTGTTGCTAGGAAGCTCATCATCCTCTAATTCATCCCTTTTTAAATCGCTTTGCGCCGTCTTAGGCAAATCCGAATTGACCATCGTCTCTTTTTTTACGATAGCTGACACAAGCGGTTGGTGTTTTTTAGAAACCGTATACAAAAAACCTAAAATCGCCTCAAAACCGATAACGCCAAGTAACAGCCGACTTTCATTGCGCCGGGTATAGATACGTTTTTGTTTTTGTTCAAGTGTTTTAATCACCCTGCGAAATAAAGCATGATTAATAGACCTTAATGTCCCTGACCATAAGTCACCTTGTTTTAATACTAAAACAATATTTTTAGCAACCTGCAAGGGGGAAAAATAACGTGCAGATTCACTGACAAGTTCTGTTTGTTTTGTTACATGAACGGGGGGGTTATCACTGAAAATATCGAATAAAAAAAGGTCTTTTTCACCGCTAAACAGTTTGCTAATCGGCAAGCTTAAACAAACAATATCCAAAAAATCGTACACGGTGCGCATATCGCGTGGTCGAAATTGATTGGTATCACAAACCTGAAAAACTAAGGTGCGTAAAAATAAAGCACTAATTGAGGTGCTAGTAAAGTCGTCTTTATCAACGTGTAAAGTCAGCAATTTACGTTTTTCTGCAAAGCTAAAAATTTGATACAGCAATGTCCAAAATCCTTTGTCTGGCGTAGAATAAACCGCTGCGATGTGTAATTGTGCTTGACCTAAAACGTGTAATGCCATTAAAAGGGCAAAAGCTTGGTCTTCTTTTTTAGACGCATTATTGGCTGCGATAAAAAACCCCTGCCCGAGTGAAAGATAATTCCAAGTTATCATTTCAGCATAGATACGCTCTTCCATAGCGAGCGGAAAACCTGCATCCCAGCAAGGATTATCAAGATGAGCAATATAAGATTTCAAATAACGATTAATCAATTTTAAAAAGCTTATGTGCGATTTAAACGACAAATCATTTTTTTTATTCAAAGCTTGGGTTAAATTCAAAGTCAGTAAACAGGCTTCTTTCCCATTAAGATGCGCCAGTTTTATTAGCCAATCTAACAAGGCAGCTTCTTCAAGTTTAAAGGGAATGGTAAAAGCCTCTGATTTTGGAATAGCTCTGAATCTTGAGTTACTCATGTTTTCCTCCTGTTTGTTATTTTCACCAAAATAATCCTTCTGCACACTTTATAAATGTATCATAAAGCCACAAAAGAACAGGAAAAATAAAGCGATTGAACTTGATTTTTGTCGCTTTAATCACTTAACACATCGATTTTATTTGATAATAGACCGTTTTTCATCGTAGCCTATCCTGTTTTATCTTCAACCACGACTGATTGGCTTATTTTTTAGGTTTAAAAGAGACATTATGATTATGATTCGATATTTTGCAGTATTTCTTTCAGCTTTGCTGTCTGCGTGTAGTTTTACAAGTTATAGTTGGCAGCCCGCCAGTTATGACAGTCATATTGTATGGGCAGATGATAATTCAGAGCTAGCAATAGGCACGACTTTTTATGAAGAACGTGACAGTTTAGAACCCTTAATGGGCGCAACCGAAAAGCGTCGGTTTGCTTATCGCTTGTTTTTGTTGAAAAAAAATGGCTCAGATCGACGTGCTATTTCAACCTTGTTACCGAATCAATTGAATCATTTGTATTATATGAAAAAAGCAGGTTATTTGTTGGCAGAGTCCACGTTAGATATAACAGGGGCAAAACAGGTACACAAAATTGATTTACAAGGTAATGCCACTTTAATTGCCAGCATTCGCCCTTTGCCGCAAGATGTGTGTATTGAGCATGGGGTTATGGAGGTACTTTCTAAGCTTGAGAAGGTGGCAAATTTATTTTCAGCACAACCAACCGCTCATTTAAAAACCACCACCATTCCTTCACCGAATGGGCAATTAATTGCGCACACTTATCGTTCTGATTGTCAAAAAATAAATGTTGATTTTTATTCCCCAACAAGTTTAACGCTGCTCGAAAAACAATCGGTGGAAGTGGGGGCAGGCGATTATGACGTGACTTGGCGCAAAGATGGGATGTTAATTGTGGCAAAAACAGATTTATCAACAGCCTGGCAGTTTTCGCCCAACCAAAAACCAACCACTACAACCGCGCCGCATTGTTTTAAACCTGTAACCCGCAGTAGCGAAGTTTCGACAATAGGGCAGGTTGTTAGAGTGGATAGCCACGATATTTATGTGAGTGAAGCTGATGTGATTTCTGGCTTTGGTTGCCAATAAAAATTAACATCCCCAGCGTAGATTTGCCGTGTGTACGGGAGCATCCCATAACGCTAAAAGCGATTCATCAAGCAGGCTGACCGTTACAGAGCAGCCTGCCATATCCAGTGAGGTGGTGTAATTTCCGACTAAGGAACGTACAATGCTTACACCTTGTTGTTGTAAGCGTTGTGCGGCAATATCGTACACCAAATACAGCTCCAGCAAAGGCGTTGCGCCAAACCCATTGATATGCAGTAAAACAGGCTGATTTTTCTTGGGCTGTAAGTCTTCGAGAATAGCTGCCACTAATGGCGTAATCATGTCTGTTGCGGTACTCAGTTTGATTGTTTCGCGTCCTTGTTCACCATGAATGCCAACTCCCATTTCAATCTCATCAGCGGCTAAATTAAAGGTTGGTTTTCCTAACGCAGGAACAGTGCAACTGCTTAAAGCAAGCCCCATTGAAGCGGTACACGCCGCCACTTTATCCCCTAAGGCTTTGCATTCAGCCAGCGTCATTCCTTGTTCAGCGGCGGCTCCGACGATTTTTTCTACGATGAGCGTACCTGCCACGCCCCGTCGCCCAATGCTGTGATTTTTAGGTAACGACACATCATCGGCAACTAACACCGTTGCAGTAGCACAATTGAGCATTTCTGTGGCGATTTCAAAACTCATTACATCGCCGGCATAGTTTTTCACAATAAATAACACCCCGCCGCCGTTTTCAACGGTTTGTGCCGCTGTCAACATTTGGTCAGGGGTAGGGGAGGTAAAAATTTGCCCAGGACAGGCAGCATCAAGCATTCCAACGCCTACAAACCCAGAGTGCAAGGGTTCATGTCCTGCGCCGCCACCTGAAATAATGGCTACTTTTCCTTTGCGTGTCGGCAGAGTACGGGTTAAAAAAGGCGGTTGTGGATTAAAACGCACAATCTCGGCGTGAGCTTTGGCAAATCCATGCAAACTTTCATCAAGTAGACTATCAAGGGAATTGATAAATTTTTTCATTACAAAACTCCAGTTAGAAAGGCTTTAGCAAGGATAAAACACAGCGTCATAGGGTTTTTAGTTTTTCTGTTACCGCTTGAATATCGTCCATAATCCACGTCGGTGCATAGTCAAGTGTTTCCAATTCTTCGCGGGTTGAAATGCCAGTTAAAACCAATAAACTGCGAATATTGGCATTTACTGCCCCTAAAATATCGGTATTTAATCTATCTCCAATCGCAATAGTTTGAGCCGCATCGACCCCTAATAAAGTCATGGCTTGTTGATACATAATCGGTTCAGGTTTGCCTACAATAGTGGGCGCAACATCGGTCGCTGCTTGAATTGCCGCTAATATCGCGCCATTGCCGTGGGTAATACCTCGTTCAGTCGGCAAAGTAACATCCGCATTTGTGCCAATAAATTTAGCCCCTGCACGAATATTAAGGGTTGCTGTTGCTAATTTATCCCAAGTAATGCCTTTATCGAGTCCACACACGACAATATCCGCTCCTTCATGCGGTGTTTCGGGGGTATTGAGTTGATACAAATCAGTCAAGGTAAAGCCTTGCGCAAGGAGCGGTTGTTTTGCTCCTTCTACACCAATCACGAAAACACGGGTGGTCTCAGGATTATAGT
Organism: Methylococcaceae bacterium; assembly: GCA_020048335.1. GTDB lineage: Bacteria > Pseudomonadota > Gammaproteobacteria > Methylococcales > Methylomonadaceae > CAIQWF01. Next base: position 13,436 of record JAIFMS010000142.1, on the reverse strand, counting down.
GTTGTGCGAGATATAACGCCGTTGCCATGCTAGAGGTTAAAATTTCATTTTGCGTAACTACCACCCCCATTCGCGCTAATTTAGTCACATATTCCTCTTGCGTCATCCCTGCGTTATTAGTGGCTAAAATAAAGGGAAGTTGTTTTTCTCGCAACAGTTGAAAAAACTCAGTTAACCCTGCGAGCGGCTGGTCGCCATGCCACAACACACCGTCCATGTCGATAATCAGAGCGCGAATATTATTGAAAGGTTCCATAAAAAATTTTCCTAAATTTTAAAATTATACAAGCTAATTTACTTACAAAAGGTTTTCAATAGTATGAATTAATCATAAGGAATAATCCAGACTCGCTGTTTTATACTGAGTATTTTGGAAGGGATTTAAGCTGAATAGAGTCTGAATTTGACATAAAAGTAGCACTAAAAGTTGTTTGTTTTTTCACAAAAACCGCAACTAATGCGGTGGCGGCTGAAAAAATCAACTTAAAAATCTGCTTTTACAGACAACGCAAGAATGAACAGGTTTTGATTTACAAAAAAGAGTGTAGCTGTCTAACAAATTGATTTTTAATCAAATTATACTGTTTACCTTAGGTGGTGGAGTTATTTTTGAAATATTGCAAGGCAATCGAGAGGCTTAACAAATTGAAAAACAAGCCTATTTTGAGCCATTAGAAACCTGTTTGGATTGGGTTTTACGCTTATAAAATCATTAAATAACGGTTTAAAATAACAATCTATTTGTAAGAGTGGGGTAAAAACCTGCGGATGCTAAGGCTCTTGTTCACTGTGTTTTGCTCCTAACGGGGTTGGGCATTGACATCTATGCCTATTCTACTTTACAGTTACCCACGCATAAACAACTATGTAACCAACTATAATATAACCAATCGGAGCACATATCATGGCAAAACCATTAATACAAATGGCATTAGATTCATTAGATTTTGACGCAACTGTTGCATTAGCAGCTAAAGTGGCAGATTACGTTGATATTTTTGAAATCGGAACTCCATGTATTAAACACAATGGCATTAAACTGGTTAGAGCATTAAAAGAAAAATTCCCAAATCATCTTTTATTAGTCGACTTAAAAACGATGGATGCTGGCGAATACGAAGCAACGCCTTTTTATGCAGCGGGTGCTGATATTTGTACAGTGTTAGGCGTTTCTGGTCTTGCAACTTGCACGGGCGTTATCAAAGCAGCAAAAGCTCATGGTGCAGAAGCACAAATTGACTTAATCAATGTTGATGATAAAGTGGCTTGTGCGCGTGCAACAGCAGCAGCGGGTGCGCAAATTATGGGTATCCATACAGGTTTGGATGCACAAGCGGCAGGTCACACACCTTTTGCCGACTTAAATGCAATCGCGGCATTAGGTTTGCCTGTGCGTATTTCAGTTGCAGGTGGTATCAATGCAACAACTGTTCAAAACGTAGTTAGAGCAGGTGCTCACATTGTTGTTGTTGGCGCGGCGATTTATGGTGCTGCTTGTCCTGCAACAGCTGCAAAAGAGATTCGTACTTTAGCAGACGCTGCATGAAAAGGTAATCCCATGCATCAGCAACTTATATTAGACAAAATCACAAGTATTCTAACGGCGACAAGTGAGTCTTATGATGAGAAATTAGTTGGAATGCTTGATAAAGCGTCCCGCATTTTTATCTCAGGCGCAGGACGTTCAAAATTAGTTGGCAGCTTTTTTGCTATGCGACTTATGCACAGCGGCTACGATGTAAGCTTCGTAGGTGAAATTGTAACACCGAGTATCAAAACAGGTGATTTGCTGATTGTCATCTCTGGTTCGGGTGAAACAGAGCAGTTATTGGCATTTACCAAAAAAGCAAAAGAAGTCGGTGCAGGCATTGTCTTGATTTCAGCAAAATCCAGCTCAACTATAGGCGATTTAGCAGATGATGTTTTTCAAATTGGTAGTGCAGAGCAGTATGGTAAAGTCAAAGGAATGCCTATGGGTACAGTCTTTGAATTATCAACTTTAGTTTTCTTAGAAGCGATGATTTCTCATGTTATCCATGAGAAAGGCATTGCAGAAGAGGAAATGAGAGCAAGGCACGCTAATTTAGAGTAATACTATAAAGCAGCGAGTGGTGATAAGAGCCACTCGTTTGCACTTGTTTGAAATTATGCAACAACAAGCAATGTGATTAGAGCTAAATCAAACTGATAAAGTCACCTTTTAATAACTAACCAAAATAACAATGAAGGAGAAGAATATGACTTCGCGTAGAACATTAGCGAACGCCATACGCGCTTTGAGCATGGATGCAGTGCAGAAAGCAAACTCTGGACACCCTGGTGCGCCAATGGGAATGGCGGATATTGCCGAGGTTTTGTGGAATAATCATCTACGCCACAATCCGTCCAACCCAAAATGGTCAGACCGTGACCGTTTTGTTCTTTCCAATGGTCATGGGTCAATGCTAATTTATTCGCTATTGCATTTGACAGGTTATGACTTACCGATGAGTGAATTGGCTTCTTTTCGCCAATTACATTCAAAGTGTGCAGGACACCCAGAATATGGTTATGCACCTGGTATCGAAACAACAACAGGTCCATTAGGACAAGGTATTACCAATGCGGTAGGCTTTGCAATGGCAGAAAAACTGCTGGCAGATCAATTTAACCGTCCTGGACACCAAATTGTTGATCATAAAACCTATGTCTTTATGGGCGATGGTTGTTTGATGGAAGGCATTTCTCACGAAGCTTGTTCTCTGGCTGGAACGTGGGGTTTGGGGAATTTAATTGCCTTTTGGGATGACAATAATATTTCTATTGATGGTCACATTGATGGCTGGTACACAGACGATACCGTTAGACGCTTTGAAGCTTACGGTTGGCACGTTTTATCTATAGACGGTCATGATGCTGAGGCTATCAATGCTGCAATCGAATTGGCTAAAAGGGAAACCACCCGCCCTTCTTTAATTTGTTGCAAAACAATCATCGGTTTTGGCTCACCCAATAAAAGCGGCAGCCACGACTGTCATGGTGCGGCATTAGGTCTTGAAGAAGTTGCATTAACCCGCAAAGAATTAGGCTGGGAATATGAGCCTTTTGTTATTCCAGACGATGTTTATGCAGGTTGGGATGCAAAAGCAAAAGGGGCTGAAAAAGAAGCAGAATGGAATACGCGCTTTGCAGCTTATGCAACCGAATATCCAGAGTTAGCGGTCGAATTTGAACGGCGCATGGCAGGTCAATTGCCAACTAACTGGGAAGAAGCTTCTGCTGCATTTATTGCTGAAACAAATGCAAAAGCTGAAAATCTTGCTTCACGTCAAGCATCACAAAAAGCAATTGCAGGACTTGCTCCAACATTGCCCGAGTTTTTAGGCGGTTCTGCTGACCTAACAGGTTCTAACCTAACAAGTTGCAGTAGCTTTAAACACGTTAGCGGCAAAGAAATGGGGAATTATATCTCCTACGGTGTACGCGAATTTGGTATGTTTGCCATTATGAATGGCATGGCATTACATGGTGGATTATTGCCTTTCGGTGGTACGTTCCATATGTTCTCCGATTACGCAAAAAGTGCTTTGAGAATGTCCGCGTTGATGAAAATTCGCACTATTGCTGTTTTAACGCATGATTCTATTGGTCAAGGCGAAGACGGTCCAACGCATCAGCCTATTGAGAATACCTCAGCAATGCGTTACATCCCCAATATGGATGTATGGAGACCAGCCGATTCGACAGAAACAGCGGTTTCTTGGATTGTGGCAATCGAGCGTATGACAGGTCCAACTAGCTTAGTGTTGAGTCGTCAAGGATTACCTTTCTTGAAGCGAACTGATGAGCAAATTGCTGCTATTCGTAAAGGCGCGTACGTTATCTCCGAAGCGCAAGGTGATGCTGCTGTTATTTTAATTGCCACAGGTTCAGAAGTTGACTTGGCGTTAAAGTCGCAAACCGCATTAGCAGAAAAAGGTATTCAAGCGCGTGTTGTTTCAATGCCATCAACGAATGTATTTGACCGCCAAGAGCAATCTTACAAAGACAGTATTTTAATACCAGGTGTAAAACGTGTGGCGATTGAAGCTGGGATTACTGATTTTTGGCGTAAATATGTTGGGTTGGAAGGTGCTGTTGTTGGGATTGATACCTTCGGTGAATCTGCGCCAGGTGGTGTAGTAATGAAGCATTTTGGTTTTACGGTTGAAAACGTTGTTAAAAACGTGGAAGCTGTAATTTAATTCCAAAAAAACGTGTAGTGTATATACAACTATTGGTAATAAAGACTCTGCCTGTTTAGTTTATTTGGTAGGGTCTTTTACTTCTTAAGACTCATAGGGGAAAAACGTGAACAAAAGCATTTTAACAAAAAGCATATTTGCAGCATTGCTGTTAGCTAGCTCGGTAGTGACCGCCGAAGAACAATATCCTGCGGCGGATTTTCAACCAACGGTGATTTATTCTGAGACAGAATCTGATAGCAAAGACGGGGTTGCTAGCTCTGAGTCGGCTTCAAGTTCTGAGGCAACTGAAAGTGTATCAGCTAAAGCAGAAGAAAAAGATTCCTCGCAAACTTATTTACTTGGTTTAGTTGTATTGGCGGTTGCAGGTGGTTTTTTCTTAAGCAAAAAACCCAAATGCAAGGCTAAAAAACAACATAGCCAAAGCCAAGCGGTTGTTTATTCAGCAGATACCAGCGGTTTAACTGGCGTTGAAAGATATATGCAAGAAAAAAATAAAACAGCACCAACAGGTGTTGCGCGTTATTTAGCCGCTAAAGAAGCAGCAGATCAAGAAGCTTCAGTCACTGGTGTTGAAAGATATTTACGCGACCGTGGTTAAGATTTGCTAGGCAATAATCTCAGCAAGCGATTTGCTCGTTTAGAAAGACTTATTGAAACTAACGTTATCGTGCTTACAAAAATTGAGCCGCTGCCTCTTCTTTTATCGAAGTGATTAAAAGCGGCTCTTTTGTTAAAAAAAATTTAAAAAATTGCTGTTTCAAGCAGTTGCAATTGAATAATTACTTTGATTAATATTTTATTTACAGAGTAATAAAGCTGAAAAAATATCTAAATTTTACTTCCATTATTAATCGTTCGCTTCTATTTCCATCCAATTTATTTAAGTTTGGCTTTTATACTTAAGGCAAATTAGATGCGGATTTTTTAAATATCAAAACAATTTAAGGTACCCTTATATGGCAAAGAATTTACTTGAACAATTGCGGGAAATGACTGTTGTTGTAGCTGATACTGGAGACATCCAAGCTATTGAAACTTTCAAGCCGCGTGATGCTACCACGAATCCATCGCTGATTACGGCTGCTGCTCAAATGCCTCAATACCAAGGCATTGTTGATGATACTCTAAAAGGTGCGCGTGCAACATTAGGTGCAACTGTAGAGGCTGCTCAAGTGGTTTCTTTAGCGTTTGAACGTTTAGCTGTTTCGTTTGGTCTCAAAATTTTGGAAATTATTCCAGGGCGTGTTTCTACTGAAGTAGATGCAAGATTATCTTTCAATGTGGATGCAACGGTTGCTAAAGGGCGTGAATTAATTGCTCAATATGAGGCAGCAGGTATTTCGCGTGAGCGTGTTTTAATCAAAATCGCTTCAACATGGGAAGGTATTAAAGCCGCTGAGATTTTAGAAACCGAAGGCATCCATTGCAACTTAACGTTATTGTTTGGTATGCACCAAGCTATCGCTTGTGCTGAGGCAAATATTACGTTAATTTCACCTTTCGTAGGACGGATTTTAGATTGGTACAAAAAAGACTCTGGACGTGATTCTTACCCTGCCGCTGAAGACCCAGGCGTGTTATCAGTCACAGAAGTTTATAATTATTACAAAAAATTTGGTTATAACACTGAAGTGATGGGCGCAAGCTTCCGTAATGTCGGTGAAATTACAGAATTGGCAGGTTGTGACTTATTGACGATAGCTCCTTCATTACTCGCTGAATTGCAAGCAACTGAAGCGGATTTACCGCGTAAATTAGACCCTGCAAAAGCGGCTGATATTGCAAGTGACAAAATTAATGTCAATAAAGCAACGTTTGATGCAATGCACGCTGAAAACAAAATGGCAAACGAAAAATTAGCCGAAGGCATTGATGGTTTTACTAAAGCCTTAGTTGCTTTAGAAGAATTACTTGCAGCACGTTTAGCCAGTTTAGAAGCTTAACAATTGTGATTATAACTCCCTAGTTTATAGGGAGTTATTTGCTAAAACTAAAATTTAATGGATCAAAATGTCTCAAAAAATATTAGACGTAGTAAAACCAGGTGTTGTTAGTGGTGAAGATGTACAAAAAGTATTTGCCATTTGTAAGGAAAACAATTTTGCCTTGCCTGGTGTGAATGTTATCAGTACAGATTCTATCAATGCCGTATTAGAAGCGGCTGCAAAAGCAAAATCAGCCGTTATTGTGCAGTTTTCTAATGGTGGAGCGCAATTTTTTGCGGGAAAAGGTTTAAAACTAGAAGGTCAACAGCCTAATATTTTGGGTGCAATTTCAGGTGCAAAACACGTTCATACATTGGCTGAACATTATGGTGTGCCTGTTATTTTACACACAGATCATGCGGCAAAAAAATTGTTGCCTTGGATAGATGGTTTGTTAGATGCAGGTGAGAAACATTTTGCAGAAACAGGAAAACCTTTGTTCAGTTCACATATGCTTGATTTATCTGAAGAAAGCTTAGAAGAAAATATTGAGATATGTGGTGCATATTTAGAGCGGATGTCCAAAATGGGCATGACGCTTGAAATTGAATTAGGCTGTACAGGTGGCGAAGAAGATGGAGTTGACAATAGCCACATGGATCATTCTGCCTTGTACACGCAACCTGAAGATGTCGCTTATGCGTATGAACACTTAAGCAAAATTAGTCATCGTTTTACTATTGCCGCCTCTTTTGGTAATGTGCATGGTGTTTACAAACCGGGTAATGTGAAATTAACGCCTACCATTTTGGCAGATTCACAAAAATATGTTTCTGAAAAATTTTCTGTTCCAGTTAATACACTTAATTTCGTGTTTCATGGTGGTTCAGGTTCAACGGCTGATGAAATTAAAGAATCTATCAGTTACGGCGTGATTAAAATGAATATTGATACTGATACCCAGTGGGCTTACTGGAATGGTATTAGAGAGTTTTATCTGAAAAACGAAGGCTTCTTACAAGGTCAAATTGGCAATCCAACAGGCGAGGATAGCCCAAATAAAAAATACTATGACCCGCGTGTCTGGGTACGCGCCGCGCAAGTAAGTATGGTAACGCGCTTAGAACAAGCCTTTGCTGAATTAAATGCGGTTAATACTTTATAAATAATAGTAATCAAAAGCAAATTCCCTTCTTTTGTAAAAGTGGGGAATTTGCATTCATATAAAAATTCATAATTTAATGTATCAAGATGATTGGCTCAATCACGGATTCTGTTTTCGTTTCTACGTCGTATTCCATCGGCTTTATTTCAAATTTAATTGAAAATATCCGCAGCATTGAATCGAATATCCAATGTTTCATCCATTAATTCACCGCTACTAAATGCTTTGAAATTATGTAAATCCGAGTAAACCACAACGGTTGCCGCAGAAGGATAAACAAGCCAGCAAGATTTAATGCCGAGTTTGAAATAACACTCTATTTTTTGTAACAGAGTTTACACAGGCTGAATAGGAGAAAGAATTTCTATTGCCAATAACGGCATTTCTGACATTTTAATAATATCGCGCGAGCAATCAATGCTCATTTTTGGATAAATGCAAATGTCTGGTTTGGCTTCATTTTTTAGACTTTCACAATCGCTTAACTCTAATTGGCTAATGTTTAAACTTAATTTGGTAAACACAGAATAGATTTTTAAGTTTTTTAATAACCAGGCGAGATTGGCCTGAATATAACTGTGATTGAGAGAACCCATTTCATGTTCTTCCGCATTTGATTCTTCTAGCATCACAAACTCCTATATTCCTTTCATTTTTCATCAAGAATTGCTTGCAACATACCAATCAATTTAGCCAATTCGTTAATATAATAAGGTTGGCTATCCAAATAAAACGTTTTGTCTGCTAATTTCAAAAACTGCCAAATTTCACACGTTGTCACACAACCATAAACAACTGGATATTCAAGCCCTTCGTTTTGATTAAACAAAGTCGCACCGAGCATTTGCGCAACGCATTGCCCTAATCCTTCTTTAATATCGTTCTTTTTTGCCTCAACCAAACAAAAAATCGGAGCTTGCAGTGAACTACTAAAGGAATTTTTGCCTAAAATAAAATCACATTCACTGTTTAAACCTTGCTCTGGCAAAACATCCAACCGTTCACCGGAAAAAATGCTAAAAGATTGATTATTAAGCATTTCCATCTCTAACAGCAACGGCGCAACAATAAATTCTGAACGGGCTTTTTCGCTGGAAGACGCTAACGCTAAACGCAAGCTAATTGCCAACGTGGTTTTTAACCATTCACTGGGTTCAATTAAATTCGCATCGGGAAAAAGTTTGATTTTTTTTCTTCCGTTAAACCAAATTCCTTTTTGACTTTAGTTAATGAAAAATCGCTATAAGCCATTGTGTAAGTCCTTGAATATTATTTGAGAATCAAAGCTGAAAAATCATGCTGATTTTCATAATCGCCAATAAAAATGCCTAATGTTTCGATCTTCTAATCGGTATGAACCGCTTGTTTAGGTGGAACAATTAAATGGCTTGATGTTTCAACAATGGATAACAAAAACCGCAAAGCGTTATTAACCGCCTCATCAGTTGGAAAGGCTTTAGCAATTTCTGGCTCTAACAATACCAAATTATGGGATTCTTGATAGGCTTGATAATATTTACCGCGTACACCCTTGCCTAGCTCCTCTCTTTTGTATTCATCGCGAAATTTTGCATTTTTAAAAAAGTCTTCGTCAAGTTCTGGAATATCGCTGGTATCAATTTCATCATCGCTTAGAGTCTCTAAACGTTTCCAGTCGGTTTTAGTGGCTGTATTGTTCATAATAACTTACCTCTTTTTTGGTTGCTTTTCTGGCACTGATAATTCGTATAACATCACCTGTTCGTTCCGTATAAATAACAACTCCCATCATGTTTTTAATCCAACCTATGCCTAGCCAGCGTTCTTCACCGTAATAGTCTCTGTTATCCTCCAAAGACAATAGAGGATGCTTAAACATTTCGATAGCATCATTAAAATCAATGCCATGTTTTTGGATATTGATGCTATTTTTATTTTCATCCCATTCAAATTGCATTATTTCTCCTTTTTGAATCAGAATGGTCAATTATAATCAGGCGAGATTGGCTCGAATATAACTGTGATTAAGTGACCCCATTTCTTTTTCTTCTGTGTTTGATTCGGTAGTTGTTTCTTCTAAGATGCTTCATCCTTAATTAAGGAATCATCTTCATATTTAATATTGATTAGTTGTTTATAAAGTTCGTATGATCGAAAATTGTTGCTATGAAACGAGAAAATATCCCACTTGTAATTCCAATCATTATTGCATCTATATCTATGTAAAAATTTTTCGTATTCAATACAGAGTTCCAATACAATCCTTCTATTTATGTTGAAAAACACCTCTAATTCATGGTCAGCGTAATATCTTCTATCCAGTTTTATAAATCCTTCTTTTGACAGAAACTCTACAGCTTTCAGTTCTAATGATTCAAAAGTAGTAATAAAATTTGGATAACAGCAATTAAAATACTCCCTGCATTTTTTTAATAACTCATTAAAAAATAGTAATTTATCCTCAAAGTAATTATCAGGTATTTTATTGCTTAAAGATAGTATCCCCAAAAATGACTCAATAATACTTTCTTTTAATGATTGGCTTGAATTTATATTTTCTGTTAGAGAAGATGAGTTTTGCCACAAACTATCTAACTTAATATCTATTAAATTAATATTTTCTAATGCTTTCGATTTTTCCTTAATTTTATTTACAATATTATCAGCCTCACTATATAGTGTTTTAATTTCAGATACAGCATGTTGAAGAGTAGTATTATTTGAATAGAAATTTGAAATTGCTAATTGACTATTTTTCATGGCAGAAGACTCTAAATATTGAATTTCAGTTAGTTTATTAGTTGAGTTAAAAAGCTACCATTTCTTCATTGACCACACAAATGGTAAAAAAACCTTCCAGACTTCTAAAATCTGGAAGGTTTAAACAGAATTACTCTTCTTTTGCTTCTTTCACGTCGGGTTTCCGCAACTTAATCCCCAACTCCCGCAATTGCAGCTCAGTGACTTTTGCTGGCGCATTAAACAACGGACACGCCGCTGATTGGGTTTTAGGGAATGCAATCACTTCTCGAATGGAAGTTGCACCTGTCATTAGCATCACTAATCTATCCATCCCAAACGCAATCCCGCCATGGGGCGGACAGCCGTATTTCAACGCTTCCAACAAAAAGCCGAACTTTTCCTGTGCTTCTTCTTTGCCAATCCCGAGCAAATCAAACACCCGTGACTGCATCTCGGTGCGATGAATCCGAATCGAACCGCCGCCCAATTCCGTGCCGTTGAGGACTAAATCATACGCACGCGATAAAGCCGCGCCCGGATTGGTTTCCAATTCTTCCACGCTACAGCTCGGTGCAGTAAAGGGATGATGAATCGCATTAAAACGATTGGCTTTTTCGTCCCAATCGAACATCGGGAAATCCACCACCCACAGTGGCTGCCATTTGCTGTTGACCAAGCCACGCTCTAAACCGAGTTTAATCCGCAACGCGCCTAACGCTTCATTCACAATCTTGGCATTATCCGCACCGAAGAAAATCAAATCGCCCGTTTCTGCACCCGTTTTCAGCAATACTTTTTCCCACACTTCCGCAGGGGCGAATTTCACAATCGGTGATTGCAAGCCTTCAAGTCCGCCGTTACGGTCGTTGACCTTGATGTACGCCAAGCCTTTTGCGCCGTAGATGCCCACAAATTTGGTTAAATCATCAATTTCTTTACGACTTAAATCACTGCCATTGGGTAAACGCAACGCGGCAACCTGTCCATTCGGGTCATTGGCAGGAGCAGAAAAGACTTTAAAATCAACGTCTTTCATTTCATCGCCAATATCCACCAATTCCAAAGGAATCCGCAAATCAGGTTTATCTGAGCCATACCGTGCCATTGCTTCAGAATAAGGCATCCGTGGAAAAGGATTGGGCAAATCTTCATTCAAAATAGTTTTGAACAAGTTACGAATCATCTCTTCCATGATAGTCATAATGTCGTTTTCGTTCATAAACGACGTTTCTATATCAAGCTGGGTAAATTCAGGCTGCCGGTCAGCGCGTAAATCTTCATCACGGAAGCAACGCACCACTTGATAATATCTGTCCATGCCAGAAATCATCAACAATTGTTTGTACAACTGCGGCGATTGCGGCAAGGCAAAAAAACAATTTTCATGGGTGCGACTTGGTACTAAATAATCACGCGCTCCTTCTGGCGTGGCTTTGGTTAAATACGGGGTTTCAATTTCAAAAAATTCCCGCTCATCTAAAAAGTGGCGCAAATAACGGGTAATATCACGGCGAATCCGCATTTTTTCCTGCATTGCAGGACGGCGCAAATCCATATAGCGATAACGCAAGCGCGTGTCTTCATTAACTTCAACTTCACTTTCTAAAGGAAACGGCGGCGTTTCAGATTTATTCAGTATTTCCACCTCTAAAGCCAATACTTCAATCTCACCCGATGCCATATTCGGATTCAGCGTTCCTTCTGGGCGCAAGCGAACTTTGCCTTGAATTTTTAATACATATTCTGACCGCACCGCTTCGGCAATGGCAAACATAGCGGCTCTATCTGGATCAAAAACTACCTGGACTAAACCAGCACGGTCGCGCAAGTCGATAAAAATCACCCCGCCGTGGTCGCGGCGACGGTGTACCCAGCCACATAAATCAACAATCTGGTCTAGGTGAGCGGTATTTAGTTCTCCACATTTGTGGCTACGCATGGTGTTCTCTCGCTTAGGTTAAGAAATTTAAACAGCGATTATACTAAAAAAGTGTGCAAGGGTTGCTGACAAAGCCTAAACGCCTACATTTAGTTAAATAACTTTGCTTTCAATGCGTTAAAATTGTCTTAAATTTTCTTTTTTAATAAACAAGACAAAATTATGCAAATTAGTGAAGCGTGGTTAAGAAGTTATGTTAATCCTGCCCTTTCCAGTGCGGAATTAGTGGCGCAATTGACAATGGCAGGACTGGAAATTGATTCCATTCAGCCTGTCGCCGCTGAATTTAGTGGCGTGGTGGTTGGTGAAGTTATCGAAGTGACTCCTCACTCCGACGCGGACAAATTGCGGGTTTGCAAAGTGGAGGTGGGTGAAAGCGAGCCTTTGCAAATTGTGTGCGGTGCTAGCAATGTGCGTGTTGGCTTGAAAATTCCTACGGCATTATGTGGCGCGGTGTTGCCAGAGGATTTTAAAATTAAAAAATCCAAGTTGCGCGGGGTCGAATCGTTTGGAATGCTGTGTTCAGAAAAAGAATTAGGGCTTGCCGCTGATGCACAAGGTTTAATGGAATTAGCCCCTGACGCGCCTGTTGGCACAAATATCCGTGATTATTTGCAATTAAACGATAATTTAATGGAAGTGGATTTAACCCCCAATCGCGCCGATTGTTTGAGTGTCGAAGGGCTGGCGAGGGAAGTGGCGGTATTAAATGAGTTGCCGTTTACACCTACCACCTTTGAAATAGCTCCTGTTGAGCATCAAGACACTTTGCCAATCACAATAACTGCGCCTGAAGCGTGTCCACGTTATTTAGGACGCTTAATCAAAGGGGTGAATCCTAAAGCTGCCGTACCACTGTGGATGCAAGAACGGTTGCGCCGTTCAGGTCAGCGCAGTTTAGGGATTTTGGTGGATGTCACTAATTATGTATTATTGGAATTAGGACAACCGCTTCATGCGTTTGATGCCAATTTATTAAGCGGCACAATCTGTGTGCGTTATGCGCAAGTGGGGGAAAAACTCGCGTTGCTAAATGAGCAAGTGATTGAATTAAATGCTGAAACGCTGGTGATTGCCGATGACAAACAACCGTTAGCGTTGGCAGGCATTATGGGCGGTAGCACAACTGCCGTAAGTGATAGCACCACTGATGTGTTTTTAGAATGCGCGTTTTTTGCACCGACCGCGATTGCAGGCAAAGCGCGTCATTACGGTTTGCACACCGATTCATCACATCGGTTTGAACGGGGAGTGGATTTCACTTTGCAAACCCGCGCAATTGAACGCGCCACCCAGTTAATGGTTGAGATTGCAGGCGGTAGTGTCGGTGTCATTAATGAAGTTGTTTGTACGGAAATGTTGCCAAATCGTGCGCCTGTCACTTTGCGAAAACAACGCCTGACAAAAATTTTAGGGGTGGAATTAGCCGCTGAAACAGTGAGTGGTATTTTTCAACGCCT
>JAIFMS010000186.1 GCA_020048335.1 Methylococcaceae bacterium | reverse complement strand
CGGTGATGCCAAAGCCTATGCCGCAGTGGGTAAATTAAAATCTAACAATGAAGCGGCGCGTTTAGTGATGCGGATGATTATTGCCATTGGCAGCGCGGATGGTAATTTTGACACGAATGAAAAGTTTATTGCGGTAAAAATTGCCAAAGAATTACTATTAAACCCCGCTGAATTTGATTTAAATAGTTAAACTTAGGGTTTAAATGGCATGAAAAAAAAAGCGTGGCTTGTTTGTGGCATGATAAGTTTGTTTTCTGTATCAGGACACGCTGACCAAGCCGCTTATATGAATAAAACGATAGCAAACAAAGCCGTTTCATTACTTAAAAGCAAGCCTGAAATTCGCCTGTATTGCCAACCTTGCGGTGATGTGGCATGGAGTTCACAGCGTATTAGGGCAGTACAAGCGGTTAATACGGGCTATGATAATTTGTGGGAAGTTAAGGTAAATGCAGCGAGTGTGGATTTAGCTTACGTTTATATTAACGTCACAGGACAATGGCAAAACATCGCGCTGCTATTAGGATTACCAGTGCGTGGGGTTGCTAAAGTTTTGCCGAATGGCTAAAGTTTTTTAAAATTAACTGGCTTAATCCTAAAAACTTAGGTACAATGCGCACTTCTACTGAAAACTCAGTAACGCCTTGGTGGTGAAATCGGTAGACACACAAGACTTAAAATCTTGCGCCTTCACGGGCGTGCCGGTTCGATTCCGGCCTAAGGCACCAAATTTAAAAAGCCATGCTTTCACAGCGTGGCTTTTTTTTTGCCCGCTGTTTTACAGGGAAAACGGCAAATAGGCTATTTTTTCCTCTAGCCAAGCAAACACGGCTTTGCTGTGTTTAAGCTCCACTTCATCAAAATTCAATGCGCGATGATTGCTCAACACTTGCCAACGCTGTAACAAGCCTTTGAGTTGCAATTGAGCATTGACGGTAAAATGCCAACGTTCTAGTGCGTGTTGATAATCCTCTAACACGACAGATGGCAAGCAGTGCGCGGTTGTTTCTAAAGCATCCAAGCCTGCAACAATGGCTAAAACCTGTGTGCCAATTAACTCACTGACCAACTTTTCATGAAGCGTATCCAGTGAACAGTCCTGATTATCCGAAACCACTTTAAAGGCTTGAATTAATTCAGCACAACTAAAACGACTGGCAATTTCATAAAAACCGCTGGCTTCCATCTCATATAAACCATCGCCTGTGTACAACCGATTCGGTTTGCTCACGGTATTGATTGCCAAGGTTGCGCAGGGCAAAGGGCTTTGTAATTGCGGATAATAATTTTTGCCCGAATCAACATCGGTGATTTTATGCGCTGCAAACAAACTGCCAACGGGTTGAGTTTGATGCCCTGCAATCCCCACATTCAGCAAAACGGGCTGCTCGGCGGCATTAAAATACGCCATGCTATACGCCACTGCTGCCGCCATTGCCACTTTACCGCACCCGCTGACTGCTAAAGCCGTGTCTTGATTGGCATACAACGCAAACGGATGGGCTTGCACTTCTTTTTTGAGTTTTAAATGCGCAACCAGTGGCTTGGCTTCACACGGCAGGGCAGTAAAAATAAAGCGTTTAATTAAAACAGACATGGTTAATTACACTGAAATGGCAGCTGAAATAGGCGGATGCGGGTCGTAGTTTTCTAAAACAAAATCCTCATACTGATAATCAAATAAAGAAGCGGGCTTTCGTTGAATCTGCACACGCGGCAAGGGTTTGGGTTGCCTTTGCAATTGTTGGGTGGCTTGTTCGGTGTGATTCAAATACAAATGCACATCGCCGCCTGTCCAAATAAAATCGCCCAACGCTAAATCACATTGCTGGGCAATCATTTGTGTCAGCAGCGCGTAACTGGCAATATTAAACGGCAAACCCAAAAACGTATCACAGCTGCGCTGGTATAATTGACAGGATAATTTACCGTTTGCCACATAAAATTGAAACAACGCATGACACGCCGCGAGTGCCATTTTGCCTTGTTTCACATTTTGTTGCGGGCTAAAACGCTCATCAGGTAAATCAGCCACATTCCAAGCCGAAACCACCATCCGCCGGCTGTTCGGTGTGTCACGCAATTGCTGCATCAGTTGGGCGAGTTGGTCAATTTTTTCACCCGTAGGGCTTGTCCATGACCGCCACTGCGCCCCGTAAATCGCGCCTAGGTCGCCGTTTTCATCTGCCCATTCATTCCAGATTTTTACCCCGTGTTGCTGTAAATAGGCAATGTTGGTATCACCTTTTAAAAACCAGAGCAATTCATGGATAATAGATTTAAAGTGAACTTTTTTGGTGGTCAATAGTGGAAAACCTTGGGCTAAATCAAAACGCATCTGATGCCCAAAAATCGAACGTGTCCCGCTGCCCGTGCGGTCTCCTTTGATTTGCCCTTCGGTGAGAAGTTTGTTTAACAAGTCTAAATAAATTTGCATACCATTCTGTGCCAGTTCCTTTTAAACGTAAGGAAAGTTGGGTTAATTTCTCTCCTTTTCAGGAGTCCTAAGCGAATAATTTTAAAAGTAAAGCCCGTGTTTATTGTCTATTTTCTGCTGTTTTTTATCTCAACCAATGGCTTTGCCGATTCTGCCCAACAATGGCAACGCGCGTGCGACCAAAACGATGCGGTCAGTTGTGCCAATCTTGCCGCTCTGTATGCCAATGGCAATTTTGTTAAACAAGATTTTGTGATTGCCAAACAATTCTATGAAAAATCCTGTCAGGGCGGGGATTTATTAGGCTGTCTTAATTTAGGCGATTGGTATCGTGACGGTCGCTATTTGCCGCAAGATTATCAAGCGGCGCGGCATTTTTATCAACACGCTTGCGAGCAGCCACAGCAATTAGGCTGTTCAGAGTTGGGGGATTTGTATGCCAATAGTTTAGGGGTAAAACAAAATTATCCCCAAGCGGTGCTGCTGTATGAAAAAGCCTGTGCCAGTAAGGATACGCTTGGCTGCATTAAATTGGCGCAATTGTATCAGGAAGGGCGACACTTAAAACGGGATGTTGCTAAAGCGGTGGCTTTGTACGAAAAGGGCTGTAATAGCGTGGATAAATTGGGCTGTTCACAGTTGGGACAGCTCTATAGCCGAGGACAAGGTGTGACAAAAAATTATCCGCAAGCGATGCAATTGTTCACACTTGCCTGTCAAAGCAATGATTTGTTGGGGTGTTTTAATTTAGGGGTGTTGTATAAAGGCGACGGCGGTGTGGCACAAGATTATGCCAAAGCCGCGCATTTTTTTACCCAAGCCTGCCAAGGGCAGCTTGCTTTTAGTTGCGCCGAATTGGGCGAATTGTATTTAAAAGGACACGGGGTAAAAGCCAATAAAGTCAAAGCGTTGCAGCTTTTTCAACAAGCCTGTACAGCAGGCAGCCATGAAGGGTGTACCAGTTTGGCGTTTATGCGTTATTACGCCCAAGAAATTGCCCCCGCACAGCAGGAGAAAGGGAACAAATAAGTGCCGATTGTTAGGATTTTCCAAGGGCATGAGTATAAAGCGTAGCAGCAATCACCGCAGCAGGGGCAACCACTAAATTAAAAACAGGTAAACTCAAGCTAAACATCACCATCCCACCAAAACTAACCGCGCCAAACTGCACAGTTTTGATTAAGCTTCGTTGTTCTTGAAAGAGCAGTCCTTTGTTTTCCAAAGGATAAGCAAAAAATTCCAGCGCACAGCCCCACGCCCCAAACGCTGCCCATAAAAGGGGCGCGAAAAGATTAATCACGGGGATAAAAGAAAGGACAGTCAGCAAAACCATCCATTTAATTAAATAAGCCAATCGCTGTAATTCCCCTAACATCACCTTGCTCCAGTGCGGCTGGGCAATCACAGGGGTATGGTCATCAGTGGGTTGAGTTTCTAAAATTAAAGCGTGGGTTTTTTCTGCCAGTTTGCCATAAAACGGCGCGGCAATTAAATTAGCAAACAGGGTGAAAGTAAAAAAACCAAGCACCGCAAAACACAGAAAAAATAACGGCGTAAGCAGCCACGAGAGCCAATGCAGCCAAGCGGGAATCAGTTGTGCCACCAACGGAGTGAGGTATAAATAACCTAACACAAACGCAATGCTGTACAACACGATGTTGATGAGAATAGGTATCAGCAAAAAAGGGCGCAACGGTGCTTTTCCCAGCCATGCCAGCCCTGTAAAAAAAAATTGCATCGCATAAAGCGGGTTGTTGCCTTTTTTATTAAACGTTATCACCGTAAACTCCGCATATTTTCAAAACTGGGATTAAAAACAACCCCACGTTCGGTCACGATAGCACTAATCAGCGCGGCGGGGGTGACATCAAACACAGGATTCCAAGCAGCGACTAATGAAGCAGGGTGTTGATACAGGGCGGGTAATAATTCCTGCGCCGGACGCTGCTCAATAGTGATTGCAACCACCATCACTTTCACCCCGTGATGATGCGCCAAAACGCTTAAAGAATAAGTGCCGATTTTGTTTGCCACATCGCCATTCGCCGCAATTCTATCTGCCCCCACAATCAGCCAATCCAGTTTTTTTGTCGCCATTAACCATGCCGCCGCAGAATCGGCAATCAAAGTGCTAGGAATGCCATCTTGTGCCAATTCCCACACGGTCAGCCGCGCCCCTTGCAACCAAGGGCGAGTTTCGCCCGCATAAACGCTGCGCTTGTGCCGTTGATAGGCACTGCGAATCACGCCTAATGCCGTGCCATAACCACCTGTCGCTAATGCACCCGCATTGCAATGGGTCATTAGACATTGCGCATCGCCTAAAACATCCGCCCCTAATTCGCCCATTTTATAATTGGCGGCAATATCATCGGCGTGAATTTTTTCTGCAAGTTGTTGTGCGGCAAGCAAAGGATTCACAGGATTCTGCGCTAATAGTGTTTCCATTTGCTGTAATGCCCAACACAAATTCACTGCGGTAGGGCGTGCTTGGGACAATTGCTGTATATCGGCGGCAACAAGACTGCGCCAATCCGAATCAGCGGCGGCATAATGTTGTTGCACCGACAAAACCACCGCATAAGCTGCCGCAATACCAATCGCAGGTGCGCCGCGTACTTGCATGGTGAAAATGGCGTTTGCAACACTGGGGGCATCGTGATAAGTCTGATAAATAACACTTTCAGGCAGTAAGCGTTGGTCTAAAACCTTCAGCGTTGTGCCTGTCCAATTTAAAGCGTGTACCGTGTGTTTCATAGGTTTACAGTTAGGCAGTTAAAATAAATTCATGTTATCGGGTTTGATTTTTCATCGCCTCGGTAATCATCAGCGTTTCCAGCGACACCGCACACACTTTCATAAGTAAATCAATCACTTGTTCTTTATAATCGGCAAATTTGTAAATGTTAAACTTTTGTGCAATCGTTGGGTCTTTCGGTTTCTTTTCTTTGTATTGGTCTAAAACCCATTCCAATGCAGAGCGATTGCCTAATTTATACTCCCATGCCTGAATTGGAACGCCGCTTAAAGTGGTATTGTCATCTAAAATAATCACGCCGTTTATTTTATCGGCTTTGAGTTTAGCTTTATTAAAGGAGGATTCAGGGGGATTTAAATCATGCCGTTTTAAAGGAAAGGGCGCAATGGTTTCATAATGCAAATGCAATTCCATTAATTGCTTTCCCCATTCTGCCCATTGCGCAAAGTTTTCATAATAGGGAATGCGCGGGAATTCGCGTTTTAAATTGAGTTCGTATTTTGTGCGATAGTGCGGATTGTGCAGAACAGCATAGACATAATGAAAAATGTCGAGTTTGGAAATCCCCCCTGTCCCCCCTTTAAAAAAGGGGGGAATATTATTACCGCCCTCTTTATCAAACGGGGAAATATTATTACCTCCCTCTTTATTAAACGGGGGAACATTATTACCTCCCCCTTTATTAAAGGGGGATTGAGGGGGATTTTCATAATGGTTTTTAAATGCGTTTAATGCCCAGTCGGTGATGTTGTCGTGGCGGTTGCCGTCTTTGTCGTAAATAGATAAAGGTAAGCATTGCGTTTTTTCTAAAAAATCTAATCCTGATAATTGATTAACCACTAAACATTGAAATAGTTTTGTTGATGCTTGTCCAGAAAAACAGATAACAAAATTTTCTTTATCTAATTCTTTTCCAAAAATATCATAATGATTTTGTGTCAAAATATCGTTTAATATTTTTTCAGCATACCACGCTTCTTTTATAAAAGGTCTGTAATTAGCTTGTTTAATAAGTTCAGTATTAAATTGCAATAATTTTTTTTGCTGAAACTTCTTTTTTAAATCTCTGCTCCATTTAATAGATTCATTCCAACTGTCATCATTATTTTTGAGTAGTTCAGTATAAGTCTTAATAAAAAATTGCATTTTTTTAGTAAGACTTTCTTTTGAAAAATCATAAACCCACTCATCACGATTTGTTGAAACACCCAACGAAGAAAATTTAAAAATTGCCTCTTTTTCTTTATCACACACAGGCAGTAAACTTTCAAAATCATTATCGGTTAAATTAAGCCAATTGCCTTTCTCATCGGGCAAAATTTTATCAAATTCAATGTGTTTAAATTTCGTATTATCAAACCACGCCAATTTATCAGTACGCAACATTTCATCGGTTAAAGAAAAATAATAAATGGAGGCTTTTTTAGTCATTTTTATTTAGCAAACATTTCAAGTAATACAGAATGCCACACGCTTAAATCAATATCGCCCATTTTATTTAATAAGCGTAATTTATCTACCGTGCGAAGTTGGTCTAACAAAATTCGAGCAGGTTTGTGTTGAAAAATTAGTTCAGGACGACAAGGTAAAGGCTGCCCTTTACTGGTAATCGGTGCAATAATGACACGCGGCAAAAAATAATTCATTGCATCAGGTGAAATAATTAATGCAGGGCGCGTTTTTTTAATTTCAGTACCCACAGAGGGGTCAAGATTAACCCAATAAACCTCACCGCGTTTAAATTGTTTCATTCCCATTCCCATTCTTGCTGTTCAGAATCTAATTCAGGCGATAAAGCTTGCCAAACATTAATATCGTTTTCAGCTTGATAAGATTGAAATAGATTTAAACCCAGTGATGTATTAAGACTATTATCCTTTTTAACGCGCTTTAAAACATTTGTTAACATAGCCTGCATTTCTTCAAAAGATAAATAATGAATCGCATGAATTAACTCAATTTCAACTTCTGCTTTAGTCATTTTATTCCCCTTTCTTTTTCACTAAAAACAACCGCATTCATAAAAACCAATTTCCCAATTTTAAATCAGCAAATAGATGTATCTATATCCAGCGGTTCTGCCTCAACTTCTTTACGAAACTCTCTTAAAAAATCGGCAAAATTTTGAGTTTTAGGTTTTATTTTTTGTCTCTTTTTTTGATTGATTAATAACAAACTATAATCTAAAAGCAATTTTCTTTCATCTAAAGATAAATTGTGCAAATTTGCAATTATCTTTCTATCAATTTCTAATTTAGTCATTTTATTCCCTTTTCTTTTTCATAAAAACGGATTCACAATTTTTAACGTTTTATGGATAATCAAATTATGCTGCATATCTTCAGAATAAAAAACTTCAACATTCGCTTGCAATGCACTAGAAACCATTAAACTATCCCAAAATGATAAATTATAGTGCTGTCTTAACTCTGATGCTTTTAATAAAGTATGTTCTTCAATCGTCAAAACAGAATAACGATGATAAAAATTTTTAATTACCGTTTCTAAACCGGATTCTGAAATCTTAGTTTTCTTTCTCAAATTAATACAGACTTCATTAATAACCTGTGTGCTAACAGTAATATTCAAATTTGAGTCATTAATCAATTTATTCGCTCTATTGGATTTATCAATATCCTGAGTTTTTAAAAAACCATACAGCCAAATATTACTATCCACAAAACAATTAATCTTTTCGTGAGGCATAAACTTCTTCCCTAGCCAGTGGTTTTGCATCACCATTAATCACCTCTAAGGGGTGTTCTAATAACCAGCCAATCATATCCTCTTCCGTATTCCAGTCGGAATTTGCTTTATCCAAAAGGGGGGAATAAGTTACTTTTTCAGTAATTTCAATAGATGGTTTTCTCTTTTTTTTTCTCTGTTTTTTTAAAACTAAAAAAATAGCCTCTACCCTACTATTAGGTGGCAAATTTAGTTTTTGTTTAAAAAAACCATGTTCATCTGTTTCTAAAATCAATTTTTCAGCGTACATAGTTTTAATCCTCACACTCTAGTTCATATTTTTGCTTAAAACGTTTCTTTGCCTGATTAGTTAAAAATTCATCGCCTTTTTTCATAACCAATACCAATTCTAGTAAATCCTCTAAGACATCTACAGGTAATTCTTTTATCGCTTCAATCAATTGTTTTTCAATTTCATCTCTCGTCATTTTATTCCCCTTTCTTTTTCACTAAAAACAACACCGCCACACCCGTTTGAATCCCAAATACATTATGCTTAGTCCCTGAAATTTTAGGATTCTTTCGCACATCACTTTGCGTATCAAGTATATAAATGAAATCAAACTCTTCGGCTAAACATTTGCGAAATCCATCAAAGGTGCGACTATCCACAAAACTGCGATTGATAATAAATGAAATAATCCCATTGCCTTGTAATCTATCGCTTGCCCAGCGTAAAAACCGCGCATACATATCATAAACTTTGGTTTTTTGCGCTGTACTTTGAGCAATATACGATGCTTTAATTCGGCTATCTATTTGATTATAATCACGATTTTTATTATTATCATTCTCGTTTTGTTGATTCGCGTTATACGGCGGATTGCCAATAATCACCGATATTTTTTGACTATTCTGTTTTTTAATCCGCTCGGTATTTTCCACCGTTAAGCCAAATAAATCCGTATTGGTGTCTTTTAAACCAAAGCCGGTATTATCCAAAGTATCCACCCAGCAAATATGCTCAAATTCCACATATTCACTCATTTTTTGCTGATAAGTATATTCGATATTCAAATTCGCAATGTAATACGATAACAAGCCTAATTCATTGGCAAATATATCGTGTTTATATTTATAGGCTAAACTTTTCGGCGGCAAATAATCAATCAAATCGCAAATATACGTTCCCGTGCCAGTACACGGGTCTAAAATTTTAATGTCTTTATCCGCTAACGTTTTATTAAAATGTTTTTCTAATAAATAATCGGTGCTTTCAATTTGAAACTGTACGATTTCATGCGGCGTGTAAACAATCCCTAATCTATCTGCCGCTTTGGGATTGTAAGCTTTATAGAAATTTTCATAAATGGATTTTAAAAAGAATTGTTTATCATGGTGGTCAGCAATATGCACAGAACGCGCTTTAATGACGCTGTAATAATGCTGTATCGCGGCTAAGGTATTGCGTTTTGTTGTGCCACTAAAAAAAGTGGTTTCGACTTTATACAGCTCTTTAGCAATATTATTATCCTGAAAAAATTGCGCGTCGCTAAAAATGCTAATAAAAATTTCTTCCGTTAATATATGCTGTAATAGCATTTCATTTATATCATGCAAATGAATATC
>JAIFMS010000108.1 GCA_020048335.1 Methylococcaceae bacterium | reverse complement strand
CAGTTCAAAATTAGCCAATTTGCCTTATGCGGTCACTGCGCCGTTAGTCAAGAGGATTGCCCGTTCTCTGGTGTGGTTGTTTTTGGTGTTGATGTTGTTTTTAGCCGTTACGCCTTGGCAGCAAAACATTCGCGGTGTCGGGCGAGTGATTGCCTATTTGCCAGCTGAAAGACAACAAGCGATTAGTGCGCCAGTTGAAGGTCGGATTACTGAGTGGTTGGTGAAAGAGGGAACTGCGGTGAAAAAAGGGCAAATCATCGCACAACTGCTTGATAATGATCCTTTAATACTGGAAAGATTACACAATGAACAGCTCGCTTTGCTCGATCGGCAAAAAGCGGTGGAAAGTCGGGTGGAAACTTTTCAGGAACAATTACGCATGACCGAGCTGGCACGTCCGCAAGCCCTATCGGCAGCACAATCACGGATTGCAATGGCAAAGCAACGCGAACAAGCCGCACGTCAGGGTTTATTGGCAAACAGTGCAGCAGCAAAAACGGCAAAACTTAATTTGGCGCGGCATAGTCAATTGCAAAACAAAGGGTTATCTTCGGATAGAACCTTAGAACTGAGCCAGCTTGAATCAACGCAACGCAATGCAGAAGTGATTCGCTCTGAAGCCGGCTTGCAATCTGCTGTGAGTGAAATTGCGGCAATGGAAGCGGATTTTCGTAAATTAACCGCCGATACCAATGCTTCAATTCAAAAGTCTCGCGCCGAATTGAATAAAGCCATTGAAGATAAAAATTATGTGAAGGCGGATTTATTAAAACTGCAATCTCGAATGGCGCGACAAAAAAATCTCACCATTACCGCGCCGCGTGATGGGATTGTGTTACGTCTTTTGGCAAATCCCAATGCTGAATTAGTTAAATCAGGGCAGGCTATCGCTATCTTAGTTCCGCACACGGCTGAACGAGCGGTAGAATTATGGGTGGATGGCAATGACTTACCGCTAGTCATTACAGGCAGCCCCGTCCGTTTGCAGTTTGAGGGGTATCCCTCCATTCAATTTGGTGGCTGGCCTGAGTTTTCAATGGGTTCATTTGCAGGCAAAGTTTCTTTGATTGACTCAACTGATGATGGTAAAGGGCATTTTCGATTGCTCGTAACACCCGACCCTCACGATATTCCTTGGCCATCAGATCGTTTTTTGCGCCAAGGCGTGCGTACCAACGGCTGGGTATTGTTAGGGCGTGTCAGATTAGGTTATGAACTCTGGCGTATTTTTAACAACTTTCCGCCTTTAGTGTTGCCTGAGCATTCGTTGGATAAAGACGATAAAGATAAAGATAGCGGTTATGATAGCGAAAAGAAAAAAGATGAGGATAAAAAAGACGATGAAAAATAGTTATCTGATTTCTTTCTTTTTTGTTTTGCTGAATATTGCTACACCGAGTCAGGCGCAAGATAAAAAGCCCTTAAGCCTTGAAAACGTGGTTAATTCAGCCGTAGACGCTTTTCCGATGTTAATGGCGAGTGAACAACGTATTGCAGCCGCACAAGGTGAATATTTGAGCGCGGAAGGGGCTTTTGATACCACGTTAAAATCACAAAACCGCTGGTCGGTTGCTGGTTTGTATGAAAATCAAAATAATGATGTTAGCCTAGAACAGCCCACAAGCCTTGGCGGAACGACTTTTTTTGGCGGCTGGCGACGAGGTGTGGGCGATTATCCGGTTTACGATGGCAAAAATCTCACTGCCCAAAATGGCGAATTCCGAGTAGGGGTTAACGTTCCTCTGTGGCGCAACCGCGATATTGACCGTCGCCGCGCCAGTTTAAAACAAGCAGAACTGGGACAAAACGTTGCTCGTTATGATTACGAACAAATGTTGCTCGATGTGCAACGGCAAGCGGCGCATCGTTATTGGGATTGGATTTTAGCAGGACAACGCTTAAAAATTGCCGAACAATTGCTCACCCTTGCAGAACAACGTGATGCGGGGATTCGACAACGGGCAGCGGCGGGGGATATTCCAAAAATCGAAATTATAGATAATCAACGCGCGATTATTGAACGACAAGAACGTCAGGTTGCCGCACAACGATTTTTAGAACAAGCCGCGATTCAACTTTCTTTGTACTGGCGTAATGCGCAAGGAGAACCGCAGTTACCTAACAAAGAGCAGTTGCCACCCAGTTTTCCTGCGTATGATTCTGGCAAAATTTTACCTGTTGCTTCCGCACAAGAAATTGCCAAACAGGAACGTCCAGAACTCAAACGTGTGGCATTACAACTTGAACAAATACAAACGGAATTAGAACTGCAAAACAATCAAATCGCGCCAGGAATTGACTTATCGGTGTCGGCGGCTACAGACATTGGTGATAATATCAATAAAAAAGACAAGCCTAACCGCAATGAACTCTACGTTGGGGTGAATATTGATATTCCATTACAAAGACGAGTCGCTTCAGGGCGTGCGCAGGTGGCTAATGCTAATCTACAACGTTTAAGCTGGGAGCGAAATCTGTTGCAAAATAGAATTGAAGCAGAAGTAAAAGACGTATTCTCTGCATTAACCGCTATCAAAAAACGCTTGGAACTTAGTCAACAACAACAACAAGCGGCACAACAACTGGCAGAAGGCGAACACACCCGTTTTCAATTAGGCGATAGCACCTTGTTGTTTCTGAATTTGCGAGAAATTGCCCATGGCGATGCCAAATTATTGGTTGCTGAGGCAACAACCTCGTTGTTTAAAACTCTGGCAGATTATCAAGCGGCACTTGCCGTGTTTTCGGTTAAAAAACCGCAGGAGAAAACTTATTGAAATAAACGGCGATCGGGAATAAAAATTGAATAACTCGTATATTTACCGGAATAAAAAAGCTTTAGCTTTTTATGCGTCACAGCAATAGCTAAAGCTATTGCATTCCAACTGTCTTATTTAATAAGTTTTCATTCATTAGACAATTGAATTAACATTTAAAACCATTATGAAAAACGAATACACTGCAATTATAAAAGAAGATGGTCATTGGTGGCTGGGCTGGATTGAAGAAATACCCGGCGTAAATTGTCAGGAAACAAGTTATGCTGAATTACTGGAAAGTTTAAAAATCACATTACAAGAAGCTTTAGTCTTTAATCGTGAAGACGCTTTGTTAAATGCAGGAACAAATTATCGGGAAGAGCGTATTGCATTATGAAACGCTCTGAATTAATTCGTTATTTACATTTACGAGGTTGTGAATTATTAAGAGAAGGCGGACGACATTCATGGTGGCATAATCCTGAACAAAATAAACGTTCCGCTATTCCACGCCATGCCGAAATCAGCGATATTTTGGCAAATAAAATTTGCAAAGATTTGGGAATTAACCCCATTAAATCATAGGAAAAAACAATGCTCTCTATTCAAAATCTCAACGTCAACGTTGAAAATAAACACATTCTGAAAGGCTTAAATTTGGAAGTCAAAGCAGGTGAAATTCACGCCATCATGGGGCCTAACGGTGCTGGCAAAAGTACCCTGTCGCACGTCCTGTCAGGCAAAGCAGGCTATACCGTCACAGGTGGCACAGTCAGTTATAACGATAAAGATTTACTCGATATGCCCGCCGAAATGCGGGCGCGTGAAGGGGTATTTTTAGCCTTTCAATATCCTGTTGAAATCCCCGGGGTAAGCAATATCTATTTATTAAAAGCCGCGTTAAATGCAATTCGCAAACATCGTGGACTTTCAGAAGTGGATGCAATGGATTTTTTAACGCTGGTGAAAGCGAAAGTGAAAGCCTTAGATATGGACGAAAAATTCCTTTATCGTGCCGTGAATGAAGGCTTTTCCGGCGGAGAAAAGAAACGCAACGAAATTTTGCAAATGGCAATGCTCGAACCGCAACTCTGTATTTTGGATGAAACCGATTCAGGACTCGATATTGATGCGTTAAAAATTGTTGCCGAAGGCGTAAATTCACTGCGTTCTGAGAATCGCGCTTTTGTAATGATTACCCATTATCAACGTTTGTTGGATTATATTAAACCGGATTTTGTCCATGTATTGGCGGACGGCAAAATTGTCAAATCTGGCGGCGCGGAATTGGCTTTGGAATTGGAAGAAAAAGGCTATAGCTGGTTGGAACAGGGAGTTTAATCATGAGGAGCGATAATTTAATGGCTTTAAAAGCGTATTCTCTCGAAAAATTTAATGCGTTTATCTCCTCTTCTGTGCGTGAGGAAGAATGGCGATACACTAATCTTTCTGCTTTGGCAAAAAAGAATTTTCCTTTCGCTACCAATGAAATAGAATGTAATCTTGATGTTTTAGAACAGTGGAAGCTTAAAGATTGTTATCACTTTGTGTTAGTGAATGGCTATTTTAATGAACAAGCTTCTTATTTGCCAAAAGCTATTGATATTTGCGCACTTCCTATGGAATATGAAGCTGAAGATAAAGATGATTTAGAATCTGTGCTTGAAAAAGAAAAAAATGGCTTTTTGATGTTAAATTTTTTTCATGCCAATAATGGCTTACATTTAAATTTAGAAGAAAATGAAGTGTTAGATAAACCTTTGCAAATACTTCATTTAACCACGAAAGAAGTGATAGTGAATACCTATCATACGGTGATTTTAGAAGAAAATGCCCAAGCCACCATTATTGAAACGTTTGTTAATAATGGCAACCAAAGTTATTTATCCAATTCAGTATTAGAAGGCTCACTTGAAAATAATGCAGAACTAACGCTTTATAAATTACAAAATGAATCCGAAAAAGCCTTTCATTTTGGTGGTGTATATATTCAACAAGCTGAAAATTCAAAATTCACCCATCATAATTTTGCTTTAGGCGGATTATTAGCCCGTTCTGAAATTCATTGCGATTTAGAAATCGCAGCAGAATGCGAATTAAACGGTTTGTATTTGGGAAAAAATCGTCAGCATTTGGATAATCATACTCGGATTAATCACAACAAACCCGATGGAATCAGCCGCGAGTTTTATAAAGGCATTTTAAAAGATAGAGCGCGAGGGGTGTTTCAAGGGCGTGTTGTTGTCGCAAAAGATGCACAAAAAACCGATTCGCAAATGAATAACCGCAATTTGTTGTTATCGGCGGATGCTGAAATTGACACCAAGCCGCAATTAGAAATTTATGCCGATGATGTGAAATGTGCGCATGGGATGACAATTGGGCAATT
>JAIFMS010000135.1 GCA_020048335.1 Methylococcaceae bacterium | reverse complement strand
TGCTTTCCTAAAGGGGGATTGAGGGGGATTTTAGAAAGAAGGGCTGGGGTGGATTTTTCAAAACAAATCCCCCCCGCTTTCAGCGACCCCCCTTTAAAAAAGGGGGTATTTCTCCCTTTTTTGGTAAAGAAGGGCTGCGGTAGATTTCAAAATGTGTTTCTACTTATTTGTACTTTATTTCCACGGCTTTAATAGCTGGAAATTGTCGCAACCGAGATAATAACGCATCACTTGCCTGCACTTTCCACTCATTTCCTAATAGTAAATTTGCACTGGCTCGCGCCGATACATAACGAATAATTAACGGACAATCCCCGCCTTTAAACGGCATTAATATCTCACGCAACCCCTGAAAAAAATCTGCTGTGGGCTGATTTTGTTGGCAATCCCACTCAAACTCAATGGCGCGGGCAAACATAGCGCGGGCTTGTTCGATGCTGTAAAGGGCTTTTAGAATCGGACGTGGTGTAAAACTACTAGAAGCATCTCTTTTGGGTGAAAAGCTTACCTCTGCAATCAACAAACTGTCTTTTATCAGTAAATAACGATATTTTTCATAAGTTTCGCTATAAATATTAATTTCTAGTTTTTTACTTCCATCATCTAAAATCACAAGACTGGTATCGGAATATTTTTTTATCTCGGTAAGAAAACCAGCCGTTTTTGCCTCTATTTTGGTGCGAGATTTTTCTGCATTTTCAACAACTGTGGCGATATTACCCGACATAAAGTTTTTTAATTCTTGTTGATAGTGTTCTATCGGATGACCACTTAAATAAAAACCTAACACCGATTTTTCCGCATCTAAACGCTCTTTCTCTGTCCATGCTAATACGCTATTACTATACACTGGCAGCGTATCTGAACTTTTCACCTCATCGGTTGCGAAACTAAAAAAATCATTCTGCCCTGTTTCGCTGTTTTTACCCTGTTGTTCTGCCTCTTTTAAGGCAGTTGGCAATTCCGCCAAATGGCTGGCACGATTATCATCAATGGCATCCAAACAACCAACTTTAATCAGTGCTTCCAAAACCCGTCGATTGACTTTACGTTGCGCAACCCGTTTGCACAAATCATACAAGCCCAAAAATGCCCCATTCGCATCCCGTTCGGCAATTAAATCCACAATGGCCGCCTCACCCGCCCCTTTAATCGCCCCCATCCCATAAATAATTTCGTTTTTATCATTCGCGGTAAAATGATAAACGCACAAATTAATATTCGGTGGACAAAGGGTCAATTTCATTTGCCGACATTCTTCAATTAACCCCACCACTTTCTCGGTATTATCCATATCCGATGACAATACTGCCGCCATAAATTGCGCAGGATAATGGGCTTTTAACCAAGCGGTTTGATAGGCGACTAGCGCGTACGCGGCACTGTGTGATTTATTAAAGCCATAGCCTGCAAACTTTTCCATTAAATCAAACACATACGTTGAAATAGCCACATCAACGTTATTTTTAGTCGCACCTTGAGTAAATTTATCCCGCTCTTTTGCCATTTCTTCGGGTTTCTTTTTTCCCATCGCACGGCGCAACATATCCGCCCCGCCCAAAGTATAAAGAGCCATCTCGCGGGCAATTTGCATCACTTGTTCTTGATACAAAATAACCCCGTTAGTCGGTTTTAAAATCGGCTCTAACAACGGATGGGCATATTCGGCTTTCATCCGTTTATGTTTCACATTCACATAATCATCCACCATCCCTGATTCCAACGGGCCTGGACGAAACAACGCCACCAACGCAATAATGTCATCAAAACAATCTGGCTTTAATTTATCAATCAGCTTTTTCATCCCTGCCGATTCGAGCTGAAACACAGCGGTGGTTTGGGCATTTTGTAGCAAGCTATAAGAATCTGCATCATCCAACGGAATTTGGCTAATCTCCACCGCTGGCAAGTTTTTCGCCCGTTGCTGTTGGTTAATGGTCTGTAACGCCCAATCAATAATGGTAAGGGTACGCAAGCCCAAAAAGTCAAACTTAACCAAACCAACCGCTTCAACATCATCTTTATCAAATTGGGTGACTAAATTATTTCCCTCTTCATCACAATACAGCGGCGTAAAATCAGTCAGTTTCGTGGGCGCAATCACCACCCCCCCTGCGTGTTTGCCCGCATTTCTGGAAATCCCTTCCAGCGATAATGCCATGTTAATCAGCGGCTTAACTTCCTCATCGGTTTCGTAAAGCACTTTTAACTCACTGCTTTCTTTTAACGCTTTTTCCAGCGTCATCCCCACTTCAAACGGAATTAACTTTGCCAAGCGATCAACAAATCCATAACCGTGATTCAATACGCGCCCCACATCGCGAATCACCGCTTTGGCTGCCATTGACCCGTAAGTGATAATTTGTGACACGCGGTCACGTCCATATCGCCGCGCCACATAATCAATTACCTCATCCCGCCGTTCCATGCAGAAGTCAATATCAAAATCGGGCATCGACACCCGCTCAGGATTTAAAAATCGCTCGAACAGTAAATCAAATTCAATCGGGTCTAAATCAGTGATTTTTAAAGAATAAGCGACTAAAGAACCTGCGCCAGAACCTCGTCCAGGGCCAACAGGAATTTGGTTATTTTTTGCCCATTGAATAAAATCTGCCACGATTAAAAAATAGCCCGCAAAGCCCATTTGCAAAATGGTCGCTAATTCAAAATCAAGTCGGTCGTGATATTGCTGCCGCATCACTTCGCTGATGGGTTTGTTTTTGAACACGCTTATTTCTTGCAGCCGTTGCTCCAAACCCAATCGCGCTTGTTCGGTGAAATACGCATCACTGCTTTGCCCCGCATTCGGAACAGGAAAAGCAGGTAAATAATTTTCCCCCAACGTAAGTTGTAAATTACAGCGTTTGGCAATTTCGACACTATTTGCCAAAGCTTCGGGAATATCGGCAAACAAAGTCTGCATTTCATCGCTACTGCGCAAATATTGCTGCGCAGTGTAGTTTTTTGGGCGACGTGCATCATCTAAAATGCGCCCTTGGTTAATACACACCCGCACTTCATGCGCGGCAAACTCGGTGGCTTCTAAAAACCGTACATCATTGGTTGCAACAACTGGTAAATCTAAAAGCAATGCCAGCTCAACAGCCGCAACGATATACGACTCTTCATGGGCTTTTCCAACCCGTTGCAATTCCAAATAAAACCGCTGAGGAAAAACAGCTGCCCATTTTTCAGCGTGTTGCTGGGCAAGGTCTTTTTTATCCGCTAATAAAGCCTGTCCAATGTCGCCCTCCATTGCCCCCGATAAAGCAATTAAGCCGTTGTTATTTTCAACAAGCCATTGGGCTTGTAACAGCGGTACGCCTTGCTGTTGTCCTTCTTGATACGCTTTAGAAATCAATTCGGTTAAGCTGACATAACCTTGCTTGTTATTAACCAGTAAAGTTAAGCGAAACGGATTATGCGCATCATCAGGATTAACGATTAAAACATCCGCTCCTGCAATGGCTTTAATTCCTGAATTTAAAGCGGCTTTGTAAAATTTAACCAATGAAAACAAATTGGATTGTTCTGTGATAGCAACAGCGGGCATATTCAGCTCAGTGAGCCGTTTTATTAAAGGTTTAATGCGGACAATGCCGTCTACTAAAGAAAATTCGCTGTGGAGTCGAAGGTGAATAAATGAAGGCTGCATGAAGTTTGGGGGTGGGGTTTTCAAAAAAGGCAGTAAAGCAGAGAGGGTTTTGTTTATTCTAAAATTTCACAACTTGTTGTAACACAGTCAATCACTGTGATGATGCGTTGCTTTTTTCAAATGGCCGACATAAAAAAGCGGTGACGAACAAATAACGTTTTTGCATAATCAGTTGATAAACCAGCGTCATATCAATATTTATATAATCATGCACAATTTTATTGCGTAACCCAATGATTAAACTCCATTGTTGCACATCCTTGGCGTTAATTTTTCCAAGCCTTGCCAAACTAGCAAACGCATCATGTGCTGATAAAGGAACAACCTCACCTGCCGCTTTAAGCAATTGCTTGGCTTTTCCAATGGCATTTTCAACCAAAACTTGTAGCGCGTGTAACACGCCATTCTGTTCTAAACGTGATAAGGATTGAGCTGCATTTAACCGCTGTTGCACCTCATCTAATAAGGCAGTCTGTTCGGTTGCAATGCGAGCTGTCTCTAATTGATACAAATCAAGCCGCATACAGTTCATCCCAATAAAACATTTCTAATTCGCGCCAAGTGCGTTGTAAAAAATAGCACCACGCTAAACTATCTTCCCCTTTTAAAATTAAACCTTCTTCGGCAATTAATGCCCGCATCGGTAATTGACTACAGGTTATGTCAATCAAATCAATTTTAGTGTCAACTACTTGACATTGTTTGGCTAATTGTTGCCGCAGGGTTTCTGTTTTAATGAGTGCGTCCAAAGATGAAATTCCTTTTTGCCATCGAATAGCAATATCAATATCACTGTCAGAGCTTGCCTGTCCTGTGGCTTGACTGCCGACCAAAATAGCTAATTCCAGCTCTGATTGTGTGGCTAAAAATTGTCCAAGTTGCTGTTGAAAGGCTGTTTTCATGGATAAAAGTCCACTAGCGTTTGCAAAGCGGTCAACAACTGCGATAAATCCTGTAAATAATAACGTTGACTATCAATCAGCAATAATTTGTCTTCAAGGCGCAAAAAAATCCATTCATAGCCATTGGTCACTGCACCATAAATAATCGGATAAGGCTCATTATGCTGTTGATTAAATAATTGTGCCGCCAACATTTCCGAGCCACATTGCCCATACCATTTTTCTAAACTATCGTCTTTAGCTTCAAAAATCCCAATCACTGGCGCGGTAATATTGACACTTTGCCCTTTATTCAGTAAATAATCACATCTGCCTTTTAAAAATTTTTCGGGTAGCACATCAAAACTATTACCCGAAAAAATATTAAATTTTTCCAGATTGCTTTCATGCAGTTCTGTTAAAACAGGCACAATCAGCCATTCAGACTTGGCTTTTTCAGAATTTAAGGTAATTTTACAACTTTTCTGCAAACTTTCTGTGAGCCACGCGCTTGGGGTGATTTTTTTCGCCGTCTCTGTCAGTTTTAAATTGGTTTGCCGATTCTCGATGCCAAATAGCGTAGTTAAATCGCTTAAGCTAAAATCCGAATAACTACGAATACGTTTCGGCTTACTTGCCATTTGAAAGATTACCTTTAATGAAATATGAATGGGAAACGCCCTCCTTTTATCAAGGAGGGAAATTTCAAACTATCAATCCCGCAATAGCTCATTAATACTGGTTTTGCTGCGAGTTTTTTCATCAACCTGTTTGATGATAACCGCGCAATATAAACTGTATTTACCATCGCTCGAAGGCAAATTACCTGATACCACCACTGAACCTGCGGGAATACGTCCGTAACTAATTTCCCCTGTCATTCGGTTATAAATTTTGGTACTTTGACCGATATAAACTCCCATTGAAATGACAGAACCTTCTTCAACAATCACCCCTTCGACAATTTCTGAACGCGCCCCAATAAAACAATTGTCTTCAATGATAGTCGGACTGGCTTGTAAGGGTTCTAATACGCCACCGATACCGACACCGCCTGATAAATGCACGTTTTTACCAATTTGCGCACACGAACCGACTGTCACCCAAGTATCGACCATTGTGCCACTGTCTACATACGCCCCAATATTAATGTAAGAAGGCATCAAAATAGCCCCAGGTGCTATATAAGAACCGTGTCTGGCATTGGCATTTGGCACAACCCGCACCCCTGCTTGCGCAAAATCTTCAGGGGTGTAAGTGGCAAATTTGGTTTCAATTTTATCGTAATAGCGATTAACACCACCATCCATTAAGCGATTTTCATGGATGCGAAACGATAATAAAACCGCTTTTTTCAGCCATTGATTGACCACCCATTGTCCATTGATTTTTTCAGCGACCCGCGCTTTTCCTGTATCTAATAGATTAACGCTTTCAACAATGGCGGCGCGTAAATCAGGATAGACGTTGGCTGGGGTAATGTCAGCACGGTTTTCAAACGCATCACAAATAATTTTTTCAAGATTTTCCATAGCGTATTTTTTATAGAGAGTTAATAAAAGATTTAAGTCGCCAGGCCGCTTCAATGCACTCAGCAAGCGGAGCGACTAAGGCAATTCTGACATGATTTTCACCTGGATTGCTGCCATGAGCGGTTCGCGATAAATAGCTACCCGGCAACACAGTCACATTTTGCTGGGCAAATAAACGTTGGGTAAATTCTGTATCGCCAATAGGGGTTTTCAACCAAATATAAAAACTGGCGGGCGGTTTATGAATCTCACAACTACTTCCTAAAATAGAAATAAAGGCGGTAAATTTTTCCCGATAGGTTTGCCTATTTTGTTTAACGTGTTCCTCATCTTGCCACGCGGCAATACTGGCATACTGCACAGGTAATGCCATCGGGCAACCATGATAAGTGCGATATTGAAAATATGCCGCCAAAATAGCCGCATCGCCCGCCACAAAGCCAGAACGCAACCCGGGTGCATTTGAGCGTTTGGAAAGACTTTGAAACATCACACAGCGTTTAAAAGCGGTATTGCCCATTGCATAAGCGGTTTGCAATAAACCTTGTGGGGGATGCAATTCATCGTCATACAATTCGGTATAACATTCATCGGAGGCGATGATAAAGTCAAATTTTTCGGCTAACTTGAGTAATTTCTCATGCTGGGCTTGAGTTAAAACTTCACCTGTGGGGTTCCCTGGCGAACAGATGAACAATAAACAACAGCGTTGCCAAATCTCATCAGGAACCGCCTCAAAGTCAGGCAAATAATCGGTTTCCGCGCTGGTATTTATATAATAAGGTTCTGCACCTGCTAGCAGTGCTGCCCCTTCATAAATTTGATAAAACGGATTAGGCATTAACACTAACGGTTTTTCAGCGGCATTCACCACTGTTTGCACGAAAGAAAACAATGCCTCGCGCGTCCCATTTACAGGTAAAACTTGGCTGTCAGGATTAACCGTCGCCGTTGGAAAATCAAAGCGTTTTTCAAGCCACTGACAGATTGCAACCCGCAACGCAGGCAAGCCCTTGGTGGTTGGATAATTGCTTAAACCGTGAAGATTGGCAATTAATGCCTGCTGAATAAAATCAGGGGTTGGCTGTTTGGGTTCACCAATAGACAACAAAATGGGCGTTTTATCAACAGGGACAGTAACGGCTGCTTTCAAAACCGCCAATTTTTCAAACGGATACAGATGTAATTGGGCTAAGTGCGGATTCATTTTTTACAGTTAGGTTTTTTGCCTGCGGCTTGGGCTTTTTGATATTGTGCTAAGGCAGTGGGCAATTTTTCGTTTAAATCGGCAATTCGTGTACTATCGGCTGGATGAGTAGACATAAACTCAGGGGTCTGTTGACCTGCACTGGCTTTACTCATTTTTTGCCAAAGGGTTACACTTTGTTTGGGGTCAAATCCCGCGCGTGCCATTAAGTCCAAGCCCATTACATCCGCTTCGCTTTCGTGGGTGCGGCTAAACGGCAGTAACACACCGTATTCTGCGGCAACACCTAAAGCACTCATTCCCACTTGTGTCAATGCACTGGACGCGCCAGCCGCAGGAATCACCGCAGATAATACACTCAACCCACCACTGACTGCGGTTTCTTGTGATAAACGTTCATTGCTGTGTTTGGCTAAAACATGACCAATTTCATGCCCAATCACAGCGGCAAGTTGGTCTTGATTATCAACCATTTTAATCAAACCTGAGTGAATACCAATTTTATTACCCGGCAACGCAAACGCATTTAAAGTTTCATCTTCAAATACCACCACTTCCCAAGTACCACCGACTTGTTGTGTTAAAGGGGTAGCAATACAGGTGGCAAATTTTGTGTATTTGCTGCTTTTGCTGACAGGTTTAGACGTTTTTAAGTCTGAAAAAGCTTGCAAGCCCATTTGATTCACTTGCGCGTCAGGCATCATTAACAGTTGGCTTCTACCTGTAGGGCTGGTAGCGCAAGCTGACACTAAACAACTTGCCAGTAAAGTAAGAAAAAGTTTGTTAGGCATAATAGATTATCCAGAAAAGGCGACTGTAAAGCGGTTATTCTATCGCAACTGCCTCTTAGTCAGCTAAAAAACACCCCAGCAAACAGAAAATAATGTTTACTCGAGGATTTGTCAAAATTTATTCAGTATGAGTAAATCTCCTCAACCTTCCTTTAAAAAAAGGAAACTCCCTCCTTTTGTAAAGGAGGGGTGGGGTGGATTTTAACTGAAGCTAACCGTCTTGATTAATTTTGCTGATTAATTCGGCCAATACCGTTTCACAGTCTGCATTATCAATCTGACACGTTCCTGCATTTAAATGCCCACCTCCCTGATAACTTAAACAAAGTTCCCCAATATTGGTATTGGAGCTGCGATTAAGAATGGATTTGCCAATCGCAAAGACGGTATTCTGCTCCTTTAAGCCCCACATCACATGAATGGAAATATTACATTCAGGATAAAGCGCGTAAATCATAAACCGATTGACCGCATAAATCGTGGTTTCTTGGCGTAAATCCAATACCACCACATTATCATGCACTTGCGCACAGCGTTGCAGCTGTTCTTTGGCTAAGGATTCGTGGTGTTTATATAATTCAACCCGTTCTTTCACATCAGGTAATTGTAAAACTTGCTCAATAGAATGGTCTTTACAATAAGCAATTAACGCCATCATTAATTGATAATTAGAAACGGTAAAATCCTTAAAACGCCCTAATCCTGTCCGCGCATCCATTAAGAAATTAAGCAGCACCCAACCTGTTGGATTTAGCACTTCCTCTTGACTAAATTGCGCCGAATCACCTTTGTCAACCGCCGCCATCATTTCATCCCAATGCGCTGGAAAACGTGTCGCGCCGCCATAATAATCATAAACCACCCGTGCCGCCGAAGGCGCATCGGGGTCAATAATATGATTAGCTTTTTTTTCATTGCGCAACGTTTCGCTTAAATGATGGTCAAAGGCTAAATGCACGCCCTCAACATAAGGCAAATTGGTGGTAATGTCTTGGGCGGTAATGGCAATTTTTCCATCCTGCATATCTTTCGGATGGACAAAGCTAATTTCTTCAATTAAATCCAGCTCTCTTAGCAAGACAGCACAGATTAAACCATCAAAATCACTGCGTGTTACCAAGCGATATTTTTGCGTTGTCATTTTTTACTCACCTTTAAAAATTTCAAGAACCCCTGTTTATACAAAGGGCGGATTTAAAACAAGCCTGTAATCACGCCTTCATCGGTGATGTCAATTCGTTCAGCGGCGGGTATTTTAGGTAAACCCGGCATGGTCATCATATCGCCTGCAATCGCAACAACAAACCCCGCTCCGTTGGCAAGCCGCACTTCACGAATTTCAACGGTATGTCCAGAAGGCGCGCCTTTTAAGTTTGGGTCAGTGGAAAATGACATTTGCGTTTTTGCCATACAAATGGGAAATTTTCCATAGGCTGTTTGCCAATCGTGTAACTGGGTTTTGACTTTCGCACTGGCAGTCACTTGGCTTGCACCGTACAGTTTAGTGGAAATCGCCTCGATTTTTTCCCACAAAGTCGCATTTTCATCATAAACATAGCGAAAAGCAGGTTCTCGATTATCCACCACCGCTAACACCGCCTGAGCCAAATCCTCTGCACCCGCGCCGCCATCTGCCCAATGTTTAGCCACCACACAACTTGCGCCTAACTCAGTGCATTTATTTTTTAACCATGCAATTTCTGCCTCAGTATCAAAGGTAAAATGATTAATCGCCACCACACAAGGCAAGCCGTAATGTTTAGTGATATTGGTTAAATGGCGTTCTAAATTCACAAAACCTGCGGCTAAGGCGGGTAAATTTTCTTGATTCAACGCTTCTTTAGCCACGCCACCGTGAAATTTTAATGCTCTAACGGTTGCCACTAAAACCACCGCAGACGGGGTTAAACCTGCCATTCGGCATTTAATATCAACAAATTTTTCCGCGCCCAAGTCTGCGCCAAAACCTGCTTCTGTCACCACATAATCGGCTAATTTTAACGCGGTTTTCGTTGCCGTAACGGTGTTGCAACCGTGCGCAATATTGGCAAATGGGCCGCCGTGAATAATCGCGATATTATTTTCCAAGGTTTGCACTAAATTCGGCTTAATCGCATCTTTCAATAACGCCGCCATTGCCCCTTGTGCATTTAAATCGCTGGCATAAACAGGCGTAATTCGGTCAGATTTATAACCGATTACAATTCGCCCCAAGCGGGCTTTTAAATCCGCCCGACCCGTCGCTAAACATAAAATCGCCATCACTTCCGAAGCAACCACAATATCATAGCCATCTTCGCGCAAATAGCCATTTGCCACACCGCCCATGCCAACCGTGATATGGCGCAACGCGCGGTCGTTCATATCCACGACCCGCTTCCACTGAATCCGCCGTGGGTCAATATCTAACGCATTGCCGTGATTAATGTGATTATCTATCATGGCGGACAATAAATTATGCGCCACCCCAATCGCGTGAAAATCACCCGTAAAATGCAGATTAATATCTTCCATTGGCACAACTTGCGCATAACCACCGCCTGCCGCCCCGCCTTTTACCCCAAAGCAAGGCCCTAACGACGGTTCGCGTAAACACATAATGGCTTTTTTGCCCAGCCGATTCAGCGCATCGCCTA
The DNA here is from genome assembly GCA_020048335.1 of Methylococcaceae bacterium. Classification (GTDB taxonomy): domain Bacteria; phylum Pseudomonadota; class Gammaproteobacteria; order Methylococcales; family Methylomonadaceae; genus CAIQWF01. Next base: position 6,887 of record JAIFMS010000135.1, on the reverse strand, counting down.
AGCCAACCGTGGTCGTGGTTTTACCTTCGCCTGCGGGTGTTGGACTAATAGCCGTGACTAAAATCAGTTTGCCGTCTGTTTTATCTGTCAAGCTGTTGACATATTCGAGCGATAGTTTGGCTTTGTAATGCCCATAAGGGTCTAAATGTTCAGCAGGAATGGCAAATTTTTCCTGTGCCAAGTTGATAATCGGTTTTAACGTGGCTTGTTGGGCAATTTCTATATCAGACATGAGTTTTCCTTTAAAGTTAAGTTTTTAAAAAGCACGAATCGGTGCAATGCCTACTGCTGCACGCAATGTTTTCAGAAAAGGTTGGCTAATGGCTCGGGCTTTTTCCGCACCGCGTTGCAACTCTTCTTCGATATGTTCGGGGGCTTGCAATAAAGCTTGATAACGCTCTCTTGCTGGAGCGATATGTTCATTAATATGCTCAAATAGCGTTTTTTTCATCTCGCCCCAACCAATTCCTTCGGCGTAACGCTGGCGAATATGTGCCACTTCTTCAGGACGAGCAAAGGCTTGATAAGTGCTAAATAAAGTGCAAGTGTCAGGGTCTTTTGGCTCACCTGGCTCAAGTGAATTGGTTTTGATTTTATTAATCAGTTTTTTCAATTTGTTCTCAGGTTCAAACAACGGAATCGTGTTGTTGTAACTTTTACTCATTTTTCGCCCGTCCAATCCTAGCAACGTTGCGGCTTTTTCATCAATCACTGCCTCGGGAATCACAAAGTGTTCGCCATAAATATGGTTAAAACGATTGGCAATATCCCGCGCCATTTCAATATGCTGAATTTGGTCTTTTCCCACAGGGACTTGGTGAGCGTTGAACATTAAAATATCGGCTGCCATTAAAATGGGATAACTAAACAAGCCCATCGTAATGCCTTTGTCGGCATCGGTTTCGGTAAGGTTTTCGTTTTCAGCAACAGCCGCCTTATACGCATGGGCGCGATTCATCAGCCCTTTTGCCGTAACACACGTCAGCAACCAGGTCAGTTCCATAATTTCTGGCACATCCGATTGGCGATAAAAAATCGCATTTGAGGTGTCCAGCCCTAACGCCAACCAAGTTGCTGCAATTTCTAAGCTCGATTGTCTAACCCGTTCAGGTTCTTGGCATTTAATCAAGGCATGGTAATCTGCCAAAAAATAACAGGGCAGCACATTGGCATTTTTGCTGGCAGCAATGGCAGGGCGAATTGCCCCCACATAATTGCCTAAATGCGGCGTACCCGTGGTGGTAATGCCTGTAAGAACGGTTGCTTTATTCATTGTGGACTCGCAAAATCGTTATAATGAGAAGTTTTCGGGCAAAATTCTACACAAAAACCGCGCAATAGTCACAAGCAAGCGAGTAGAGCTGTCAAGATGGCAGCGATTATTTTTAAGCGTGGATTCTTTTTAGAGTAGACTTGAGCAAAAAAATAACCCAAAAGTGGGAGGCTATTAGCGTGACATTTATTGAAAAGCGCGAGTATTTTCACGTCAGAGTCGAATGTGATATTGAATATCGGGTCTTACCAACCGAAGAAATCAAAACCGCTCGTTGTATTACCTTAAGTGGCGGAGGCATCTCTTTTTTGACAACACAGCCCTTGTCCGTGCAAGATGAATTAGAAGTAACCATTGCCTCACCCGTCCCCTTAACAGCCCCGATGATTGCTCATGCGAAAGTCATTCGCACCGTAGCGCGTGACAATGACTTATTTGAAGTGGGCGCAGTTTTAGTGGTCATTCACGCATAAAATGAGCAACAGAGCTACGCGATTGTATGGCAAGTTATATAAAACACTTATGCGTTTCAGCGCAAAGACTAATGAAATAATAGGGATTAAACCATGAAAATTTTAGAAAATACGCAACTGATTAATGGCGAGGAAGTAACGATTCGGATTGCGGTGTTAGACTCTGCCAACGTAGCCGAAGCAGATTCAGGACGCTCATCACGCGGTACTCGGGAAGTGACGGTTGCAGCCGCTGAAAATGTAATTGAAACAGGAAAAGATGTGTTTGGTGAAGGCGTTAAACTAGCCAAAGGCTGTGCAATTCAAACCATTGCAGGATTACAAAATCTGAAAACCGAATACCGTCCTGATGAAGTTGAGCTGAAATTGTCCATCGCGCTCAAAGGCGATGCCGGGGCAGTCTTAGTCAACGTTGGTGCAGAAGCGCAATTGGAAGTTAAGTTAAAATGGAATTTGGCGGCTAAACCAACCGCATAATGTTTGATGACACATCCAAAGGTGAAATAACAGCGAAAGGCTGGTAAATTTTAAGAACCTTTTTATTTTTCGATAGTTACCCCCTGCCTTATTTAATGCGCAACAGTTACCATTTTGGTAAGATACCGTTTTCTTATACAGCATTTAACAAGCTTTTTCGATTGGCAGCGGGTCGATTTTCAATCGGTTAGTTTCGTCATCCACCCTATGACATCTACACGTTGCGCTAGGTCATGTTTTGTTAGCGCATTCAATCCCATCTGTTAATGACTAAACCTTTAATTATTAATTTGAATATAGCTGTGTGCTAGCTTTATCGGAGTCTTTGTGAAAAAAAGTGAAAAAAAATTAGTCAGAGTCGTCATTCTTGCAGGCGGCAGTGGCTCAAGATTATGGCCGTTATCCAGAAAACAAATCCCTAAACAATTTTTATGTTTAGATGGCAAAGAAACCATGTTAAAAGCGACGATCAATCGAGTTGCCTCGTTTTGTGAGGCTGATGATGCGATTGTGGTGTCCAGTGAACAACACGCGACAGGCGAAGCCTATCAAGCGTTACAACCTTATCAAGTCATTTCCGAACCGATAGGACGCAACACCGCCCCTGCCATTGCTTTAGCTGCCAGTTATTTACATAATCAAAATTCCAATGAAGACCCGATTATGGTGGTGTTACCTGCTGACCATGTGATTCAAAATATTGAAGCCTTCCACAAGGTGTTAGACCAAGCGATTGAAGCTGCCGATAAAGGCTATCTAGTGGCGTTTGGCATTATGCCCACCCATCCTGATACAGGATTTGGCTATATTAAAGCCACACCGTCCCCCTCGCCTTCATTACCTGAGAACGCTTTTTTGGTTGACCGATTTGCCGAAAAACCTGACCTTGAAACCGCCAAAAGCTATTTAGCTGAAGGGGGCTATTATTGGAATTCAGGTATGTTTGTCTGGAAAGCCTCGGTTTTATTAGAAGCGGTGAAACGCTACTTACCCGAGGTTGAGCAAGTCTTAGCAACGATTAGAACCGATTGTGCGAAAGGCATTTCGTTTCAAAAATCCGTTGATACCCACTTTATCAAAATGCCTGATATTTCAATTGATTATGGCGTGTTAGAAGAAGTTGTGAAAGACCAAGATAAATTATTGGTGATTCCTTGTGATATTCAATGGAACGATGTCGGTAGCTGGGATGCGGTACATAAAATTTCCCCCAAAGATGAAAATGGCAATGCGCTGCAAGGTAATGTTTTAGCCTTGGATTGTAAAAATACCCTCATTCAAAGCAACCACCGCTTAATTGCTGCGGTTGGCGTGGACGATATTTGCTTGATTGAAACCCCCGATGCGATTTTATTAACCAAACGGGGCGATACGCAACGGGTAAAAGCAGTGGTTGATGAGCTGAAAAAACGCAACGCCCAAGAACATTTATTGCATTTAACGGTGCGTCGTCCGTGGGGCGTTTATACGGTTTTAGAAGCCCAACCAGGTGTAAAAATCAAGCGGATTGTGGTCAATCCTGGAGCTTCATTATCCCTACAAAGCCATCAGAATCGCTCCGAGCATTGGGTGGTGATTTCAGGGACGGCAACTGTGACCTGTAATGACAAAGTGATTATTGTCACTAAAAATCAATCGACTTACATTCCTGTGGGTGAAAAACACCGGTTAGAAAATCGCGGCAAAGTTGAAGTTCAACTGATTGAAGTGCAAGTCGGTGAATATGTCGAAGAAGACGATATTGAGCGGTTTGATGATGCTTATGGGCGAGGTCATTTTAACGAGACAGGCACAGCTTCATGAATGCGTTAGCTTTATTGCGCGGCATTTGGAATTACCGCCATTTTGTTTTTTCTTCAATTGCCAACGAAAATCGCGCCCGTTTTGCACGCAGCAAATTGGGTTGGTTATGGATGATTTTAAATCCTCTTGGACAGGCCTTAGTGCTGGCTTTAGTATTATCCAAAGTTTTAAATGCCAAGTTTCCAGGCATCAATAACGAATACGCTTATGCAATGTATCTGCTTTCAGGTTCATTAGGCTGGGCTTTATTTAGCGAAATTACCACCCGCTGTTTAACCTTGTTTCAAGACAACGCTAATGCCTTGAAAAAAATAAACTTTCCCCGCGTTACTTTACCAATTATCGTGGTTGGCTCGGCATTACTCAATCATCTGTTACTTGCCTTCTGCACATTAGGGATTTTTATCATGTTAGGACAAGCTCCGCCGCTTGCTTTACTGTGGCTGCCTGTCGTTATGCTGATTAACATCGCTTTTGCCTTAGGACTCGGCTTGTTACTGGGAATTATCAATGTGTTTTTACGCGATATTAGCCAAGCCTTTCCAATGCTATTGCAATTTTGGTTTTGGATGACACCGATTGTGTATCAATCCACCATGTTGCCTGAAAGTTTCACCCAATTTATGCGCTATAACCCGATGTTTTACATTGTAAAATCTTATCAAGACATTCTCACTTATCAAATACCGCCTGCTTACAGTGACGATTTAGTTTGGATGGCGGTAGGTAGCCTAGGCTTGTTAGGAGTCGCGTTTATCATTTTTAGACGCGCCAGTTCTGATATTGTGGATGAATTATGAGTGAGCATAAAATACGATTAACCAATATCTGTAAATCCTATCGCAAATACAGCAGCGAATGGTTACGGGTAGGTACTTGGTTTGGAATTCCTTTCAAGCCTAAACAACAAGCGGATGTGTTAAAAAACGTCTCGTTTCAAATTAATCAAGGCGATGCAGTTGCGCTAGTGGGACAAAACGGCGCGGGCAAAAGCACTTTATTGAAAATCATCACGGGTACATTACAACCCAGTTCAGGCACGTTAGAAGTCAACGGCAGAATTTCAGCGATTTTAGAACTGGGGATGGGTTTTAATCCTGAACTATCAGGGCGTGACAATGTGTATCATTCCGCAGGGTTGATGGGATTTAGTCATGCCGAAGTCGATGCACTGATTCCTGATGTGTTAAGTTTTTCGGAATTAAACGAATATTTTGAAAAGCCGCTGCGCGTGTATTCCAGCGGAATGCAAATGCGCCTTGCCTTTAGTGTTGCTACCGCCGTGCGTCCTGATTTATTGATTGTCGATGAAGCACTATCGGTGGGCGATGCCTATTTTCAACACAAAAGTTTTGACCGCATTCGTCAATACCGAGAACAAGGCACAACGCTATTATTTGTGTCACACGACCCGGGTGCGGTCAAAGCCTTATGCAATCGTGCTATCTTAATGGAAGATGGACGGGTGATTAATGAAGGCTCGCCCGATACCATTATGGATTTTTACAATGCTTTAATCGCGGAAAAGGAAAATGCCAAAAGTACCCAAGTGCATTATCACGATTCGGGAAAACTGCAAACGGTTTCAGGCACAGGTGAAGCGCGGGTTGAAACCATTGGTTTATTTGATAAAACAGGATTATCAAAAGAATTTATCCATGTCGGTGAAGAAGTTATTTTGCGTGTACAAGTCAAAGTTTACGCCGATTTGCCTAAATTGGTGTTTGGATTGCTTATCAAAGACCGGCTAGGACAAGATATTTTCGGTACTAATACTTATCATACCAACCAAACTTATTCCGATGCCAAAGCAGGCGATAGGTTAACTTTTGCCGTTGCGTTTCCTGCCAATTTAGGGACAGGCACTTATTCGATTACGACCGCCTTAGTCAGTAGTGATACGCATTTGGAAAATAATTATGAATGGCGCGATTTGGCGTTAATTTTTAATGTGGGCAATTTGAATAAAGACTACTTTATAGGCTGTAATTGGCTGCCGGTGAACATAGAGATAACAAAACAATGACATTTATTTCCTATGCGCAAAATCAAGAAGATGTTTTATTGCGCCGTGCCTTAAAACAGGTTGAAAAAGGCTGCTATATTGATGTGGGAGCGCAAGACCCTGTTTTAGGCTCTGTGACCAAAACCTTTTATGATGCGGGATGGCGGGGGATTAATATTGAACCCACCCAGGAGTATTATCAGCAATTAGTCGCCGACAGACCTGACGATATTAACTTAAAAGTAGCGATTTCTGCCACAGCAGGGCAATTAACACTCTATGAGTTTTTGCACACAGGATTAACCACCAGCAATCTTGAGTACGCAGAGCAGCATCAAAAACAGGGCTTTGACTATGTTACAAACACAGTGCCTTGTTTAACGCTAGACCAAGTTTTAGCCCAGCATCCCCTGCCAATCGTGCATTTTTTAAAAATCGATGTCGAAGGGCATGAAAAATCGGTTTTGCAAGGCTGTTCCTTTAAACAGGTTCGTCCGTGGATATTGATTATTGAAGCCACGATTCCTAATTCGCCTGAAGACAGCTCTTACCAATGGCATGATTTAGTGTTATCGCATCAGTACAAACACGCTTATTTTGATGGCTTAAATCGGTATTATGTTGCCTCAGAACACAGTCACCTATTAGACAGTTTTACTTGCCCACCGCGTTATTTTGATGACTATATTTTATTTACCGTGTTTCAGTTGCAACAAGAGATAAAAGCCTTAGATTCTCGCCTGCAAATGCGTGAACTGGAGCTGGATAAATTATATCGCCAGAAAATTTTTACCAGAGGATGGCGTAAGATTAAGCTTTTGTTCAAAAAGACCTGATAAACTTAATTTTATGGAAA
>JAIFMS010000177.1 GCA_020048335.1 Methylococcaceae bacterium | reverse complement strand
ACGGTGACGGAAAAAAAGGCATGGATTTATGTTGTTGCAGGGGCAATAGGACTGTTAATTAGCTCTAAACTGTCGGTGTGGGCGGCGGTTAATGTGGCAAATTTAGCAGGCGTGAGTGAACTGATTATTGGCTTAATCGTGCTAGCAATTGGCACAAGCTTGCCAGAATTGGCAACGGCTATCAGCAGTGTTTTGAAAAAACAAGATGATTTAGCGGTTGGCAGTATCATTAGCTCAAGCATTTATAATTTAGCCGCCGTCTATGCCATTCCTGGTTTAATTACTCCAGGTGCTGTACCTGATGCAGTGTTACTGCGTGATTTTCCTGTGATGCTGGGGTTTATTACGCTGGTTTTGCTCACCAGTTCAGGCATCACCACCAAAGCAGGGATTATCAATCGCTGGATTGGTGCGTTATTGCTGTTGGCTTATGGCAGTTATTTATGGGTTATTTATCAAGCTCTGATTACGCTTTAATGTTTTAGGAAAATAATGAATCCTACTCGAATTCGAGAATTAGGGCTGGCAGTGATAACGATTGAAGCCCAAGCCATCGCCGCGCTGAGTGCGCAAATTAACGACCAGTTTGTCATCGCGTGTCAATTGCTGATGAATTGTAAAGGGCGCGTGGTGGTGATGGGAATGGGCAAATCAGGACATATCGGTGGAAAAATAGCCGCCACCTTGGCAAGTACAGGAACACCTGCTTTTTTCGTGCATCCGGGGGAAGCCAGTCACGGCGATTTAGGAATGATTACTCGTCAAGATGTGGTTTTAGCGTTGTCTAATTCAGGTGAAACCGATGAAGTGCTGACTATTTTGCCGATTATTAAGCGATTGGGTGTGCCGTTGATTGCAATGACAGGCAATCGACAGTCCACGCTGGCAAAATTTTCCACAGTGCATTTGAATGTCGCGGTTGCACAAGAAGCCTGTCCTTTAGGGCTTGCGCCTACTTCAAGCACGACTGCTGCCTTAGTGATGGGCGATGCCTTAGCGGTTTCTTTATTGGAAGCAAAAGGGTTTACCCGTGATGATTTTGCCCTGTCTCATCCAGGAGGAAGTTTAGGAAAACGGTTGTTATTGTTGGTCAGTGATGTGATGCACACAGGTAAAGCTATTCCCTCTGTGCCAGAAAACACTTTAATTACCAATGCGTTGCTGGAAATGAGTGAAAAAAAACTTGGGATGACGGCGGTGGTAAATGCGGAAAATCAAGTCAAAGGTGTTTTTACCGATGGCGATTTACGACGATTTTTAGCAAAAAATTTAGATTTTCAGCGTACCGTGATTGCAAATGTGATGACCAGCCCCTGCACGATGATTTCGGCGCATTGTTTAGCCGCAGAAGCGATGCAAATTATGGAAAGCAAAGGGATTAATGCCTTGTTGGTTGTTGATGAACAGCAGCATTTAATCGGTGCGCTAAATATGCACGACTTGATTCATGCGGGTATTGTTTGATTTTTAAGGAAAATAAAATGGAAGAGCGGCTTGCCAGAGCGCGAAAATTAAAGCTGTTGATTTTAGATGTCGATGGCGTATTAACGGATGGACGACTATTTTTTGATGAGACGGGGCGAGAGTACAAATCGTTTCATGCGCGTGATGGTCATGGCATTAAGCTGTTGCAGCAATCAGGTGTTCAAGTGGCGATTATCTCAGGACGTAAATCGTTGTCAGTCGGATTGCGGATGAAAAGTTTGGGGATTAGTTTGATTTATCAAGGGCATGAAGATAAACGTGCTGCTTTTTTAGAGATTTTACAAACTTTAAATTTAGCCACCGAGCAAGTAGCCCATGTAGGAGATGATGTTTTAGATTTACCAATTATGACGCGCGTAGGTTTAGCCATTGCCGTACAGGATGCGCATTTTGCGGTAAAACAACACGCACATTGGTGTACATCGTTAGCGGGTGGACAAGGGGCGGTGCGCGAGGTTTGTGATTTTATTATGCAGGCGCAGGGAACTTTTGATAGTATTTTAGAAACCTATCTTAGCTAAACGCCCTGTTTTATCAGCCCATTACCTCTGTTGAAAAATGAATTATTCGCGTGTTTCCAACTTAAAAATCTACTCGCTTGCCTTAATTTTGGCGGGGGCTTCGTGGTGGCTGGCAGAAATTTTCCGCTTTGATTTTTTTGGTGACCAGTCAGGCATTGATGCGCCTAAACACAGTGTTGATTATTTCAGCACAGGTTATTTGCGCAAAGATATGAATGAACAAGGGGTGTTAAAAAGCGAATTAAAAGCCAAGGGTATTTTGCATTACAGTGATGATGGCATCACACATATAGATAAAGCGACTCTGACCCTATATAATCCTGATACGCCTAGCATTCCCCCTTGGATAGTCAACGCAGAAAAAGGCACTTTATCCAAAGATGGTAAAAACTTATTTCTCAATGGCAAAGTGTCGATTGACCGTGCTGCGGCAGAAGGCGTTAAGCAAGTCAATATTTTAACCTCGAACCTGCACGTTCTGCCGAAACTAAATTATGCAGAAAGTAGCGAATGGTCACAAATTGTCATGCCGCCGAATCGTATTGAAGGGACGGGGATTGAAATTACCTTTAAACGTCCTATTTATGTCAAACTCTTATCCAACGTCAAAAGTCGCTATGTCCCTCATTAAAGCACCCTTACCCGCACGATTTGCCTTGCTACTTGCTGCCTTGTGTTACAGTTCACCAGGTGTTTGTTTGCCCACCGACAGTCAACAGCCGATTTATATTGATTCTGACACCGCTTCCTATGATGAAAAAGCAGGTATCAGCATTTACAGCGGTAAAGTGGTGTATACCCAAGGTTCTTTAGTGGTGCATTCTGATGTAATGACCTTTTATATTACCAACGGCGAAATTGTTAAAATTGTGGTCACAGGCAAACCTGTCACGTTTAAACAAACCCCAGGCGAGGGCAAAGAAGACATTAATGGGCATTCGTTAATTGGTGAATATTACCCACCCACTGCAAAATTGATGTTTATTAAAGAAGCGGTGGTTTGGCAAGGCGGGAATAAATCCAGTAGTGATTTAATTGTTTACGATACGAAAAATTCAGTGATTAAAGCCGGGGATACCGCCACAAGTTCTAAGCGTGTTCACACTATTTTTCAACCTAAAGCAAAAAAATAATCGCACCTATGGCTAGTCTTGCAGCAAAACAATTGATTAAAAAATACAATAAACGCAATGTTGTCAATGGCGTGTCTTTGCACGTCAATACAAGCGAAATTGTCGGTTTATTAGGGCCTAATGGCGCAGGAAAAACCACCAGTTTTTATATGTTGGTGGGCTTAATTAAAGCCGATAGCGGCAGTATTTTATTGGATGGACACGCCATTACCGATTATCCAATGCACAGCCGAGCTAAATTAGGGATTGGCTATTTACCGCAAGAACCTTCAGTATTTCGTAAATTAACCGTTGCTGACAATTTGCGGGCGGTTTTGCAATTTCGTACCGATTTAACCAAAGCAGAGGTTGAATTAAACGTTGATAAGTTATTAAATGAGTTGAATATTTCCCATTTACGCAACCAAGTTGCACTCGGCTTATCAGGGGGTGAAAGGCGGCGGGTTGAAATTGCCCGCGCTTTGGCATCTGACCCTTTATTTATCCTCTTAGATGAACCGTTTGCAGGGGTTGACCCTTTATCGGTGATTGATATTAATAAAATTATCGGTCATTTAAAAGAGCGGGGTATTGGTATTTTAATTACAGAACATAACGTGCGAGAAACCTTAGGCATCTGCGATAGAGCTTATATTCTTAACGAAGGAAAGGTGATTGCAGAAGGAGGAGCGACAGAAATTGTTGCCAATGATGAGGTCAGAAAAGTGTATTTGGGTGAAAATTTTAGCCTCTAACGTTCCGTTAAATTGCCTATGAAACAATCTCTACAACTCCGGATGGGTCAGCAATTGACGATGACCCCACAACTGCAACAAGCGATTAAATTGTTGCAATTGTCTAGCCTTGAGTTACAGCAAGAAATACAGCAAGCTTTAGAATCCAATATGATGTTGGAAGTTGATGAAACTGAATCCCTTAAACCACTGGATGACTCAGAAACCGTAGTTGCCGCAGAGCCAAAAAGTGAAGATAACAGCGATTTTGCTTTAGATATTCCCGATGAATTAAGTCTTGATTTAAGTTGGGAGTCTATTTATGACGATGCGCTAGTCCCGCATACCTCCGCCAGTAAAGGGGAAGGGGATTTTGAATTGCAACAATCTTCAAAAGCCCAATCGTTACAAGAATATTTGTTGGCACAACTGGAATTGGCGGTACTGTCTGAAAAAGACCAAGCCATTGCCCGCGCAATTATTGATGCGGTTAATCTTGATGGTTATTTGAATACAGACTTAGACGATATTTATTTAGGACTGACCGAACAAATTGAGGATTTAGACTTTGAAGAGGTTGTGGCGGTCTTGCACACTGTGCAGAACTTTGACCCGACAGGGGTTGCAGCGATTGATTTAGCCGATTGTTTAAGTTTGCAACTGCGCCAATTGCCCGCCACCCATCCGCACAAAAAAAATGCCTTAGCCCTAGTTAAATCCCATTTATTATTATTGGCAAATGGTGATTTGGATAAATTGGCGCGAGAATTAAAAGTCAGTGAAATTCAATTAGAGAGCATTATCAGTCTGATTAAACAATTAAATCCAAAGCCGGGTAGTCAATTACAATCAGTTGAATATCAATATATTATTCCCGATGTGTTTGTTATCAAACGCGAAGGGCTATGGCAAGTGAGTTTAAATCCAGAGATTAGCCCGAAATTACGCATTAATCCTCTGTATGCTGGTATGATTAAACGTGCGGACAGCAGCCAAGATAATTGCAGCATGAAAAATCATCTTCAAGAAGCAAAATGGCTGATAAAAAGTCTGCATGGACGCAATGAAACGCTGTTGCGGGTTGCCCAATCTATTATTGATAAGCAGCAAGATTTTTTAGAACACGGGGCTGTAGCAATGCGCGCGATGGTGTTGCGGGATATTGCACAGGAATTGGAATTACACGAATCCACTATTTCCAGAATTACCACCCACAAATATATGCACACCCCTAACGGGATTGTGGAGTTTAAATACTTTTTTTCCAGTCATGTTTCAACCATAGAAGGCGGAGAATGTTCATCCACTGCGATTCGTGCTTTTATAAAAGAATTAATTGGTAATGAATTACCAAGCAAACCCTTAAGTGATGATAAAATAGCCGTTTTATTGCAAGCTAAAGGGATTAATATAGCCCGCCGCACGATTGCCAAATACCGCGAAGCAATGTCTATTTCGGCTTCCAATCAACGCAAACGTTCGCTTTAATTTTTAACCCCCTTCATTTTTTAATTAGGAGATTATCCATGCAAGTTAGTATTACAGGTCGCCATTTAGATGTCACGGACTCTTTAAAAGTTCATGTTGAAGAAAAAATTGCTAAATTAAAACGCCATTTCGATCATGTTACCGATGTTCATGTCATTTTAAGTGTCGAAAAAATGGATCAAAAAGCCGAAGCGACTGTGCAAATTAGTGGCGCAACGTTGTTTGCAGAAGACCATCAGGAAGATATGTATGTTGCTATCGACAATATGGTCGATAAACTTGACCGTCAAATTATAAAACATAAAGAAAAAATTAGCGCGCACCGCTAACCGATTACTTTTGCGTCCCTTTATTTGAATGAAAGGGGCGCAAATCCGCAATCCTTTCTATTTAGTCTGTTAAATTTTTCAAAAGCACACGTTTTTATGCAGCTCTTTATTGTCAGTGGTCTCTCAGGTTCAGGGAAAAGCACGGTTTTAAGTACCCTAGAAGACTGTGATTATTATTGTATTGACAATTTACCGATTAGCTTATTAAAAAAATTTGTCAGTCAAATCATGCCGATGGAGCAGCCAACTTACGCAAAAGCCGCTATTGGGATTGATGCCAGAAACAGTGCGGAAAGTTTAAGTAATTTTGCCGACACCCTCAAGTATATCCGTCAACAAGGGATTGAGTGTGAAGTTATTTATCTGCAAGCACAAGAAACGGTGTTGTTAAAACGTTACAGTGAAACGCGCCGCAAACATCCGCTGACAACGCTTAATTTGCCGTTAAGTGAGGCGATTGCGATTGAGAAAAAAATGCTCAAACCGTTGGCAAAAAACGCCAGTATTTTGATTGATACCAGTCGCACCCAATGTCAGCAACTCAAAGAATTAATTAAAAGTCACATTGGGGAAAATCAAAAACAGCATTTATCCTTACAATTTCAATCGTTTGGTTTTAAACATGGCATTCCGTTAGATGCTGATTTTGTCTTTGATGCGCGTGCGTTGCCTAATCCTTACTGGATACCACATTTGCGCAACTTAACGGGCAAAGATTTACCCGTGATTGAATTTTTACAACAAGAAACTTACGCCGAAGAATTGTTTTTTGATATTGCAGGATTTATCCAACGCTGGGTTCCCCGTTTTGCGTTAGAAAACCGCAGTTATTTAACCATTGCAATCGGTTGCACAGGCGGGCATCATCGTTCGGTTTATTTAGTTGAAACCTTGGCGCATTATTTTCAAAAAAATCAATTACATATTATCATTCGCCACCGCGATTTATAGTAACGGTTTTAGTGCGCTTTGCCCTTATCTTTAATCTTTTGTCTTTAACTATGATAACACTTGCTAAACAAGATACTGCAACGACTGGGCTTGAACGCATCCTCGCGCTATTAAACAACGGCTCAATGTATGAAATCAGAACCTTAATTCATTCGTTGTATCCTGCTGAAACAGCACGAATTATCGAATCCTTAAGTTTGGAAGAAAGAGGCAAAATTTGGGCAGTGATTCCTCCTAGTGTGATGGGGGAAATTTTAGTTAAACTTCATGTTGAAGTCGCGGCAGGGTTAATTCGGATTACTGACCGCAAAGATTTGATTCGTGCCACTGAAAGTTTAGAAACCAGCAACCGCTTAGATTTTCTGCACACCTTGCCTGAACCATTATTATCACAAGTCTTAGAAACAATTAATGCTAGCGAGCGAAAACGACTCGAATCCGCCTTGGCTTACCATGAAAACAGCGCAGGTGGGATTATGTCACTGGATGTTTTAACGGTACGCGCGGATGTTTCTATCGACGTTGTGTTACGTTATTTGCACAAACGCGGTGAGATACCTGCCAGTACAGACAGTTTAATTGTGGTGGATAGACGTAACGTGTATCAAGGATTGCTGCCACTGACCGCCCTAGTCACTAAAGAGAGCCATTTAAAAGTAGCAGAGGTCATGGACAGTAAAGCCCCTGCCATTTCGTATCAAATGCCGCTTGCTGACGTTGCTTTATTGTTTGAACAACGGGACATTATTTCCGCCCCTGTCCTCAGTAGCGGTGGTGTTTTATTAGGAAAAATCACGCGCGAGGAAATTATTCCCGTGATTCGTGCAGAAGCAGGGCATTCTTTTATGCGAATGGCAGGTCTGGACGAAGAACATGACATCTTTGCTCCCGTGATGACCAGTGCCAGACGACGGGCAGTATGGCTAGGAATTAATTTAGGCACAGCTTTTCTTGCCTCATGGGTTATCGGTTTGTTTGAAGCCACCTTAGACCAAATTGTTGCCTTAGCCGTATTAATGCCAATTGTTGCCAGCATGGGCGGCATTGCAGGTAGTCAAACCTTAACTTTGGTGATTCGTGCTTTAGCTTTAAAACAACTCAGCAGTGCAAATGCCAATAAATTGTTACTCAAAGAACTTTCGGTTGGTGCTGTCAATGGCATCTTGTGGGCAGTGGTGGTGGCAGCGATTGCCAGCGTGTGGTTTGACAATAGCAGTATCGGTATTTTATTAGGCTGTGCGATGGTGATAAATTTAATCTGTGCTGCTTTAGCAGGAGCAACCATTCCATTAGCCTTAAATAAAATAGGCATCGACCCCGCATTAGCAGGCGGTGTTTTATTAACAACCGTGACAGATGTGGTTGGCTTCATTGCTTTCTTAGGATTGGCAACGCTCTTTTTACTTTAAAAACCTTTTATCACGCGCGTATAACTTGCCCTACTATTTCCCACATAAATGATTATTATCTTCACTCAACTGGGTGTAGCCACTCGCACCAGCTTTGCCAAATTAGGACGTGGAACTTTTTTTTTAATCCAAACGCTTGCAGGCATCGCCTCTGTTTTAGCCCGCCCACGCTTACTCAGTAAACAGCTTTATTCGGTGGGAGTATTATCTTTTTTAATTATCACTATTTCTGGCTTATTCGTTGGGATGGTTTTAGCCTTGCAAGGCTATTACACACTTTCGGATTTTGGCGCAGAAGAAGCGTTAGGACAAATGATTGCCACCTCCTTAGTACGCGAATTGGGGCCTGTGGTTGCGGCTCTTTTATTTGCAGGACGGGCAGGTTCGGCATTAACCGCTGAAATTGGCTTAATGAAAGCCACCGAGCAGTTGTCAGGGATGGAAATGATGGCAATTGACCCAATTAATCGCATTGTCAGTCCGCGTTTTTTAGCAGGTTTTATTTCTATGCCGCTGCTTGCTGCGTTATTTAGCAGTATTGGAATAGTGGGTGGACACGTTGTCGGCGTAGGCGTGTTGGGTGTTGATGACGGCGCTTATTGGACACAAATGCAAAGCAATCTTGATTTTTACGATGATATTGTCAATGGCTTTATCAAAAGCGTGGTGTTTGGTTTTGTGATTACTTGGATTGCCTTGTTTGAAGGCTACGATACCTTGCCTACCTCGGAAGGCATCAGTCGTGCAACCACACGCACGGTGGTTAATTCGGCGTTTACTATTTTAGGTCTTGATTTTATCCTGACCGCACTTATGTTTGGAGACCTTTAAAAATGCAGCACAACACAACACAAGACACTTTAGTCGGACTTTTTGTTGCTAGCGGAATTGGTGCATTGTTTTTTATGGCAATGCAAATCAGTAACTTAGGTACATTTAATGCAAAAGATAACTATACCATAAGTGCCGATTTTGAAAATTCAGGCGGGTTAAAAGTTAAATCGCCAGTGGTAATTGGGGGCGTAAAAATAGGGCGTGTCACAGATATTAGTTTAGATAAAAAAAACTTTCGTTCGGTGGTCAAAATGAGTATTGACCCGCAATACAATGCGTTGCCTGAAGACACGACTGCCAGTATTTTTACCGCAGGACTGCTTGGTGAACAATATGTGAGCTTAGAACCAGGTGGGTCTGATACACCATTAAAAAATAACAGTAAAGTAGAGATAACCCAATCTGCAATTGTTTTAGAAGAGTTAATTGGACAGTTTTTATTTAAAGACAAAGACCCTGACAAAAAATGACCGCACTTATGCTGATAAAAACACAAACAGATGGCTTGCTTGAATTAGCAGGCGATTTAACCTTTAGTACCATTACTAAAAAAACAGTGCTGCTCTGTGATTTTAAAAACAGTAGTCAAATGATTACGCTGGATTTTTCACACGTTCAGCAAACTGATAGCGCAGGTCTTGCCTTGGTTATTGAATGGATAAAATTAAGTCAAGCGCAAGGACGGCAACTCAATCTGCGTCATTTTCCGCCGCCCTTACAAACACTTGCGACATTATGTGGCTTTGAAATACAGTCTTTTCTTAGTGAAACTATTTAAAATACAAAGATGGCACAAAAAGATATTGTCAGTAAACAGTTGATTCAGCGCATTGCGGTTGATTTAGCCGTTTATCTGTTAAAACTTGACATTCGTAGTGACGAGTTAGAATTAATCGCAACCGAGCAGCAACGTGTGGAAGACCGCCGTGCGGATGTAGTGGCAAAAGTAAAACAAAGCCAAGCGGAATTTATTTTGCATATTGAAATTCAAAATAACAACGATGGTGTTATGCCATTACGAATGCTGCGCTATTACACCGATATTTGTTTTGCCAACCCACATCAGCCAGTGCGGCAATACCTGATTTATATTGGTCGCGATAAATTAACTATGCCCTGTACTTTGTCCGATGAGGGATTGGCGTATCGTTACACAATTATTGATATGCACAGCATTGATTATCAAGATTTGTTAAATCAAAACACACCCGATGCCATTGTATTAGCGATTTTAGGCGATTTTAAACACGATTCCAAGCGTGAAGCCGTGCAGGAGATTGTGTTAAAACTGCATCAACAGCTTGCATCTCAACCGCAACGCTTTCGAGAATATCTTTCTATGTTGGAAATTTTATCCGAAAATAGAAATTTAAAAATGCACATCAAAGAGGCTGAAAAAATGATTACACAATTTAATATTGAAAACTTTCCCTCCTATGAGCTTGGAATGGAAAGAGGGCTGGAACAAGGGCTGGAACAAGGGCTGGAAAGGGTTATCAAACAATTATTACGCACCCAATCGCCTGAGCAAGTGGCAACGCTTATTGCTATTCCTTTGGATAAAATCAAAGACATTCAAAATAAAACAGAACACTAAACGCGCTGATGCGTGTGTTATTGAAACTTAACTTCTAAATATTACTTCGGGATACTTTTTTCCAATGGACAAATTAAAAATTACAGGCGGCACGCAGCTTGCGGGCGAATTACGCATTTCAGGGGCGAAAAATGCGGCACTGCCTATTTTAGCGGCAACCTTGCTTTCGGATGTTCCCGTTAGCATCGGCAATATTCCACATTTGCGGGATATTACCACCACGATGGAACTGCTCGGACAAATGGGGGCGCATCTGGTGGTTGATGAAAAAATGAATGTGGAAATCAACACCAGCACGTTGGATAAACTTGACGCGCCTTATGAATTGGTTAAAACCATGCGGGCTTCCATTTTAGTCTTAGGTCCTTTATTAGCCCGCTTTGGTGAAGCACACGTTTCCTTACCCGGCGGTTGTGCCATTGGTTCGCGCCCTGTCAATATTCATTTAGAGTCGTTAATTAAAATGGGCGCGGATATTCAAGTTGAAGCAGGTTATATTCATGCCAAAGCCAAACGTTTAAAAGGTTGTCATTTGGTTTTGGATTTAATTACCGTTACGGGTACTGAAAATATTTTAATGGCGGCAACTTTAGCAGAAGGGGTCACCATTATTGAAAATGCGGCAAAAGAGCCTGAAGTAACCGATTTGGCACATTTTTTAAACAAAATGGGGGCAAAAATTACGGGAATAGGCACGGATGTTTTAACCGTAGAAGGGGTAGAACGATTAGGCGTGCCTGATTTACATTACGATATTTTGCCAGACCGAATTGAAACAGGCACTTATTTAGTCGCAGCGGCTATCACAGGGGGCAGTATCAAACTGAAAAATACCGATGCCAATTTGTTGGATGCAGTATTGGAAAAATTGCGTGAAGCAGGGGCAGAGATTACCACAGGTGAGGGCTGGATTAGTTTAGAAATGCACGGTAAAAAACCCAAAGCCGTTTCAATCCGCACTGCGCCTTACCCTGCGTTTCCAACCGATATGCAGGCGCAATTTATGGCATTAAATGCGGTGGCAGAGGGCGTAGGCATTGTGACTGAAACGGTGTTTGAAAATCGCTTTATGCACGTTCAAGAATTACAACGAATGGGTGCAGATATTCGGATTGAAGGCAACACGGCTATTTGCAAAGGGGTAAAAGTGTTGACGGGCGCACCTGTAATGGCAACCGATTTACGCGCCTCTGCGAGTTTAGTGATTGCTGCGTTGGTGGCGCAAGGTGATACTTTAGTTGATAGAATTTATCATATTGATCGTGGCTACGACCATATTGAAGAAAAATTATCACAACTGGGTGCTACCATTCGCCGTGTGCCTGCGTAGGAGGATTTATGCTAACGATTGCCGTATCAAAAGGGCGTATTTTTACCGACGCGCTACCGTTGCTAGCAGAAGCGGGCATTACCCCTTTGGACGATCCCAAAACCAGTCGGAAATTAATTTTAGCCACGACCCGTGCGGATGTGCAGCTAGTGATTATTCGTGCAACTGACGTGCCTACATTTGTAGAATACGGCGCGGCAGATTTAGGCATTACTGGCAAGGATGTCATCATTGAACACGGTGCAGCAGGCTTGTATGAACCCCTTGATTTAGGGATTGCCAAATGTCGCATGATGACTGCGGCGGGAGTTGATGCACCGCCCATCGGACGGCGAGTGCGGGTTGCCACTAAATATGTCACGATTGCGCGAGATTATTTTGCCAGTTTAGGAATTCAAGCCGAAATTATTAAGCTTTATGGCTCGATGGAACTTGCGCCTTTGGTGGGTTTGGCCGATTACATTGTGGATTTAGTCGATACGGGTAACACCTTAAAAGCCAATGGACTTGAGCCAAAAGAGCTAATTATGCCCATTAGTTCCCGCTTGATTGTCAATAAAGCCGCCATGAAAATGAAACATCAAGCGATTCAAAACTTGATTAATCAACTTGAGCTGACCTTACATAAATAAACCAGTTAAGCTTTAAAAAGCCTCTTCGCATTCAACAGTCTGGTTCTGTTTTATCTAAAAAAACACAACGCATCGAACAAAAAAATCCCGCTAATTCCCCTTTTCATCAGGAAAGGGGAGTGCCTATTGACGCACTTAAACTTATTATTTTTGTCTATAATGGCGAGTAAAATCGTACAGTGCGACCTGCTGTTTTGTAAAAGGGTTATAACATGAGAATAACAATGAACTTGGGGCTTTGTTTGTGGTGGTTATTCACCACAACAGTGTGTTGGTCTGCCCAACCCTTCCTGCCAATTTCGTTAGAAAAAGTCTCTTTACAATTAAAATGGCAACATCAATTTCAATTTGCAGGGTATTACGCGGCCAAAGAGCAGGGCTATTATGCGCAAGAAGGTTTGGATGTAGAAATTATCGAGCGCGATATTAAAAAGGACGTGGTCAAACAAGTCATCGCAGGTGAAGTTGATTTTGCTGTCGGTGATACGGGGATTATTTCGTATTACGCACAAGGTGTGCCGATTGTCGCGTTGGTAGCCATTTTTCAGCACAATCCGTTGGTTTTTGTTGCCAAACAACGCTCAGGGATTATTAGCCCCTATGAAATGCACGGCAAAAAAATTATGTTTGATTCAGTTGGGGCAGGGGATGCGCCCTTACGCGCCGTTTTAATGGAAGCCAATTTAGATGAAAAAAACTATGTTGCTATCAAACACAGCTTTAGAAACGAGGATTTAATTGACGATAAAGTTGATGTCATGGCAGCTTATTTATCGGATGAGATTTTTTATTTTCAACAACGCAATATTAAAATAAATATCATCAATCCTCAAAGCTATGGAATTGATTTCTATAGTGATATTTTATTTACCAGCCAAAATGAGTTAGCCAAACATCCAGAACGCGCAGAAAAATTTCGCCGTGCTAGCCTCAAAGGTTGGCACTATGCACTTGACCATCCTGACCTCCTTATTCAACTGATTAGTCAGAAATACCACAGCCGGCTCAGTCTTGAGAATTTACGTTTTGAAGCAGAAGTCACCCGCAAATTAATTTTGCATGATTTCATTCCACTTGGGCAAATAGAGCCAAAACGCTTACAAAAAGTCGCGCAGACCTATGCGCAATTAAAACTTGCCAGACCGTTGACTGAAAAGGAATTGGCTCAATTTATTTATTTACCCCAGCGATTGCATTTAACCGAACAAGAAAAAAGCTGGCTAAAAGCCCATCCCATTATTCGATTAGGGATAGACAGAGATTTTGCTCCCTATGAATGGATTGATATAAAAGGGCATTACGTTGGCTTATGTGCTGATTATATGAGCATGATTGAAAAAATACTGGGAATTAAATTTGACATCCAAAAAAATAAAAATTGGGGGCAAACTTTAGAAATGGCGCGTCATGGTGAAATAGATATGATTGCTTGTGCGGTGGAAACACCAGAGCGTCAGCGATTTTTAAATTTTACCAACCCTCTTATCCGCAATCCTGTGATTATTATTAATAAAGGGCGTAATGGCTTTATCGGGTCAATTGATAGACTCAATGGCAAAAAAGTTGCGATAGAACAAGATTATTTTATGGTGGAGTTATTAAGCCATCACTATCCTGACATTAAGCTTGAAATAGCGATAAATGTAAAACAGGCATTACAAAAAGTAGCCGACGGAACTGCCGATGCCTATATCGGCGACGCCGCCTCTGCAACCCATGCCATCCAAGAAGCGGGTCTGCAAACGCTGCAATTTTCAGGTCAAACCGATTATTTCAGCACACACAGCATCGCTGTCACGCAACAAAATCCTGAGCTTGCGCGGATTATGGCGAAAGTGTTGGCAACGATTCCTGCCAATAAACAAGCTCAACTTAAAAATCATTGGTTAAGTCTTAAGGTGATAGAAGGGATTAATCGCACTACCTTAATTAAATATAGTCTAGCGATTGCCTTGTTATTTGTGCTGTTTATAGGATGGAATATTCGGTTGCGTAAAGAAATTGTGGCGCGAAAAAAAATAGCCCAGCAATTGCGAATCTTGTCTGTTGCGATTGAACAAAGCCCCGCTTCTGTGGTGATTACCGATTTAGAAGCAAAACTTTTGTATGTCAATCCTAAATTTACTGAAGTGACAGGTTATTGCCAAGAAGAGGTTTTAGGGAAAAATCCCAATATTTTGCATTCAGGTTTAACGCCTCCTGCAACGTATGAACAAATGTGGGAAACCTTAACCTCAGGGCAGGTATGGCACGGTGAATTAATTAATCGGCGTAAAAATGGTGAAACGTATTGGGAGGATGCTCACCTTGCGCCTGTTAAAGATGCAGCAGGGCATATTATTCATTATGTAGGGGTAAAAACTGACATCACAGAACGCAAAAAAATGGAATCTAATTTGCGTAAAAATAATGATGAGTTATTACATTATTTTAATCAGCCTTTTATTGGAATGTTGACCGCCACACATAACAAACAAACTATTCATGTTAATCAGCGGTTTTGTGAAATTGTAGGCTATAGTAAAGCAGAAATGCAGCAGTTGGATTGGGAAAAAATTACCCATCCTGAGGATGTTGCTTTAAATCAAGTTTATCTTGCACAAGCTATCCGGGGTGAAATTGACTGTTATCAAATGGAAAAACGCTATATTCACAAAAATGGACAATGGGTTTATGTGGATTTAGCGGTAAATTGTGTGCGAAATAGTGATGGCAGTCCTGATTATTTTATTGGCATGATGCTGGATATTACCCAACGCAAACAAGTTGAGGAACAATTGCGTTTGGCAAAAGAAATGGCAGAGCAGGCAAATCAATTAAAGTCTGAATTTTTGGCAAATATGAGTCATGAAATTCGCACCCCCATGAATGCTATTTTAGGGTTTAGTTCTATTTTAAATAATCTAGTGACAGATTCTACGCAACGCTATTATTTAGATGCGGTTGCCCGCAGTGGGAAAACCTTATTGCAATTAATCAATGATATTTTAGATTTGTCTAAAATTGAAGCGGGAAAATTTGAACTAAATGATGCGCCAACCTTAATACGCACTCTTTTTGAAGATATTGCCATTATTTTTACACAAAAAATGGCTGAAAAAGGATTGCAATTTAAATTAACCCTCGCAGAAGAGATTGCCCCTTATTTTATTTTAGATGAAACTCGCTTAAGGCAGGTGTTGTTAAATATTGTGGGCAACGCGGTTAAGTTTACTGAGCGCGGCTTTATTCATATTGGGGTAAAAGCCAAACCAACCCGACTGACTAACTATTTTGATTTAATTATTACAGTGACAGACAGTGGAATGGGAATTGCACCCGACCAACTGGAAGCGATTTTTGCCGCTTTTACCCAACAAAAACAGCAAAGCGTTCATTATGGTGGAACAGGATTGGGATTAAGTATTTCTCAACGCTTGATTAAGATGATGGGTGGAGTCATTGAGGTGCAAAGTAGTGTAGGGCAGGGGAGTTGTTTTACGATTAGCTTGCCCAATATTAAAACGGTTTCTAATGTTTTGATACCCGATTATCAAACACCTGTTTTGTCCATACGAGCCTGTCATTTTCAGCCTGCAACCGTATTGGTTGTGGATGATATTGAAATAAATCGACAGCTTATCAAAATCTATTTAGAAGAGTATGCAGAATTGAATTTAATTGAGGCAGATTGTGGAACACAGGCATTAACCATTGTTAAACAACAAAAAGTAGATTTGATTTTTATGGATAGACGAATGCCCGATATGGATGGTGATAAAGTGTGTGAAAAGATTAGAGATTTACCCAATTATGCACAAGTGCCTATTGTTATGATTACTGCCTCTGCATTAACGGTGACAGAACAGCAAGAGTCAATTTATTATGATATGCAATTAAATAAACCTATCGATAAATCACAATTACTGCACACGTTGCAATCTTTTTTACCACTCACACAGCAGATTATTGAAAATAGCAATACAGTGATGTCACAATTGCCTACAGAAACCGATTTACCTCATCACTTACCTGAATTAATCGCATTATTAAATTCAGATTATCGAATTAAAATGGCACAGTTTAATGAGATGCAGGCATTAGAAATAGATAATTTAATTGATATTGCAGAACAATTAATAAAAATAGCCCAGCATTATCAGTGTGGATTATTGCTTAATTGGGCAACGGGTTTAAAAAAGCAAGCCGAGTTATTTGATTTAGAGAAATTACCCAAAACCTTGGCTGAGTTTACTACGCTGCTTGCGCAATTAAGCAATAATTCTAAAAAAAGCCTGCCATGATAGTTTTCATTTGCTTCATCTCGATTAAAGTAATAGCCTTTAGTTTTTATTTTTACGGCATTAAATTGAATAGTTTTTATCGCTTGTTTCGTTGCTGAATCTAATAAAATGACTTTTACCCTTTTATTTTTCCAGGCTAAATATTGCTCTGGTATTTGTACAATAACGTTATGGGCTTGGGTTTCAAATTCTATGGTGTGCATACTATTTTCCTCAATGGTGGGTTATTTAATTTAAAGGTCTGGCAGTCATTAATCCTGGGCGCGTAGAAACACAATGGTTTGTTTTATAATGACTTTTCTTATTCTCGTTCCCAAATTCTATTTGGGAATGCCTACCGTTAAGCTCTGCTTAACGAATGATTTTAAGCAGAGCTTGTTAAGTATGCGTTCCCAAACTGGAGTTTGGGAACGAGAAAAAAGGGGGGGGTTTATCTGGAAAGACGAAACCCTAAGTCGTAAAAACGGTCGTCAGGATATTTATAGTCACGCGCCCCACAACGCACAGCAAAACCGTTGTTATTGAACGCACCACCACGCAACACCCGCTTATCGCCTTCTTGACTATTCGTCCATTCCCATACATTGCCTGACATATCATACAAGCCGCCCACATTGGCTGTTTTTTGTCCTACAGGATGAATCATATCGCCTGAATTACCGTTGTACCAAGCCACATCATCTGGTTTAGCAGCCCCCGAATATTTAGAATTACTACCTGCTTGACAGCTTGACATCCATTCTTCTTTAGTCGGTAATGTGTATTTTTTACCTGTTTTCTCATTTAGCCAGCCAATGTAGCTTTGCGTATCATTCCACGATACACCAGTGACAGGATAACTTTTATTATTCAATGACATACCTACATAGTAACTTTTAGAACCAGTATTAATAT
>JAIFMS010000021.1 GCA_020048335.1 Methylococcaceae bacterium | reverse complement strand
ATAAATCCTGCTGTTGCCAACGCACTTTCCACACCATATCATCAAACCGCTCGCGCAAATCTTCGCTCACATAATGGTTGTTGGTTTTTTCTAAGGTAGAAAAGTCTAGCTGATTCACCCAGTCTTGCTTGACAAAATCCTGTAGCAATTGCTGGATAATTTCAGGATGAGTAAAAATGGCTTTATAACTGGCATCGTGCGGTTTCATTTGGGTTCTGTGGTGATGATTTTCAGTCTAGCATAGCGTACTTTACGCTATCACAAAAGTGTAAATTTTAGGCAAAAAAAAGGCTCGTTAGGAAAACTAACAAGCCTTTGAAATTTTTGAATTTAGAAGTGGTGCCCAGAGACAGAATCGAACTGTCGACACGAGGATTTTCAGTCCTCTGCTCTACCGACTGAGCTATCTGGGCGCACCTTTAAAGCCGTGCATTACACAATATTTTGCCTACTGAGTCAAGCAAAATCAGCAGCTAACTTTAAAATAAACTGCCACTGTGCTGCTGAAACAGGCATTAGCGAAAGGCGATTACCACGCCGCACCAAAGCTAAATCGGCTAACTCAGGCTGCTGTTTTAACATTTTTAACGGCAGCGGCACAGAAAGTTTTTGCACAAATTTCACATCGACCATAAACCAGCGTGGATTTTCTGGGTTACTTTTTGGGTCAAAATAAACACTTTCTGCATCAAACGCATAAAAATCAGGATAACCTGCTTTGACAATTTCCATAATGCCTACAATCGCAGGCTCGGCACAATTGGAATGATAAAAAAAAGCCAAATCGCCCACTTTCATAGCATCCCGCAACATATTTCGCGCCTGATAATTGCGCACCCCTTCCCAGTGATAAGTTTGTTGGGCTTTAGCGGCTAAATCATCAAGACTAAAGACGCTGGGTTCAGATTTCATTAACCAATAATTCATTACTTAACCATACACAACTTTCGCCGCGCCTTCGCCTGCAACAATGTCGCCTATTTCAAAAGCAGTTTCCCCTTGCTGGTGCAACGCCGCCAAGGTTTTTTCAACATCAGCAGGCGCAATGCACACAATCATTCCGACACCACAATTAAAAGTGGTCAACATATCCGCTAAAGACACATTGCCTTGCGTTTGTAACCATTGAAAAACAGCAGGGAACTGCCAAGCATCCAAGTTAATCGCCGCATTCAATCCTTGCGGCAACACACGCGGTAAATTTTCAGTAATGCCCCCGCCTGTAATATGTGCAAGTGCATGAACATTAACCTTTTTTATTAAGGCTAACAAGGACTTAACATAAATTTTAGTTGGCTCTAGCAAAGTTTCCCCTAACGATTTTCCGTCCGCAAATACCGCGTGCAAATCACTGTTATTGACCTCAATAATTTTGCGAATTAAAGAATAGCCGTTGGAATGCGCTCCAGAGGAGGCGATGCCGATTAATTTATCGCCTAACTGCACTTGTTTTCCGTCAATGAGTTGCTCTTTTTCCACAATCCCGACTGAAAACCCCGCTAAATCATAATCCCCTGCCGCATACATTCCTGGCATTTCGGCGGTTTCGCCACCAACTAAAGCCGCGCCCGCCAGTTCACAGCCTTTGCCAATCCCTGAAATCACCGCCGCAGCGGTATCGACATCTAATTTACCCGTAGCAAAATAATCTAAGAAAAACAACGGTTCTGCACCTTGCACCACAATGTCATTTACACACATTGCCACTAAATCAATACCCACGGTGTGATGGCTATTTAATTCAATTGCCAATTTTAATTTTGTTCCCACGCCGTCTGTGCCTGAGACTAACACGGGTTTTTTATACCGTTCCAAGGGCAATTCATACAGTGAGCCAAACCCGCCTAATCCGCCCATGACAGAAGGGTTATGGGTTCGTGCGGCAATCGGCTTAATCCGTTCCACCAGCGCGTCACCTGCTTCAATATCAACACCCGCACTTTTGTAATTTAGACTTTCTTGATGGGAGTTACTCACAATCTTCTCTATAGGTTAAAGGGTTAAAATTAGCTCTATTGTACAAGGTCAACAGCACTTTGTCCGTGCTAAAAATAGCGATGAAACAGGGCTTTTGACAAGTAAATAAGGGGGTTTATCCCCGAATCTATGCACGATACGATAGAATGCGCGTTTATTCTTTAATCGAAGAGAGATTGACATGAGCGACATTATTGTAGAAAAAAATCCACCACAGACCCGTTTGGACAGCCTTGGCGTGACTAAATGGGCAACCTGGGAAAAAGAAATTTCGGTTTTTCCGTGGACATTTCCTGAGCAGGAAATCGCCTATATCTTAGACGGTGAATGTCTTATCACCCCTGAAGGCGGTGAAACAGTTTCATTTGGGAAAGGCGATTTAGTGACGTTTCCCGCAGGGATGGTGTGTCGCTGGGAAGTCGTACAGCCGTTGCGCAAACATTATCAACTCGAGGGTTCTTTTTTAAGCAGAATCTATCGCCGCGCTAAACTTGCCTTAAAACTGTAACATTTTTTAAAACTTCCAGTCTTAGCAGGATTGGAAGTTTCCTTCCCTTTGCAAAATAGTGGCTGCTAAAAAGTCAAATTTATACCAGCACTGCCTTGAATCCTAAATCTTAAACCCCATTTTCAAATGCAACGATATGCAGTTTGCATCCCTTTTTACTATTAATTTCTGGAGTCGTAAAACAATGAGTACCGAACAGGACACCCCTGAAAATGTTACTGAAACAGAAGAACTTGAAACTACCGCTGTGCCTGAATTAGAAAGCGAAGTTTCTATGGCGCAATTGCAAGAACAATTAGCTCAAACAGAAGCAAAAGCGCAGGAAAACTGGGACAAAATGCTCAGAATGCAGGCAGAAATGGAAAATCTTAAACGCCGCACTCAAAAAGATTTGGATGATGCGCGTAAATATGCGGTGGAGCGTTTTGCTAAAGAATTAATCGCCGTGGCAGACAGTTTAGAGTTGGGCTTACAAGCCATTACAGGCGATAGTGCTGAGGTGCAAAAATTTCGGGAAGGCAGTGAATTAACTTTAAAACAATTTGCCGCCGCATTTAGTAAAGCCCATATCGACGTTGTTGACCCTGTAAACCAACCTTTTAATCCTGAGCATCATCAAGCAATGGCAATGCAGCCTTCGGCTGAGGTTGAGCCAAACACAGTGCTGACTGTGTTTCAAAAAGGCTATCTGCTACACGGGCGGCTATTACGTCCTGCGATGGTGATTGTAGCAAAAGCAGTTGAATAACCGCTTGAAAGTGATAAAAACAACCTTATATCAGTAACAACTTTTTAAAATTTACTTATAAAACAAATTGGGAGAATTCAATGGCTAAAATGATAGGCATCGACTTAGGAACGACTAATTCCTGTGTGGCAGTATTAGAAAACGGCGTAGCTCGCGTGATTGAAAACAGTGAAGGTGCGCGCACCACCCCTTCAATTATCGCGTTTACCAATGATGACGAAGTGTTGGTGGGGCAATCGGCAAAACGCCAAGCCGTTACTAATCCTAAAAATACATTATTTGCGATTAAACGCTTAATCGGGCGGCGTTTTAATGATGATGTGGTACAAAAAGACATCAAAATGGTGCCTTACAATATCGTGCAAGCAGAAAACGGCGATGCGTGGGTAGAATGTCATGGCAAACGGATGGCAGCGCCTGAGATTTCATCGCGCGTATTGATGAAGTTGAAAAAAGATGCAGAAGCCTTTTTGGGCGAAGAAGTCACCGAAGCGGTTATTACTGTTCCAGCTTATTTTAATGATGCGCAACGGCAAGCAACTAAAGACGCAGGTCGCATTGCAGGTTTAGACGTAAAACGGATTATCAACGAACCAACGGCAGCTGCCTTAGCGTTTGGGATGGATAAACCCAAAGGCGACACCACGATTGCGGTGTATGACTTGGGCGGCGGTACGTTTGATATTTCCATTATCGAAATTTCTGAAATCGAAGGCGAACACCAATTTGAAGTGTTATCCACCAATGGTGACACATTTTTAGGGGGGGAAGATTTTGATTCGCGCGTGATTGAATTTTTAGCAACTGAATTTAAAAAAGACAGTGGCATTGATTTGCACAGCGACCCCTTAGCGTTGCAACGTTTGAAAGAAGCGGCAGAAAAAGCCAAAATCGAACTGTCTTCTGCGCAACAAACCGATGTTAATTTACCGTATATCACCGCAGATGCAGCAGGTCCAAAACATTTAAACGTCAAATTAACCCGCTCTAAATTAGAGTCCTTAGTTGATGAATTAATTGAACGCACCAAAGCCCCTTGTTTAATGGCATTAAAAGATGCAGGGTTGTCTGCCTCTGACATTAATGACGTGATTTTGGTCGGTGGGCAAACACGGATGCCTAAAGTCCAAGAAATGGTGCAAGGTATTTTTGGCAAAGAACCCCGCAAAGATGTCAACCCTGATGAAGCAGTGGCATTAGGCGCGGCGGTACAAGCGGGCGTGTTGGGCGGTGATGTTAAAGATGTGTTGTTGTTGGACGTAACGCCGTTGTCGTTGGGTATTGAAACCATGGGCGGGGTAATGACCAAGCTGATTGAGAAAAATACCACCATTCCAACCAATGCCTCGCAAGTGTTTTCCACCGCAGAAGACAATCAAACGGCGGTGACGATTCATGTATTGCAAGGTGAGCGTGAAATTGCTTCGGGCAATAAATCCTTAGGGCGGTTTGATTTAGCGGATATTCCTCCTTCGCGTCGTGGTACGCCACAAATTGAAGTCGGTTTTGACATTGATGCCAACGGGATTCTGAACGTGTCTGCTAAAGACAAAGCCACAGGTAAAAAACAGTCGATTATTATTAAAGCGTCTAGCGGTTTATCGGATGAAGAAGTGGAACGGATGATTCGTGATGCTGAAGCTCATGCTGAAGATGACCGTAAATTAGCGGCGTTAGTCGGTGCGCGTAACCAAGCGGAAGGGATGATTAATGCGACTGAAAAATCGTTGAAAGATTTGGATGGCAAAGTGGACGCAGCGGAAAAAGCGGCGATTGACAAAGCCATTGAAGAATTGCAAGCCGTGATTAAAGGGGATAATAAAGACGAAATTGAAGCTAAAACTACGGCGTTGACTGAATTGTCAGGCAAATTGGCAGAGCGTGTTTATGCACAGGGTGCGCCGTCAGCCGATGATTTTAAAGAGGCGACTCAAGAAGCCCATCAAGCACATGAGTC
>JAIFMS010000155.1 GCA_020048335.1 Methylococcaceae bacterium | reverse complement strand
CAACCACATCACGCAGCTCGCGTGGCACATCTTCATAAATTGCCAATTGTCTCGCATTGACAATCCCCATACTCATCCCAACTTTCACCGCATGATATAAAAACACCGCGTGAATGGCTTCACGGACAGGATTGTTGCCACGAAATGAAAACGACACATTCGACACCCCGCCCGAAATTAACGCATGAGGCAGGGTGCGTTTAATTTCGGCAGTGGCTTCAATAAAGTCCAAACCATAATTATTGTGTTCTTCAATCCCTGTCGCGATGGCAAAAATATTCGGGTCGAAAATAATATCTTCAGGCGGAAAGCCCACTTGTTCAGTGAGAATTTTGTAAGCACGAGTACAAATTTCAATTTTACGCGCCTTGGTATCGGCTTGCCCTTGTCCATCAAATGCCATCACAATCGCCGCCGCCCCATAACGGCGAATTAATCGTGCTTGCTTGATGAAATTTTCCTCGCCTTCTTTGATGGAAATGGAATTGACAATCCCTTTCCCTTGAATACATTTTAACCCCGCTTCGATAATGTCCCATTTTGACGAATCCAGCATAATCGGCACTTTGGCAATATCAGGTTCGGAGGCAATTAAATGTAAAAACCGCACCATCGCTTCTTTCGATTCCAACATCCCTTCGTCCATATTGATGTCGATAATTTGCGCCCCGTTTTCCACTTGCTCTTTCGCTACGGCTAAAGCCGCCTCGTAGTCTTCTGAGACAATTAAACGCTTAAAAGCCGCCGATCCTGTGACGTTGGTGCGTTCACCCACATTCACAAATAAAGAACTGGGGGTGATATTCATCGGCTCTAAACCCGCAAGGCGACATTGTTTTTCTAAAGCAGGGATTTTGCGCGGCGGGTATTTTTCCACTGCTGTCACAATGGCTTTAATCGTGGCAGGCGATGTGCCACAACAACCGCCGATAATATTTAAATAGCCACTTTTTGCCCAATCGGCTAATTCTTCAGCCATCTGCTCGGGCGTTTCGTCATATTCACCAAATTCATTCGGCAAGCCTGCATTGGGATGGGCTGAAACGTAAGTATCTGCAATTCCTGATAATTCTTCAATATATTGTCGGAGTTCTTTTGCCCCAAGTGCGCAGTTAAAACCAAAGGAAATCGGCTCAATGTGGCGCAAGGAATTCCAAAAAGCGGCGGCGGTTTGTCCTGATAAGGTTCGTCCCGAGGCATCGGTAATCGTGCCAGAAATCATCACGGGCAGCTTGTAACCGAGCGTTTCAAAATAGCTATCCACCGCAAAAATCGCGGCTTTGGCATTGAGGGTATCAAACACGGTTTCAATTAAAATAATATCCGCCCCGCCGTCAATTAGCCCTTGGGTCGCTTCGGTGTACGCTGTCACTAATTGGTCAAAGCTAATATTGCGAAAGCCTGGGTCATTCACTTCGGGTGACATAGAGGCGGTGCGATTGGTCGGGCCTAATACGCCAGCGACAAAACGCGGTTTTTCAGGCGTGATTAAACTCATTGCCACACACACTTCTTTGGCAAGTTGGGCGGCGGCAACATTGATTTCATACGCCAATGATTCCATTTTGTAATCGGCCATCGCAACGGTGGTGGAATTAAAGGTATTGGTTTCAATAATATCCGCGCCTGCTTCCAAATACGCATGGTGAATCGCTTTAATAATGGCAGGTTGAGTTAAGGATAATAAATCGTTATTGCCTTTTAAGTCAGAACGCCAATCGGCAAAGCGCGTGCCGCGATAATCCGCCTCTTCCAAGTGATAGCTTTGAATCATCGTTCCCATTGCACCGTCTAAAAATAAAATGCGTTGGGTTAATTGATCTTTTAATAGGGTATTATTTTTCATAAATTCTGGGTTGGTTAAAAAAGCGTGGATAATCGGTAGCATAATACACTCGCTTTTATAGATGCAATCAATGTTAGTCACTCATTGAACAAACGGGGAAATAATTTCCCCGCTAACGGCTTGCTTTGGGGTTTCTGACATATCACTGGACAAAACAAAGCACTAAGGTAAAATTAGTGGTTTAGTTTACTTTTTAAAAGACGTTGATATGGCAATTATTTGGGTTTTAAACGGCCCTAATCTAAATTTATTGGGGACACGCGAGCCAAGTCTTTACGGGCATAAAACGCTTGCAGACATCCAACACGCCCTCACCGCGTTAGCAGAAACATTTGAACATCAATTAGCTTTTAGTCAGCACAACAGCGAGCATGAACTGCTCGAACGCATCCACCATGCCTATCAACAACAGGTTGATTTTATTATCATTAACCCCGCCGCTTTTACGCATACCAGTGTTGCCTTACGCGATGGATTTCTTGCTACTAAAATCCCGTTTATAGAAGTTCATTTGTCCAATGTTCATGCGCGTGAACCGTTTAGAAAACACTCATATTTCTCAGATATTGCCCAAGGGGTTATCTGTGGGTTGGGAGCAATTGGGTATGAACTTGCATTACAGGCCGCACATCAGATATTAACAGCAGAGATAACATGATTATGGATATTAAAAAAATAAAGAAACTTATCGACATTATTTCCCGCTCCGATATTGCGGAATTAGAAATAACCGAGGGGCAAGAGTCAATCCGCATTAACCGTTATTCTGCACCACCGCCCGTTGCAGCCGCATCTGTTGCGTTTCAAGCCGCTGCCCCTGTTGTTTCAATAACACCTGCAAACCTAGGCTCGGAAGAAGAAACTTTAACAGGACACGTTGTTCGTTCACCGATGGTCGGCAGTTTTTATCGCTCGGCAACCCCTACTTCTGCACCCTTCGTAGAAGTCGGTCAAGCGGTCACACAAGGGCAAACCTTGTGCATCATAGAAGCGATGAAAATCTTAAATCAAATTGAAGCAGACAAAAGCGGTGTCATTAAAAAAATTCTGGCTGAAAACGCCCAACCTGTTGAATATGACCAACCTTTATTTATCATTGAATAAACAGACACGGTGCTAAAGTATGTTTGAAAAAATTGTCATTGCAAATCGAGGCGAAATTGCGTTGCGTATTTTGCGGGCTTGCCGTGAGTTAGGAATCAAAACGGTTGCTGTGCATTCGACAGCCGACCGTGATTTAAAACACGTTCGTTTGGCCGATGAGTCGGTTTGCATAGGGCCTGCGCCTTCGGTCGATAGTTATTTGAATATTCCTGCCATCATTAGTGCAGCCGAAGTAACCGATGCGGAGGCAATTCATCCAGGGTATGGTTTTTTATCCGAAAATGCCGATTTTGCTGAAAAAGTCCATCAAAGCGGCTTTGTTTTTATTGGGCCGCGTGCTGAAACCATTCGCTTGATGGGAGATAAAATTTCTGCCAAAAAAGCGATGCAGGCGGCAAATATTCCCTGTGTCCCAGGCAATGGCAATCCATTAAATGACAATGCCAGTCGCAATTTAAAAATGGCAAAAGAGATTGGCTATCCTGTCATTATTAAAGCCTCTGGCGGTGGTGGTGGACGCGGAATGCGCACCGTACATACGGAAGCGGCGTTGTTAAATTCCATTGCTATGACCAAAGCCGAGGCAAAAGCTGCGTTCGGTAATGACACGGTGTACATGGAAAAATTTTTAGAAGACCCTCGCCATATTGAATTTCAAATCATTGCCGATAGCCACGGTAACGCCATTCATTTAGGGGAACGCGATTGTTCAATGCAGCGTCGCCATCAAAAAGTGGTCGAAGAAGCCCCTGCCCCAGGCATTACTGCCGAACAACGCAATCGGATGGGCGAACTATGTGCTAAAGCGTGTCGTGATATTGGTTATTTAGGCGCGGGAACGTTTGAGTTTTTATACGAAAAAGGCGAGTTTTATTTCATTGAAATGAATACCCGTGTGCAAGTTGAACACCCTGTCACCGAAATGATTACGGGGTTTGATATTGTTAAAGAACAATTAAAGATTGCTAGCGGCGAAAAATTATCCCTAACCCAAGAGCAAGTGACGTTTACAGGTCATGCGATTGAATGTCGCCTTAATGCCGAAGACCCAAAAACTTTTATGCCTTGTCCAGGCGTTATTGAGCAGTTTCATATGCCAGGCGGGCCGGGTGTACGCTGTGAAACCCATATCTATAATGGCTATAAAGTGCCACCGTATTATGATTCGATGATTGGCAAATTGATTGCACACGGCGAAACTCGCGATAATGCGATTGCCAGAATGCGTACCGCGCTGCATGAAATGGTGATTGACGGAATTAAAACCAATATTCCATTGCAAATTGATATTCTGCACGATACAGGATTTTGTACGGGTGGGCAAAATATTCATTATTTAGAGAAAAAACTAGGCATAAATTAGTTTTGTTGCCTTTTGAGTTTTTGACTTTACGCAGACCACTTTCTTTACAGACAAAAAACCGCGTCAATTTACAAGTTTGGAACGCTTTTACATTTCTGTGATTTTTTATATACCGTTACATTTATGCTCAGTTACTTATGCAAAAAGGCTTTCGCTTATGGCACTACTAGAGACTGTCGCTTCCTAGCCTATTAATTAAACTTAGACTTTAGAGTAAAAAATGACAAAACAATTCGACCCCGCGATTCGCCGCAGAATGTATTGGGCAAATACCTTAAAAAACCCAACAACTTGTCCCGAATGTGGCGCAGGACTTACCACAGAATTACACGCTTATGCCATTGCCGCACAGGAACGCGGTGAAATTACCTCATTTGCAACCAGCAACAGCGGTGGGCATTTTTGCGCTAGTTGTCCTGTGGTGGTGTTGGATAATGAGGTTTTCAATCAAATTACCCAAGAATCCCCCGACATTAGCCGTTTTCAAGTGATGGGTATCATTGATGTGGAACACACCACCGACGATGATATTGCGATTACCGAATTTTTACGCGACAAAGTTATCGCAAAAAGCACCGACAAAGTAGGACGCAATGACCCTTGTCCGTGTAAAAGCGGTAAAAAATATAAAAAATGCTGTATGCAGCAGTAAGCCGATGAGTTGGTATCAGATTTCTATCACCACCGATGAACAAAACGCGCCGCAACTAGCTGATTTTTTTGCAGAATGGGGCGCGGTATCTGTCACTTATTTAGATGCAGAAGACGAACCGATTTACGAGCCTGCGTTAAATCAAACCAAAGTTTGGAGCAATACGGTTGTGGTCGCGTTGTATGAATTAGATGCTGACCCCCTTGCCATTCAAACTGCTTTGTTGAGCCAATTTGCACAGTTGCCTTTAAAAAATTGGCAAGTTGAGACTTTAGAAGACCAAGATTGGGAACGGGCATGGATGGCGCATTATCAACCGATGAAGTTTGCCGATACGCTATGGATTTGTCCAACAGGGCAGGAACAACACGAAGCAGGCACGGTGTGTATGACACTTGACCCTGGTTTGGCATTCGGCACAGGCACACATCCTACCACCGCGCTTTGTTTGGAATGGTTGGCAAGCCATGATTTGACTGACAAAATCGTGATTGATTATGGCTGTGGCTCAGGGATTTTAGCGGTAGCGGCTTTGCTTCTGGGCGCAAAACACGCTTATGCGGTGGATATTGACCCACAAGCTATCACGGCAACCTTAGCCAATGCAGAAAAAAATCAAGTGCAGGATAAAATAAGTTGTTATTTACCCGAACAATTTACCCCATTGCAAGCGGACGTAGTGTTAGCCAATATTTTAGCCAAACCTTTAATTGGACTGTCAAACACCCTCTGCCAACTCCTTAAACCGCAAGGGCAATTGATTCTGTCAGGGATTTTAAACGAACAAGCCACCGCAGTCAGTGTAGCTTATCAAGCCAAAATCGTGCTAAATCCTGTTACAAATCAAGAAGATTGGTGTCGTATTGATGGTACAAAATTCGCTTAATATGGCAACGATGTGGCAATGTTCACAGTGTAAGCAACCGTATAAAATGGAATTTGAGGCGGGGGATGACATCCATTTTTGTCCAGACTGCTTAAAAAAACAACAGCCACTACCGCTTGCGGATAATTTTTTTGCCACTCCGAAAGTAAAAAATTCGCCGTTTTGGATGCTGGGTTTTTTAGCAGGCTTGCTGCTGTTGGCAGGACAAGTTTATTGGGTGGAACATGAAAAAGTGCTGCAAAACCCTGAAAAACGGGTTTGGTTAGAAAAATTTTGTCAAACACTGCACTGTGTATTGCCTGCTTATCACAACCAAGATGAGTTTGAAATTTTACTGAGTGATTTGCAATTAAACGGCAATAGTCATTATTTATTTCAAACCGTTATCAGCAATCAAGCCTCTTTTGCGCAAGATTATCCGCGTATCAAATTAGTTTTTCTTTCCTTTAATGGGCAAGCGTTTGCAGAACGGGTGTTTTACCCCAACGAATACCTTGATAGCCCGCCTCATTCGCGTCTTGGTGCATCAGAAACCATCGAAGTTAATTTAAAAATTGCCATTCCCCCGCAAAAGGTGGGTGGCTATACCTTTGAATTACTTTAATAACTAAAAACCCCAGCCCTCCTTTATAAAAGGCGGGAGTTCATTTCACTTTCACACATTCCTCATGGCACATCCAAACATTTTTTTAAAGAAAAACGAAGACAAACGCATTCGCCAAGGGCATCTTTGGGTTTTTAGTAATGAAGTTGACATCACGCGCTCTCCACTGAATGCCTTTCAAGCGGGCGATTTAGTGATTGTAAATGACCATGCGGGGCAAGCTCTCGGCACGGCGTATTTGAATCCACATACCTTGATTGCAGCGCGATTAATTTCGCGAAAAACCAATGCCAAATTGGGAAAAAACTTTTTTACTGAACGGCTGACTACTGCGTTGGCATTACGGCAAAAGCTGTATGACAAACCGTATTATCGGTTGGTTTTTGCTGAAAGTGACGGCATTCCAGGATTAGTGATTGACCGTTTCGGCGATGTTTTTTCGTTACAAATCACCACCGCAGGGATTGAAAAGTCGAAAGATATTTTGGTGGCTTGTTTGGTCGAATTATTTGAACCGCAAGCGATTGTGCTAAAAAATGACAGCAGCCAGCGGCAATTGGAAAATTTAAGCGGTGAATCCGAAGTGGTGTATGGAGAATTGCCAGCGGAAATTATTATCGAAGAAAATGCTGCCCGTTTTAAAGTGTCGATTTTGGACGGACAAAAAACAGGCTGGTTTTATGACCACCGTGACAGTCGGGCGCGGTGTGCGGCATTGGCAAAAAATCAGCGGGTGTTAGATTTATTTTCCTATTCAGGGGCATGGGGCATTCCTGCCGCGCTTGCAGGCGCAACCGAAGTGGTGTGTGTTGACAGTTCAGAGAGTGCATTAGCGATGGCAAAAGACAGTGCAGAGCTGAATCAGGTCGGCGATAAAATGCAGTTTGTCCGTGCGGATGTGTTTGAATATTTAAAAAATGCCCGAGAGCAACGGGAATTATTCGACATTATTGTGCTAGACCCGCCAGCCCTGATTAAACGCAAAAAGGATTTTAAAGCGGGTTTTGAAGCGTATCGCCGCTTAAATCAATTGGCGTTGCAAGTGTTGAGCAAAAATGGCGTGTTGATTTCAGCTTCGTGTTCTCATCATTTGAGTCGTGAAAACTTGCATGAAATTTTGCGTTCACAAGCACGGCATATTGACCGGCATTTGGTGTTTTTTGCACAAGGTGGACAAGGCGGCGACCATCCGATTCATCCTGCTGTGCCTGAAACGCAGTATTTGAAAACCTATTTTTGTCATGTAACGGCGAGTTTATAACTGCTTTTGTCATAACCGCACAGTTAAATTTTTATTTTAGCGTCATTTGTTCGCCGATGTGTTGTTGAGCCTTTTTTAATAACGCATCATTAATATCAATATTGGGCAAATCTAAAAAATGACCTTGAAAAATATCTTCCACACAAATAACCTGTATTTTTAAATATTCTTTATTAACTAAACGATTATGATAATAACCAAACTTTTTACTTTCCTTTACTAGATTTTTAGCCGAATAAAGCGTTAAAAAAAATCCACACGCTGCGTTATCTCTATTCATTACGCCATTTAACTCATTCAACATAGAAGGGGTTAATGTTTTACTGGATTTGACACTAAAATAGACTTTTTTATTGACTAATTCATTTTTTTCATTGCGGTCTGGAATATACGCCATGCCATCAATACCATTGTCACCCCCTTTTACTTCATTCACAATAGCGCGGTTTTTTGTATACGTTAAAATAATCCATTTTTCAAATTCTTTACGAGTGCGGTCATCTATTTTTTCAGCCAACGCTTTTGCACTTTCAAAGTCTTTTGGTACGCCTTTTATTTCTACAGGTGCTGGAATAATTTGCTGTGTTTCTTTATCTATTAGACTTTGGGTAAAGTCATATCCGAAATTGTCTTGTAAGCGTTTTAAAATCAACGCAATACTGCGATAAGTAATATCAATCCCTATCCATTGGCGATTTAATTTTTGTGCAACTGCCACCGTTGTGCCGCATCCACAAAACGCATCTAAAACAACATCCCCTTCATTAGAACTGGCTTTAATAATTCGCTCTAATAAAGCTTCAGGTTTTTGTGTATCGTAACCTAAGCGTTCTTTTGAAGAATTATTGATTTTGTCAATATCCCAAACATTATCGGTTGGTCTGCCGCGTGTTAATGCGTCTTCAAGATAAATTTTTGTTTTTCTTTTGCCATTTTCTCTGACATCAAGTGTGTATTTTCTGCCATCAATATCCTCATA
The DNA here is from genome assembly GCA_020048335.1 of Methylococcaceae bacterium. Taxonomy (GTDB): domain Bacteria; phylum Pseudomonadota; class Gammaproteobacteria; order Methylococcales; family Methylomonadaceae; genus CAIQWF01. The sequence continues at coordinate 9,011 of JAIFMS010000155.1, read as the reverse complement.
TAATTTTTGTTTGCGCGTTTTTAAATATTCTTGCTCCGATGAATAAGGAACTGAAAAAGAATTAAAGACAGGATTTTTTTTAGAATAATACAAGATTACATCATGTCGTTTTTCAAAATGATATTTTAGTTTTTTATTCCATCCTGAATAATGCCAAACAATTTCGTTTTGAAATTTTCCTCCTCGCTTACAAAATAAAGCATCTAACACCAGTTTTAAATAATGACTTGCGGTATGGTCACAGTGTAAATAAAAACTCCCTGTTGGTTTTAATATGCGATGAATTTCTGCAATTCGCAACGTCATGCTAATTAAATAAGCCATTAAGTCATTTTTCCCTAAAACAGGTATAAGACCAGTGATTAAATCAATACATTGAGAGGTAAGATTTTTATTATTGCCATTTTGAATTTCATGTAATCCTTGTATTGCTTTATCATCCCAAGTCCAAGTATCCACAAAAGCTTGCTCTAAGGCTCTGTCTTCATCACCCACCTTATTATAAATTTGATTGTAATTGCGTTTAGAATTAAACGGTGGGTCGATATAACATAAATCTATACTTTCAGATTCAATATAGTTCCTAAGAATATCCAGATTATCGCCGTAATAAATTTTATTGGTCATTTTTAATTTAACCCAGCTTTAATTGCTGTTGATGTTGCTCGGCTTTTTTCACCACTGCAACCACATTAGGCAATTCTAATCGTGCGCCATTTAATAATTCTTCAACACAAATTACTTGTATTTTTGGATAATCTTTATTAATTAAATCATTATGATAAAGTCCATAGTGTTTGCTGGCTTTCACTAAATTGGGCATAGGATAAAGCGTTAATAGAATCCCACACGCTGCGTCTTCTCTTGTAATGACTCCGCTTAATGCGTCAATTGTGTTATCAGGATTTAATTTTTTACCTGATTTCACACTAAACAAAACTTTTTTATTTTCTATTTCAGATTTTTCATTGCGGTCAGAAATATAAGCTACACCATCAATTCCACCATCACCGCCTTTCTTTTCATTAATAACCGCTGTGTTTTTTGAATAAGTTAAAACCATCCATTTTTCAAATTCTTTTCGTAAACGGTCATCTTTTTTATTCGCTAAAGCAATGGCACTTTCTCTGTCTTTTGGAATACCACTTATTTCAATATTTTCCAATACATTCTTATCTTGGTCTTCTAAACGCTTTAAAACTAATGAAATACTTTGATAAGTAATATCAACACCTATCCATTGCCGTTTTAATCGTTCAGAAACTGCAAGCGTTGTGCCGCAACCGCAATACGCATCTAACACTACATCACCTTCATTAGAACTGGCTTTAATAATGCGTTCTAATAAAGCTTCGGGTTTTTGTGTAGGATAGCCTAAATATTCTTTTCCTCTAATAAAAGGAATTTGAATCCAATCTTCAGGAAATTTTCCAATATTATTTAGTTCACAAATTTCACTTTTAGGACTTCCTCCACCTAAATTTGTTTTTTTATAACCCGCTCTTGCTTTGCTTGTTTCAGCATAAGGTAAACGAATTTCATCAACATTAAATAGCCATGTTTTTCCTTTTGAATACCAAAAAATAACATCATGGCAACGACTAAGTTGCTTTTGTCCTTTTGCTGCCATTCTGGAATATATCCAAACCATTTCATTGATATAGTTGCCATTTTTAGGACAAAAAATAGCATCCAAAACCAATTTTAAATAATGACTCGCTGTTGGGTCGCAATGTAAATAAAAACTGCCGGTGGGTTTTAAGACGCGCTGAATTTCGGCAATTCGTAAAGTCATACTAACCAAATAGGCTAATAAACTGCCTTTGCCTAAAACCTTGGTTAATCCTTGAATTAAATCAATGCTTTGTGTGGTAAAAACGCCATTATAATTACTTTGAATTTCCGCTAACCCTTGCATGGCATAATCATCCCAAGTCCAAGTATCCGTAAAAACTTGTGTTTGAGCTTTATCTTCTTTACCAATATTATTGTAAATTTGATTGTAATTGCGTTTGGAATTAAACGGTGGGTCGATATAACATAAATCCACGCTTTCATCTTTAATAAAACGTCGTAAAACGTCTAAATTATCACCGTAATAAATTTTATTATTCATCTTTATAATTAAATGGTCAGTTAAACTAATTTACAACAACACCACATCATATTGCTCCTGATTATATTCAGCTTCCGCGCGAAACTTAATCTCCACTTTCAAAAACGCTTCCAATTCAGACAACATATCCGCCTCCTCATCCAACAACATCTCCACCACTTCATTCGAGGCTAATACCAACAACTGCTGCACATTGTATTGCCGCACTTCCCGAATAATCTCCCGAAATATTTCTAAACAAACCGATTCGGCGGTTTTCAATACCCCACGCCCATGACAGGTTGAACACGGCTCACACAAAATATGTTCCAAACTTTCACGGGTGCGTTTGCGGGTCATTTCCACCAATCCCAGCGCGGACACTTCGGTGATTTTGGTTTTTGCGTGGTCTTTTTCCAAATGCTTTTCCAACGCCTGCAACACTTGCCGTTTATGGTCAACACTTTGCATATCAATAAAATCAATAATAATAATCCCGCCCAAATTGCGTAATTTTAATTGCCGCGCAATGGTTTGACTGGCTTCTAAATTGGTTTTAAAAATCGTTTCTTCTAAATTACGCCCGCCAATATAACCGCCCGTATTCACATCCACTGTGGTCATCGCTTCGGTTTGGTCAAACACCAAATAACCGCCCGATTTTAATTTAACCTTCCGCTCTAAGGCTCTTCTAATTTCATCTTCCACATTGTAAATATCAAACACAGGCTGTTCGCCCGAATAATGCTCAATAATTGGCACACAATGCGGAATAAAAGTCGTGGCAAATTGAATCAGTCGGGCGTATGTTTCACGCGAATCAACTCGCACTCGCTCAACCCCTGTGCTGTAAAAATCGCGTAATGTGCGTTCGCTTAACGGTAAATCTTGATGAATCAAGGATTTAGTGGGCGCAGATTCCATTTTTTCTGTAATCGCCTTCCATAATTTCAACAAAAAATCCATGTCCGCCATTAATTCTTCTTCGGGGATACATTCTGCGGCGGTGCGGGCAATAAAGCCGCCACAATTGTGCCGTTGTTGAAAGATATGAATACAGGCTTTTAAGCGCACCCGCTCGGCTTCATCTTCGATGCGCTGCGAAACGCCGCACGTTTCGGTGTAGGGCATATACACTTGAAAACGCGAGGGAATGGAAATTTCAGTGGACAACCGCGCCCCTTTATTGCCCAGCGGGTCTTTGGTTACTTGCACAATAATCGGTTGTTTATCATAGAGATAATGCTCGATTTGCGCCGAGCCGCGTTTTTCCAATTCACGGCTATTAAAATCGGATAAATGCAAAAAAGCCGCCCGTGCTAAACCAATGTCAATAAAAGCCGCTTGCATTCCTGGCAAAACCCGACAAACTTCCCCTTTATAAATACTGCCCACTAAACCACGTTGCAAGGTGCGCTCAATAATTAATTCTTGCAATACGCCATTTTCAATCACCGCGACCCGTGTTTCAGGCGGCGTAACGTTAATTAAAATTTCTTCACTCATTTGATAATATAAATCCCTTGTTTGGCTAAAAGTTGCGCGGTTTCAAACAGCGGCAAACCCATTACCCCTGAAAAACTGCCCTGTATTTTTTCAATAAAAATGCTACCCAGCCCTTGAATCGCATAGCCGCCTGCTTTATCACAAGGCTCGCCTGTTTTCCAATAGGCGGTGATTTCTGCGGAACTGATGTGTCTAAATGTCACCTCGGTAATGCTGACCGCTTCCCAATGATTAGGTGATTCAAACGGTTGCGTGACTTTGCGCAACGACACCGCGCTGTAAACCTGATGGGTTGTGCCTGATAATTGCGCTAACATTTCCTGCGCATGGCGTTGGTTTTTAGGCTTTCCCATAATCTCACCTTGCAAAACAACCGTAGTATCAGCGGCTAAAATGGGCAGTTTATCAACAGAAAATGCCAAACACGCCGCCGATTTTTCCGCCGCCATCCGTTTGACATAAGCGAAAGGGGCTTCATTGAGAAAAGGCGTTTCATCTATATCAACAGGCTGCACAAAACAGCGTATCCCTAATTGGGCTAATAATTCTTGGCGACGGGGAGAAGCGGAGGCGAGTACAAGTTGGGCAGTCATAGGTCAGCGATGATAAGGGTGGTGGTTAAGAATAGACCAAGCACGGTAAATTTGTTCTGCTACGATAACACGCACCATCGGATGTGGCAGGGTTAAATGGGACAAACTCCACGATTGCTGGGCTTTTGCTTTCACCGCATCGGCTAATCCTTCAGGGCCGCCGATTAATAACGCAATGTTTTGTCCACTTTCTAACCAGATTTTTAATTGGCAGGCTAATTCTTGGGTTGTCCACGGTTTACCCGGAATATCTAAGCTAACAAGATGCGCTCGGGGCGGTAAAGCAAGCAGCATTTTATCCCCTTCCTCTTTGATGAGCCGCGCCACATCGCTGTTTTTGCCGCGCTTGCCCGCAGGAATTTCTTTTAAAATTAACTCGCATTCGCGCGGTAAACGTTTGGCATATTCCTGATAACCTTGTTGTACCCAATTTGGCATGGCTTGCCCGACGGCACAGAGGTGGATTTGCATAAAATAAACCTTGTTGATGAGTGGTTAAGCGCGTAGGCTTTTATTAACTTTTTTCGTTTACATCACCAAAAATAGCTGCCAACGTGGCTGCTTCAATAAAGCGGTCTGCCCATTGTTCTATTTGTGCGGCGTTTGCTTGCGCTAAACGTTGTTGTAATCGGCTTGGCAGTTCACCAAAACGGCGTGTCAACATTCGTTGCAATAAGCTTTGTTCACCTTTTTCCAAGCCCTTTTCCAAGCCCTTTTCCAAGCCCTTTTCCAAACCAACTTCCCAGCCTTCAGCCATAGCTTCCTGATAAAAACGGGTTTGTTTTAAACTAACATCTTCTAAAGCTAACATGATTCTAATCTCCTCCCGAGTTAAACGGGGTAGTTTGTAAACTAAAATGGTTTCGATAAAATCCAAAGTCTCTACGCTGATTTTGTCATAACGCTTCACCAAATCTCGCGCAAGTAGCAGTGTTTGTTGTTTGTCACTGGCAATTAAGCCCAATAAATCCAACGTAGGAGTCAGTCCTGATTTATTTTGATAATCTTCCAGATAAATTCGCTGTAACTCTGGCAACCGCATAAACGGACGAAAACCGATGTTGGCAGTTTTTTCAATCTGACGAGTTGGATAAATCACTAACGCCAGCCATTCATGTTGCGGTTTGTGCAGGCGTAAATACAAAGTAATTTCGCTAAACAGACGGTCATAAAAATTTTCATCAGGTTGATATTGGACTTCGGCAAAAATCAACGGTTGTTCTGGGTTGTCTGTGAGTGGGGTAAATACGCCGTCTAATCGAAACGCGGTTTGTTTGATTTCTTCCGAACCAAAACGATAACTATCAGCGCGATAGTTTAAGCCCAACAACTCCAAGGCGAGTTGTGGATGGTATTGAAATAGGCGATAAAATAGGCTGTCGGTTTTCATGTTGTTCTAATGATTTCATCAAATAAGCGATTGTAAAAACGGGCTGATTTTTTCGGCGATTGCGATAAGCTGGGCGTTAAAGAAGATGAGGCAATTGAGGCACAATCGTCATAAAATTCGCTATAATCGTTGTAATCACGTCAGTGCTGACTGCTGCAATAACGGCTTTATTTTTGAGCGTATTCAGATAATTAAGAATAATTCGCCGGCGGGGGTGCGGCTCGTTAAGTTCATCAATCATGTCTTGTACATCATCAACCATCTCTTCAACAGTTTGAATGTTCTCAGGTTCGACTTTATCAGTTAATCCTTTGATTTCATTTAATAACTGCGCTAAAAGCTCTTTCACTTCATTGCTGGTTTTAGACTCTTGCAAGCTATTAAAACTGTGTTCGATTTTGCTATCCACATTGAATGAACCACTTCCTATTGTTGCACCAGCACCGATTTCTATTTTTTGTTCGCTCATTTTTTTATCTCCGTTATAATTTTCAATGTTATTGGCAAATTGCTGATTGCCGCCGTCAATAGTTAAACTTTTAATTTCCACTGCTTTTTTCTCCTCGTTGTAATCGCCATGATGATTATGTGAGTGATAGTGTATATCACCTGATTGTTTTCGTTGCTCCGGTTTTTCAATTCCATCTAACAACTGCGATACGCTATAAATCTTGCGCAATTTTCCCACACGATACTTATCGTCGCCATCTAATTCGTAGCCAATCAACTCCTCATATTCCACCGTAAACGCAGGATTATCCGGCAACGGCACTAATTCAATCGGCGTTTTTTTCCATTCAAAACTGGCATGAATATCGTGCAAGGCTTTCCGAATCACGGCAAAATAATCGCGTTTCTGCTCGCCTTTTACCATAATAATCAATAACCTATCTTGATAATTCACCCTGACCACCGCTTGACTTTTAAAACCGGCATTTTTCAGCAACACGCCTTTGCGCCATTGGATGCGATTATCAATATCCTGATGCAAGGCGACAATAAAACGCGGCATAATCGAATCATCCAGATAATCGTACAAAATCTGAAAGCGCAATACTTGCCCGCTGTCATCAAAGGCAAACTCCGGCTCTTCGGGTTTTAATAATTGCGGAATTAATACGGCGTTATCATTGAGGCGATAACTCAATTCAAATTTTTTCATTAATTCCAACAAATAAGCGTATTTAGTCGGCGGATAAATATACTCAGCAGTGGTTAGACCTTCCAGGTTTTTAAAACCTGGAAGGTCTGAGCGTGGATTTAAAATACTAGATAAATCAGTAAGATACAATACACCTTGCTGTTCCGTCAATTGTGGCGAAGTGATGATTTTATACACACCTTCGGTAATCCATTTCGGTTCTAAAACGTGGGTATCGAGCAAAGCCAAATCTTCAAAATGCACACTGACACCTAAATCATGCAGCAATCGAGCGAGAATATCTTGCGTTTCTGTTTCCTCTATTTGTTGTTGAAAACAAATTTTCTGAAATTCGTTATAGCTGATGTAATGCTGTTGCCGTTGTTGCTGTTCCAGCGCGGTTTTCACCTGAAACCAGCTTTCCGGTAACACGCTGTTAATCAGTTCCACCCGTTTAAACGCAGCGATTAAGCCTTGTTTAAACGCTTCCATGCCTTGCCCGTTGGCACAGGAAACGAAATAAAAATCTTGGGTTTGCAAGCCGGAATAACGGCGCACTAATTCTTTACGGTCAAGGTCGTAACTTTCGTCTTGGTCACATTTGTTTAAAACGATAAGAATAGGAGAATTGCCACCGAAGCTTTCAATACGTTTTAGCCAAGTTTCTTCGTCACGTTTTTCGCGGTTGTCCAGCACTAACACATACAGGCTGCGTTTGGAGAGGAAAAATTTGTGTGTGGCGCGCAGGATTTCCTGTCCGCCAAAATCCCACAAATGCGCGGTGATGTCGCCTACTTTCCAATCGTCAATGTTGATGCCGTGCGTTTGATTTTCGTGCGGGTCAAAGGGCTGGTCGCGTAATAGTTTGGAAAGGGAGGTTTTGCCTGCGCCGCCTTCGCCTATGAATAAAACTTTTAATTCATTTAGCAGTCTACCAAAATCGTATATATTCCCATCAGTAAGCATTTTTTCGGAAATAATAACTTCCTTATAGCCACCTTTCATATAAAGATTAACTTTACGTCCTAGATTTTGTTTTAAAGCGTCAAAATAGGCTTTAATTGTGGCGTTGCCTTGCATGATGATTTCAGGGGGTGGGGATTGAAAAGGATTACCTCCAAGGAAAATACCTTTTCTGTTCCATTCCCATTCCCATATAATTTCCAAATCAAAATCAAGAATCCAAACAGGCAAATTTATTATTTGATTTTGAACCAAACTGAGTCTATTTAAATTGGCTAATTTTTGAATTGGAGATATATCTGTTATTTTATTGCAGCCTAGTCCAAGCTTAGTTAGCTGAGTTAAATTTTTAACTGGTGTGACATCTACTATTTCGGTGTATGTTAAAAAAAGGATTTTTAAATTTTGATAATAACAATCAGTTAGAAAATATAAATTATGCAATTTACATGAATACAAACTTAAACCGATAATTTTATCTTCTTCGCTTAATGAATAAGAGGTTTCCATCCAATTCATTTTATTAAATGAAACTTCTGAAATTTCTCTACCAATAATTTTTTCCAGCTCTAAAATCTGTTGTGGTTTTTCCATTTTAAATTCCTTCGCTTCTCAGCAACTCAACCACCGCTGCGCAATCTGTTTTTTGAACAGGATTAAAAAATCAAACAACCATTTAATTCTGGATAACTGGGAAAATTGCCATCTACACTTATCAAACGGCACTGATAATTTAACGCAGTGGCAATAATCAAACGGTCAAACGGGTCTTTGTGAATCTCCGTTAAATCAACCGCTTGACAACTAATTTCAGGCGATAACGACAACACTTCAATTCTTGTCGGAGTCAAAGCCTTTTCTATCCATTCCCGCGTTGGTAAAGGCAAAATTAACCGTCCCTTTTTCACAATCTGCGCCACTTCAAAACACGAAACCACCGAAATCGCCACGCACTCCGATTGTTCTATTATTTCAATTTGTGTTGCGGATAATTTGTGATGTTCTTCATTCACCCACCATACCCAGATATGTGTATCCAGCAAAACTATTTCAGACATTCAAAATCCTCAATATTACAACAAGGTGAAATTATATCGCCGACTATTTTCGCTTTACCCGCAATAGAAGCAGGCGGTTGACGACGCTTTTTTAATCCTTTTGTTGCCTGATTTTCTTTTAATTGAGCAATTAATTTTTCTACTTCGATTAAAGACTCTTCGGTTAATTCATCAACTTGACGAATCACATTTAATTTATGTTCTGCAATCGTTGTCATTTGTATTCCTCACTATTAAAAAATTCTAAACTCTGTTGTGGTTTTGC
>JAIFMS010000190.1 GCA_020048335.1 Methylococcaceae bacterium | reverse complement strand
GTAAGTGAGCCAAAGTTTTTGTATGTTTTATTTGCTAGAGGGAGTGCAAAACCTAGGTTTTGCATTCCAAAACTTTTGTTTTACTACTTATAAAAATACCGATGTTTAGAGCAAGGATGCTTTTTCAGCCAAGGTGTTATGACATTCTAAAAACCGCTGCCGTGCTTTTTTGGCATGAGAAAAAATGGCAAACAAAGCCTCGGTTTGTTCTTCTGCTAATAACCGCTCAACTTTTTCCAGCTCGGCGCGTAATTGTGCCAACAAAGGAATAATGGCTTGTTTATTTGCCAAAGAAATATCTAACCACATTGTGGGGTCACTGGAAGCAATTCGGGTAAAGTCTTTAAAACCACCCGCCGCGTATTTGAAAATATCCACTTGTTCATCTTTGCGCCCTAATAAATCCACCAAGGCAAACGCTAAAAGATGCGGTAAATGACTGGTTGCCGCTAACACCGTATCGTGGTGGTGTGCCTCCATTTCTGACACAATCGCTCCCATCGCTTGCCAAAAGGCGGTTATTTTTAGCACCCCTTGTGCATCGGTATCGGCAACAGGGGTAATAATTAAGCGTTTATCCATAAACAAGTCATCCACAGACGCTTCTACACCACTGCGTTCTGCACCTGCAATCGGGTGTGCGGGAATAAAGTTGCTGGGAACATAGCCAAAGACAGTTTGCGCCGCTGCAATCACACTCACTTTGGTGCTGCCTACGTCCGTGTAAAGCGTTTCTGCTGACCAGAGGGGATGCAGTTGTTTGAAAATAGCCTGCACACTGCCGACAGGCGTGGCAATTAACACGCAATCGGCCTGTGCAACAGCGGTGGCAAGGTCTAAAGAATACCCATCAATCACGCCTAATTGTTGGGCGGTGCGTAAATTTTCTTCATCTTGCGCTCGTCCAAAGCCGACAATGGTTTTTGCCAAACCTTGTTGTCGAGCCGCTTTCGCAATTGAGCCGCCGATTAAGCCAACCCCAATAATACAAAGTTTGTTAAACATTATTTTTCTTGTGCAGTGATGAGATTAAGCTGCTTGGCAACTTGCGATAGCGTTTTTTTAGCGGCATTAAAGTTGAGTCCAAGCTTAATTAATCCCCATAACTCACTGGGATGGGCGATTAAAAACCAGCCTAACTTAGACAAAACAACATCCCCTTGTTCATTTAAGGCGTGCTGAACGGCGTTAGGTAGCCTCATTGTCACTGGGTCAGCCACCGCACGAATCACAAGAAAAGGCAATTGATGCTGCCAAGCAAGGTTTGCAATTGCCACGCTTTCCATATCTAAGGCAGCGGCATGCGTGTCAATGTGCAGTTGTTTTTTAGCATCAGGACTTGAAACAAGCTGCTGACTTTCCAGTAAACAGCCTGTTTGTACAGGCAGGGTCGCACTTAAAATGACCTTACTTTGCTGTTGCCAGTCAAGATTAAAATGAACTGGCTTTTGCGCATGGTCGAGCAATGAATCCGCTAGCAGCAAGTCCCCAGGTTTTAATGTCGGAGCAAGCCCTGCGGCACAGCCCCAACTAATCAAGCCTGTCACGCCTTGAGTTATCAAATGTTCAGCCGCTGCCTGAGCGTTCTTGCTTCCTGCGCCTGAGTAAATAACTAACACTGTGTCTGAAATTTGTGCGGTTTGCCCTTTTTCCAGTGATAGTGACGTTAAGGTAATTAATTCATCAGGCAAGGCAACAATGATTCCAACGGTCATTTTTTAGCTAACTCATTACGGTAACGAGCCAAAGCCCAAAGCGGGAAGAATTTATCGTAACCGTGGTATTTTAAATAAAAGACTTTCGGAAAACCGGGTGCTGTATAAACATCATCAGACCAAAATCCATCGGCTTGTTGTTTGCGCAAAATAAAGTCGATGCCCGCTTTTACTTCGGGGCTATAGACTTGTCCTGCCACGATTAAAGCCATCACAGCCCAAGCGGTTTGAAACGAGGTACTGCCTTTATAATGGTTGCTCAAATCTTCTTCATAATAGCTTTTATTGCTTTCGCCCCAGCCACCGTCGGCATTTTGAACGCTTTTTAACCAGCTGCTTGCTTTGGCAAATAACGGGTCAGTTTTAGGTACATTGGTTTGCTCAAGTCCAAGCAACACTGACCAAGTACCATAAATGTAATTTGTTCCCCAGCGACCAAACCATGAACCATTGTCTTCTTGTTCTGCACGAACATAGGCAATTGTCCGTTCTAAAGCGGGTAAATACTCATCGTGGTCTTTTGCCACACGCGCCATTAACATTGCACAACGCGCACTTACATCAACGGTTGGTGGGTCTAATAGTGCGCCATGATCAGCAAACGGAATTTCGTTTAAATAGTAGTAAGTATTATCTACATCAAACGCACCGTAACCGCCGTTTGAAGCCTGCATTCCGACAATCCAGCGGGTTGCTCGATGAATTGATTCATCCAAATTGTCAATACCCGATTCTGCCATTGCAAAAGCGACCACAGCTGTATCATCTACATCAGGATAATGCGGATTGGCAAATTGAAATGCCCAGCCCCCACCTTCCAGGGTAGGACGATGCACACGCCAATCCCCTGGTTCATTTGAAAGTTGGGTGGATTTTAGCCAATTATAGGCGCGGGTTAATGCAGGACGATTGCCTATTTTATCGGTTTCTTGCAGAGCTAGCACTGTGAGTGCCGTATCCCAAACAGGCGATAAGCAAGGCTGACAATAGGCCTCGTGTTCTTTAATCACTAACAGTTTGTCAATGGCTTTACGCGCTGTCACCACAAGAGGTGCGTCAATCGGTTCACCCAATAAGAGCAACGATTCATAGGCATAAACCATCGCAGGGAAAATACCGCCTAAACCGTCTTCGCCGTTTAAACGTTCAACAATCCACTCTTTGGCTTTATTAATCGCCCGTTGGTGCATAGACTCAGGAATCAAAGGGCGGGTTGCTAACCCTAATTTATCCAAGGCTAAAAAGCATTTATTTAACAAGGTTCGTTCAGGAAAATAATGCGTTTCTTTGTCTGGATGAATTAAAAATAATTCCAATACATTGATATTATGAGGGTTTTTTGCTTTGGCTTTTAAAGTACTGAGGATAAACAACGGTACCATCACCGTGCGTGACCAATAAGAGACTTTATCCAGGTGGAATGGAAACCATTTTGGAAACAGCATGATTTCCACAGGAATATAGGGAACACCGCGCCATGGGATTTGTTCAAAAACCGCTAAATTAATTCGGGTAAAAACATTTGCTTTTGCCGCGCCACCTTGACTGAGGATGTATTTGCGTAATTTAACCATGTGAGCGGCGTTGATGACTACAGCTTAAATCCCCTTCACCGCCTGTAAATAGCGGATAGCTACCGTCTGCCGATTGGCGAGCGCGTAAATAATGGGCAATTTTGTCTTGCAGCGGAACGTTAATTTCCCCCAGATAGTGCATCATCATGATGTACTCAGAGGGAATTGTGCAATCGGCTTCTAATTCAAATAACCAGTAACCTTCGGCAGTTTGTAAATTTAGCAATTGTTGCTGCGCTTTTTCAATGGCTTTATCAATGTTAAGTGATTTACTGCGGATGGTTGTCGCACTGCTATGAGAGTGGCTCATATTCATCTGCGTATCTGTTTCGGTAAACATGATGAATCCTTATTATAATGTTGTAGATTGAGGAGGTTGAATAACATAGTGCCAATCAGGCGTTTTTAAGGGCTGACAGGTGATGTTAAAAAGCATTGTTAAAACAGCGTCATGTCGCACAGCCAATTTGCTAAGAAACATTGTTGCTTTAACACTATTACGATTAATTTTGACTTGTTTAGATTCAGTAAAGCTCAGATTTTTCTTTATTTTTCTTAAGGTTAAAACGGCCATTCCTAATGCCCATAAACAAAATTTGCGAATGCCTGTTTCAGGATGAGGAATCAATAATGTGTACTGTAAGGCATCGTCTAAGTGTTGTTGGGCTATGCTGATTAAATGCGCTAAACCCTGCCGAAAATGTACATCATTAGTTTCAGGGCTTAGGTTAGCTAAATCAAACCCTGTTTCTGTGAAAATATCTTGCGGTAGCCAACAAACACCGCGTTGGGCATCATCCCAAATATCTTTTAAAATATTGGTCATTTGCAAACCTTGTCCAAAAGAAACCGACAATTCCAATAATTTTGCTTGATTTTTAGCAATGTTTGGCGAATACGCACAAAATAATTTTGCCAACATTTCCCCGACGCAACCTGCAACGTAGTAGCAATAATTATCCATTTCTGCCATTGTTTTTACGCCAGCGTGTAAATCCAAGTTTTGAAACAGAGGCATACCTTTTGCCATCACTTCTACACAATTTGCCAAGGCTAAAATTTGCGGCTCATTAAAACCATGTGTAATCGCGATGACACGCGGTGTTAAGCGAATTAAACTGTGTTCGGCGGGAATGGTTTGTGCGGATAATAACGGGGCAAGTTGCTCAGTAAAATCGCTTGCTTGTTGTCCTGTTTTCACAACCTGAATAAAAAAGTTGCAAAAAAACTGTTTTTGTTGCCTTGTCAACGAAATCTCATCTTCAATCGTATCAACAATGCGACACAGCAAATAGGCATTAGCAACCACAGGATACAATTCAGCTGGCAATTGTGGAATAGTTAAGGCAAAGGTTCTGGAAACCCCTTCGAGCAGCAGTGCTTGTAAGACATCATCGGAGACATCAACAAGCGATTCTGGTTGATTTAAATCGGGGCTTAACTCAGTCATAGTTTATTAACTTTTAAGGTTTATACAAATAAGGGGTTGCGAAAATACAAGCTGCGTTATCTGAGCAATAAGGGTAAGTTTTCTGATTCGGAACAAATAATAGACTGTTTGTTGGTATTTTGCAAAGAGATGTTGTTTATTTACGATAAATAGAAAATTAACTTTTCAGATTAGGTCTATTTTAGCAAAATGTGTTATCAAATGTTTGTTGACAATAGCCTTGCAAGCCTTGTATTTTAAGGATAGCAAAGCGTTAAGACACAAATTTTTTTGTCGTGGAATCGCTTAAAAACGACTTTATAGCCTGTTGTTTTATTACACTTAAAACAGGAGTGATAACAACAAAATTAGTTGAATAACTGGAGTCTGTGGTAAAAAAAGAGTATTCTAGTCAGGAGTTTAGATGAGTTTGCCACATAAAATAAGTCTATTTTTAAGGTGGTTATTCAATAAAACAGCTTGTTCAGTCATCACTTTTAACGACTGTTGTTATTTTACAACACACTGTTTTCAAAGAAATAGCTCGTCCTTAATAAGTCATATAGTGTTCGTTTTTTTTAGAGGATTAATCCGTGAGTGTCCCGTTACGTCAGCAGTTGAAAGTTGCCAGTTATTTATTTAAGCAAAAATTAAAAGGGGTAAAACGCTATCCTTTGGTTTTAATGTTAGAGCCGCTTTTTAAGTGCAATTTGGCTTGCGCAGGCTGCGGCAAAATTGACTATCCTGACGATATTTTAAATAAACGTTTATCCGTAGAAGAGTGTTTGGCAGCCGTGGATGAATGCGGTGCGCCAATGGTCTCTATCCCAGGGGGTGAGCCTTTAATTCATAAAGAAATGCCGCAAATTGTGGCAGGTATTATTGCGCGGAAAAAATTTGTGTATTTATGCACCAACGCATTGCTTCTTAAAAAACGGATTAATGACTACACGCCATCCCCCTATTTAACCTTTTCTATCCATTTAGATGGAATGCGTGACCGCCATGATAGCTCTGTCTGCCAAACAGGGGTGTTTGACATTGCCGTTGAAGCGATTAAATTAGCCTTAGACAAAGGCTTTCGGGTCAATATTAACTGCACGTTGTTTCAAGGGGAAACTGACCACGAAGTCGCCGAATTTTTAGATTATGCAATGGAGTTAGGCGTAGAAGGGATTACGATTGCGCCAGGGTTTAGTTATGAACACGCCCCTAAACAGGATGTTTTTATAAAAGGGCTAGAGGTAAAAGAGCTGTTTCGTGGAATTTTTAAACTCGGTAAAAATCGCAACTGGAAATTAAACCATTCTTCGCTGTATTTGGATTTTTTAGCGGGCAATCAAAACTATGATTGTACCCCGTGGGGAAATCCTACCCGCAATGTGTTTGGTTGGCAAAAACCGTGTTATCTTCTTGCCGATGAAGGCAATGCTGCAAGTTTTCAGGAGTTGCTTGATACTACGCCATGGGAAAAATATGGCAGTGTCAATAATCCTAAATGCGCCAGCTGTATGGCGCATTGTGGTTATGAAGCAACGGCGGTGGAAGATATGCTCGCGCATCCTTTAAAAGGATTGTGGGTTTCTTTGCGCGGCCCCAAAACAACAGGCGACATGGTTGAGGTTGATACACCGACAGCCCATCCAGACAACAACAAAAAAACGCTCGCCGACATTCCTGTCAGAACCGAGTCATAATATATGTTTCAACCATCGACTTTAAATGAATCAGAGGTTTTGAATGTTAGCTTTAAAAAATAAAAGTTTGTTTGCTGTTTTTTATCTGTTTTTAACCCTTAATTTATCCGTTGCCAGTGCGCAGGAAGAAACCGCCAAGCAAGTGGTAGAGGAGTTTCAATCTGAATTAATTACCGTTATGAAGCAAGGAAAAGAGTTAGGTTTCAAAGGACGCTATGATAAACTAAGCACCGCTATCGTCAAAAGTCACGATTTAACTAAAATTGCTCGCGTGGTGGTTGGTAAAGAATGGGGCAAGTTATCGGGTGAGCAGCAACAAAAATTAGTTGATGTTTTCAGCCAATTAAGTATTGCCGCCTATGCCTATAACTTTAAAGCCTTTTCAGGCGAATCGTTTAAATTTGGCTCAGAAGAAGAAACAACACGCGGAGGCGCTGTCATTCATACAACTTTGTTGATTCCAACTGACAAAGATGTAAAATTTGATTATATGCTTAAGAAAAAAGGTGATAGTTGGAAAATTATCAATATAATTGCCAATGGGGTAAGTGACCTTGCCTTGAAAAGATCAGAATATACCAGTATTTTAGAACGCGACGGATTTGATGCTTTAATTACAAAAATTAATGACAAAACAGATCATTATGCAAAACAGTAGTTTTCAGGTTAGAAAAAAATGTATCTTAAGACAAAAAAAAATAAGGTTTTAAAAGTTTCTTCGGTTTTATGCTGTGCTACTTTTTTGCTGTTTACAGCAGGGTGTGCCACAACAAGCGGTTTACAATCCAGTGAAATAGACCCATACGAAGACTTTAATCGCAGTGTTTTTGGATTTAATAAATTAGTCGATGCCTATGTTGCAGAACCTGTTGTGGAAGCTTACACTTTTATTACACCTCGTTTTGTACAAACAGGGGTTGGCAATTTTTTTAGCAACTTAAAAGATATTAATGTGGTATTAAACGACATTATGCAGGCTAAATTTTTACAAAGTGGCGAAGATACTGGGCGTTTTTTATTAAATACCACGGTTGGACTGGGTGGTTTTTTTGATATTGCCTCTGAAATAGGGTTAGTTAAACACGATGAAGATTTTGACCAAACCTTTGCAGTATGGGGAATTTCACAAGGGCCTTATTTGGTTTTACCTTTCTTAGGGCCTACAACAGGTCGCGGAGTGACAGGTGGTATTCTGGACGCGGCTGCAAACCCGACTACTTATATTGGCGCACCGATTCAATTAATCAATATGCTAAATGCGCGGGCAAATGCAGACGGGTCTTTGAAATTGATTGATGAGGCGGCTTTAGACCCTTATGTTTTTACCCGCGAATCGTATTTACAATTTCGTAAGCATCTCATTACAGACGGTCAGTCTGAAATAACTGATGATTTATTAGAGTTAGACACGACTGAATCAAAAGAACCTGCTAAAAAATAAGGGGTAAATAACAAGACTTTAGTACAACGCTAGAGTCTTGTATTTTAAGAGTTTTTAGTTGAAAACCAAGCAGCAACTTTAGCCTTCACCTCAGCTTTTACTTTTTTCGCCCACTGATATAGCCACGTTTGGGTAATTTTTTCATGCGCCCAGCTTAACCAAGCGGTGATTTTATAATAAAACCAAGCAATCAAGCGAAAGGTAAGCAATTGTGGTTTTGTTAAACTGAAGAAACGCGCTATAAATAAAGTGCCTAATAGTTTGGCAATAATTTCTAATACCAGCCCTTGTAATAATAAGCCCTGAGCTATTAACCAAAAAGCGGCAATATTCAGTGGCGTAACAAGCAAAATAGGGATGCTGATAGCAATTAAGGCTTGATAACGACTGGTTTGGGTCAGCCAATTTTCAAAATGCACTAATCCTAAGTGAAAAGACAGCCAATGCCCCAAAGCAGAAAGCGTATCCCAAACCCATTCTTCAATGAGTAGGATAATAGCAAGAAACGAATACAGTATTTTTTTCATACGCGATTATTTTTTACCAAGACCTGCTAAGGATTTTAGGCGATTAAAGAAAATACTTTCCACGCCAACGTCATCCTGTTTTTCTTCTTTTTTCGTATCCTCTAATTTAATTTCTTCCAACCACTTAGCGCGT
>JAIFMS010000144.1 GCA_020048335.1 Methylococcaceae bacterium | reverse complement strand
AGTGTGGGTCAATCCGCAAATCAGCAGTGGTTGTGGTAGTTGTATGCAAAAATCCTCCTGCACTAGCTCGCTATTTGGGCGATTTTTCAAACCTCGGGTGATTGCGGTGGAAAATAATTTTCCGCTGGTTGTCGGTGACAAAGTGATGGTGTCAATGGATGAATCACTGTTAGTCAACGCCTCGTTATTACTGTATTTATTTCCTTTAGTTGCCATGATGATAGGCGCGGGGGTTGCTGAGAGTTTATTTGAGTCTGATAGTTATAGTGCCATCGCAGGTTTAGGCAGTTTGTTTGTTGCATTAGGCGTGTTGCATCTGTTGCAAAATCAGTATTTCACCGATTATTGTGCCAAAGCGATGGTAGTGAAAAAGCTTTAATGTTTCGTGAACAGAAATTTAATTTTCTAGCACGCATAAATTAGGATTATCACGTCTAAAAATTTTTAGCGTGATATTT
Source organism: Methylococcaceae bacterium (assembly GCA_020048335.1). Taxonomy (GTDB): domain Bacteria; phylum Pseudomonadota; class Gammaproteobacteria; order Methylococcales; family Methylomonadaceae; genus CAIQWF01. The sequence goes on along the minus strand of JAIFMS010000144.1, from coordinate 17,494 downwards.
GGTTTGGTCAACTGACTTTAGTAACTATCATTACACCCACAGCGATTAAAGTTTCTGTTAAAAAAACAGCTTTGAAGAATTAGACATTAAGCTATATGATTAACCCACTAGTTTTGTTATTGTTGTTTTTTCTCTTCGAGCGTTTCAAATTTTGCCAACAGCTTTTATGCTGCTGAGTGTGAAATCAGAATAGTTATTTAAGTGAGTATAAATTTATGAATAAAACGAATATCCGCTTTTCCCCCCACATCTTAAAACGGCTTGGCGAAGAGTTAAATCCTGATTTAACACAAGGTTTAATTGAGTTAGTTAAAAACGCTTATGATGCAGACGCTAAACATTGCACAATAGAGTTAATTAATATTTTTAATTCACCTACAGTTTTATTTGGCGAACCTCGCATCATTATAAAAGATGATGGCGAAGGAATGACCGATAATGATATAGCGAATAATTGGCTGTTATTAGGAGAGTCCACAAAAAAATCAATCCATAAAACTTCATTAGGACGAGTCCCAGTTGGTGATAAAGGTTTAGGTAGATTAGCCGCTTTGCGTTTGGGTAAAAAAATAACACTTAAAACAATTTCTCGGAAAAATCCTTTAATTCAATATCAATTAGAAATGAATTGGAGTGATTATGATAACGTACAAGCGGTTGAAGATGTTATATTAGAAATTAGACAGCAATCTTTATTACAAGCGCAAACAACAGGTACAGAAATTACTATTGATGATATTAATCGTGAAATTAGTAAACAAGAAATTGAAAAATTTGCTCGTGCTTTAGTTTTATTGGCTTACCCTTTTACGAATGACCCATTAGGATTTAAACCAACTCTAAAAATAAATGAGTTTAAAGAGTTGGAACAATTAGTTGAGCAACGTTATTTTCAAGATGCTGAGTTTCATTTAATTGCAACAATAAAAAACAGTAGTCTATCAGTCATTATTCAAGATTGGTTAGGTAATACGCTTTATACTGCAAATCAAGAAAATATTTTTCCACACATCACAAATTACTTAATTCCAGAAACTATATTTGAATTATGGGTATTTGATTTTGAAAGTGATACCTTTTCAACTCGTTCAGGAATTAAAACAAATGTAAAAAAATGGTTAGAAAATTTTGGCGGTGTACATCTATATTACAATCAATTGCGTGTCTTGCCTTATGGAGATAAAGAAGAGCAATGGTTAAGTAGCAATTTAAAGCGCATTACCGGAAACAAAAAAAATACTAATTTAATTGGTCGTCTATTGATTACTGATACTACAAATCAATTGCAGCAGACAACAGATAGACATGGCTTTGTTGAAAATAATGCTTTTATTGGATTAAGAGAATTTGCTACAACTATTTTTAATTGGATGGCAAAACGTTGGCAACAAGAGCAGCGTAAAAAAGAGCAGGCAAAAAAAGAACGTGAAAATAACGAAGAAAATGAATTAAAAGATGAATTAGATAATGCAATTGATGATATATCTAATGAAGAGGAAAAAGCAAAAGTAAAAAAGGCACAGAAAAATCGTGAAGCTTACTATATAAGAAAAATTAAGAAATTAAGAAAAGAGTTACAGCTTTACAGAACATTAAGCACAACCGGAATTACAGCCGCTGTATTTGCACATGAGTCAATTAGTAATCCATTAAAAGCAATTGATACTGCGATTGGAAATATTGAGCGACGTAGTAAAGAACACATAGAAGAAAAAACTTACAATGAAAAATTGAAGAAGCCTATCCAACGAATCAAAGACTCAACAACCTCATTGAATACCTTGAGTAATGTAGCTCTTAGTTTAATTAACTACGAAAAACGACGCAAAGTAAAATTAAATATTCACGAAGTTATTAATTCAACCATTGATTTATTTTCTTCTTTTGTTAAAGGTCGTGATACACAAATAAAAACAGAGTTTACAAATCAGCCGATTTACTTTTATGGTAGCGAAGCAGCGTTGGAGTCAGTAATTGTCAATTTATTTAACAATAGTTTGATTGCTTTTGAAGGGAAAATACTCAAACAACGAATTATTATCATTCGTACTGAAGTTGTAGAATATTACAAATACAATGAAAAACAAGCGGTAGAGATTCATGTTTTAGATAATGGAACAGGTGTTCAAGGAATTGATATTAACGATATATGGCTGCCTGGCGAAACGACGACTAAAAATGGTACAGGATTAGGTTTAACCATTGTGCGTGATACGATTCAAGATATGGGGGGAAAAGTAGATGCTATTGCTAGAAGTGAGGAATTAGGTGGAGCTGAAATTATTATTACCATACCTATTTTAGGAGAAAGTAGTGCAGTATAATCATATTAAAAATGTCATGGTGATTGATGATCAACCGGATGTTCGTGAATCTATTGCTGAAACAGTAGAGGACGCGCATTATAAATCAGTTGTACAAAATGATCCTTTTATTTCCTTAGAAAGTTGCATTGAAATAATAAAAAGTCAAGCTAATGCTGTTATTATTGATAGACATCTTTCACAACGCAATTATGCTAATTTTGATGGGATTCAGGTTGTAAAAAGAGTTTACAGTCTTTTTATACCTATCTTATTAGCAACCTCTTTCTTAAATGCGGATAGATTTGAAATACAAGAATATAAACAATATCTTCCTGTTATTTTAAATCCAAGTCAGATAGTTCCTGAAACGATTATAAAAGGCTTTGAAATATGTCAAAATGAATTTGCAGGTATTTTTTTACCGGAACGAAAACCTTGGCGTTCCTTAATTCGTATTGAAGAAATTAGTAAAGATGAAAAAACTGTTTATGTTATTGTTCCAAGTTGGAGTACCAGCGAAAAAATACGCTTGCCTATTTCATTATTTCCAATTAAATTACAAAATAAAAAAATATTAGGAATGCGTTTTTTTGCCGATGTTAATATTGGAGCAGAAGACTATAAAGATTTATATTTTAAAGATTCCCATTTTGAAATAGCTGAAAAGCCTGTAGGTAGATATGCCGAATTTTTACATAGTTGATGTTAAACACGGAAACAGTGCTGTTTTGATTAACACAAAAGGTGTCGTTGTTGTGGATGCAGGAAACGGTTCAAAATTATTAGAATTTTTATCAGAGAAGAATATTCTTCAAATTGACGTGCTATTACTTTCACATGCTGATAGTGACCATATTGGTGGCGTAATGGCATTAGTAAATTCAGGTATTTTTGAGATTAAAGCTATTTATATTAATCCTGATGCAACTAAAAATACAGATATATGGAATGATTTAATAACCTGTGTTTTTGATAAATATAAACGGAAAGAAATTGTTTTTGAAATCAATATAACTCCTGATTTGACCGGCAAAATTAATCAAGGTGAAGTGCATATTGAAATATTAGCTCCAAGCAAATATTTGATTGCTAAAGGTAGCGGAAGTACAGATAGAAATAAAAATAAACTAACTACAAACTCAATTAGTGCTGTTGTACGCTTTATCTATCAAAATAACCCCATAGTTTTATTACCAGGCGATATAGACCAAATTGGGCTTGATAATTTATTGCAAGATTCAACTGATATTTCTGCCTGGTTATTGGTTTTTCCTCATCATGGTGGACATGCTGGAAAAGATATAACAGGATTTACAGAACAAATTTGTCAAGCAGTACAACCAGAAAAAATTGTTTTTTCAATCGGTGACAATAACAATAGATTTCCTTTAAAAGAAGTGGTTGAAACAATTAGCCTAACTTTACAAAGCAGCAGTATGTACACTACAAATTATTCCGATATATTTCAATCTCATATTGTGCAGTATCCAGATTTACATAAAAATAGCGTTGGGCATATTCAGATTGATTTTCGTGATACTCCATTTATATTGAAATTTCTGAAGATGTAGTCACAATAGCAATAGCATACAACCCACCACATTTACTACAACACCGTTAAAAATGCCCCAGAAAAAACGGCTGGCAAAGAAAAAAAATCCTAAAGCGGGGATTTTTCTTCACTTTCCTAAATACAGCAATTGCGCTCTGTTGTTGATTGATTTAAGCTTACTGCTTTGCGTCTTTCGATGTCTAATTTAACAACAGGTCTGTCCCTTAAGAGATGAGTATTATCATAAAATCTGCCAGTGAAATTGAAAAAATGCGCACTGCTGGCAAGCTCGCCGCTGATGTTTTAGAAATGATTGCCCCGTTTGTGGTGGCAGGTGTCACCACAAATCAGCTCAATCAATATTGTCACGATTATATTATTGATGTTCAACAAGCCATTCCTGCGCCGTTAAATTATAAAGGCTTTCCCAAATCCATCTGCACGTCGGTCAATCATCAAGTATGTCATGGCATCCCGAATGACAAGCCCTTAAAAAATGGCGATATTATCAATGTCGATATTACCGTAATTAAAGAGGGCTATCATGGTGATACCAGTAAAATGTTTTCTGTTGGCGATGTCAGCCCTTTTGCGCAACGCTTAATGGATGTGACGTATCAAGCTTTATTTTTAGGGATTGAACAAGTCAAACCAGGTAATCGGTTTGGCGCAATTGGTCATGCGATTCAACACTATGCTGAAAGCAATCGTTATTCGGTCGTGCGTGAATTTTGTGGACATGGTGTAGGGCGTGATTTTCATGAAGAACCCCATGTGATGCACTTTGGCAAAGTGACCGAAGGGGCATTTATGGAGCCTGGGATGATTTTTACCATTGAACCGATGATTAATCAGGGCAAAAAAGAAGTCAAAACGCTCGCGGATAAATGGCAAGCGGTCACTAAAGACCACAGTTTATCAGCGCAATGGGAACATACGGTGTTAGTGACTGACACAGGTTATGAAATTTTAACCTTACGCGCAGAAGAATTGTGAACCCTTCCTTAGCCGATTTGACCGCCTTGCTGTTGCAACAGAACAGCATCTTAAACTTTAAAGCCCTTATTAAACAATACGATGCCCAATTACGGGCGCAGTTTGTACCGCATCATTCTATTGGGCATTTGCTAACCCATAAATCAGATTTCATTGATAAAATTTTGCTCGCAGGTTGGCAGCATTTTTTAGCCGCCGATGCCCATCAATTAGCCCTATGTGCGGTAGGGGGCTATGGACGGCGGGAGTTATTTCCTTATTCGGATGTTGATATTGTTATTTTATTAGACCGACTTGACAATCCGCTTTGTCATGAAGCCTTACCCAATTTTTGTCACTTTATTTGGGATATTGGCTTAAAACCGGGGTTAAGCGTCCGAACGGTTACAGAATGCGTTGCCGTCTTAACAGACGACCAAACCGTGATGACTAGTTTACTGGAAATGCGCTGTATCGCAGGCAATGAAGCCTTAACTGATAAAATTCAACGCATTATTGCCGGCAATACCATTTGGCCGTCGGCACAGTTTTTTGCCGCCAAAATGCAGGAGCAACAGTTGCGCCATTTTAAATATCACGACACCGCCTATAACCTAGAACCCAATACCAAGGAAGGACCTGGCGGATTGCGGGATTTACAAGTGATTGCGTGGGTTTTTAAACGCCATTACCATTCAGCAACCTTAGAGGAATTAATCAAATACGATTTTATTTTAGCTTCTGAATACCATGAACTCATCACAGCTCGCGATATTTTATGGCAAATCCGCTACGCACTGCATATTCTGACTAACCGTTGTGAAGATAAATTATTATTTGACTATCAACATGATTTAGCGGTGCAGTTTGGCTTTACCGAAGGCAGTTACAATCAAGTGACCGAGCAGTTTATGCAGTTTTACTTTAAAACTGTGGTGGGATTAGAGCGACTGAATGAAATGTTACTGCAACTTTTTCACGAACGCTTAATAGGCAATGACAACGCCGCCATTCCCATCCCAATTAATGCTTCTTTCGTCGCGATTAATGGCTATCTTGAAGCCACTAGCGAGACTATTTTTCAACAAAATCCGCTGTTGCTATTGGAACAATTTCTATTATTGCAACAAAATCCCACTTTAAAAGGTATACGCGCCGCAACGATACGCTTGATTCGTAAAAATTTAACCCTGATTGATGACGCATTTCGCTATAACAAAGCGGCGAATCGTTTATTTATGGCGATTTTAACCCAACCACATGGGGTAACGCATTTATTGCGCCGGATGAATCGTTATGGCTTATTAGCCGCTTATTTGCCTGCGTTTGCCAATATTGTGGCACGGATGCAATATGACCTATTTCATGTTTACACGGTTGATGAACACACGTTGTTTGTGATTGGCAATCTGCGCCGCTTCGCACTGGAAAAATATTGCCACGAACTACCGTTTTGCCATGACATATTTATGTTGATTCCCAAACCTGAAGTGTTGTACATCGCGGCGTTATTTCATGATATTGCCAAAGGATTGGACGGTGACCATTCTTCTGTCGGGGCGGAGATGGCGCGAGAATTTTGTGTGCAGCATGAGTTGTCCAATCAAGATACTAAATTAGTGACTTGGTTGGTACATAATCATTTATTGATGTCGATGACCGCGCAACGGCGTGATATTAGCGACCCTGATGTCATTTATGAGTTTTGCTCACAGATAGGTCGCAGCAGTTATTTGAATCATTTGTATTTGCTAACGGTGGCCGATATTCGCGCCACCAGTCCCAGTTTATGGAATTCTTGGAAAGACGCGCTATTACAAGAACTTTACAATACCAGTTTACGCGCATTACGCCGTGGCTTACAAAATCCTGTCACCATGTCTGTGCGGGTGAATGATACGAAAATTGAAGCCAAAGAAGAGCTGATAAAACAAGGCATTAGTGAAGAAGAGATTTTTTCATCTTGGCAGCACATTGGTGATACTTATTTTTTACGTTATTCAACCGATGAAATTGTTTGGCATAGCTTGGCAATTTTAGCCGCCACCAAACAAGATTTACCGATAGTCTTATTACGCTCACAAACCCAACGTGGCAGTGCTGAAATTTTTATTTATGCTAAACATGAAAAAAATATTTTTTCAATTAGTACCGCAACGTTAGACCAGCTTGGGTTGACTATTCTTGATGCCCGGATTATTACCACCAGCGACCGCTATGTGTTAAACAGTTTTCAAGTGATAGAACAATCAGGTGCGGCCATTTATGATGCGTTGCAAAAACAGCATATTTGCGAGGTATTGCGGAAAAATTTACTCAAGCGACACGTTAAATTACAACACAATATTCATCGGCAATCACGGCAGGCAAAACATTTTCCTATCAGTACGAAAGTCTTTTTTACCACCGATTCAAGCAACCTTTACACGGTGATTGAATTGATTACCACCGACAAAGCAGGATTACTCGCACAAATAGGGCAGATTTTTATGCAGCAAGGCATTGCTTTGCATGATGCAAAAATTACCACCATTGGCAGTCGTGCCGAGGATATATTTTTTGTGACCAGTCAAAATGGGCAATTATTATCCGACACGCAAAAGCAACTGTTGGAAAAAGAAATTTTACTGACTTTACAGCTGGATTTTTTAAATCTAGCCGATTAGATTAACCAGGCGGCCAGAGCATTTGTCGCCCACTGAGCAAGTGTAAATGCAGGTGATACACTTCTTGTCCGCCTTGTTGATTACAATTAATCACGGTTCGATAGCCTGATTCTGCGACACCTTCTTGTTTAGCTAACAACGCCGCCGTTTGTAATAGCCGCCCTGCCAAGCCTCCATCGTCTAAATCATTCAAAGTTGCAACATGGGCTTTGGGAATAATTAACAGATGGACAGGGGCTTGTGGATGAATATCTCTAAATGCCAAAACCGTATCATCTTCATACACCACATCAGGTTTAATCAGCCCTGCTGCCATTTTACAAAACAAACAATCGTTCATAATTTTTACCAGAAACTGTTAAAACGGCATTTGAAAACCAGGGGGCAACGGCAAGCCTGCGGTAACAGATGCCATTTTTTCTTTTTTCAATTTACCCACTTTGCGCACCGCGTCATTGATGGCAGAAGCCACTAAATCTTCCAGCATATCGCGGTCATCACCGACTAAAGAATCATCAATCGTCACTTTGCGCACTTCGCGTTTGCCCGTCATTAAAATTTTCACTAAACCTGCACCCGATTCACCGATGACTTCAAGCGTGGCAATTTCTTCTTGGGCTTTTTTAACCTCTTCCTGCATTTTCTGGGCTTGCTGCATAATATTGCCTAAGGCATTTTTCATCTTTTTTTCTCCACTTTCGGTAAAAATTATAACGGTTTAACGGAATTTGCGATGACAGTTGCACCAAATTGTTCTTGTAAGCCCTGCACATTAGGGTCGTTTTGAATCGCCGCCACTGCCGCTTGCTGTCTATCATCACGCTGTTGTTGCTGTTGAATCGCAGGGGTAGCAAGTGAGGTTTCTTGCTGTGTAATAGTTAATTTTAGCGCAGGGTTGTTAGCATATTTTTGCAATGCCCGCTGCAATCGTTCTTGCGTTGATTCACTTAGCATAAAACTAGCTGTTATCAACAGCTTGCACTGGGATTGGTCAAAAAAATCAAGTTGGCAATTATTGGCTAACTCGCGCGTAATAGGCGATAAATTCATGCTCGCAATAATCTGTCCCCATTGATTCTGCTCGGTTGTCTGTACTGATGAAACTTGAGAAACAGGCGCGGTGACAGCGGTTGGACTTGCTTGAACAGGGCGTGTTTGCACAACGGGGGATTGTTGCTGTGCTTGGGGTGCAGTGTATGCGGGACGAAAGGTCAGCATTCGTAGCAATACCATTTCAAATCCCGTGCGCGGGTCGGGAGCTAAATCAATATCTTTTTGTCCAAGCAAAGCAATTTGATAATACAACTGCACGTCTTCGGGCAACAGGTGACTGGCTAATTCAGCTAATAATTGCGCATCAAATTCGTGGTCAACAAAACTAGGTATGGTTTGCAATAGAGCAACCCGGTGCAAGACCCGCAATAATTGTTGTAACACCGCGCTAAAATCAGGGGTTAATTGTGCAATTTCAGCAATCACCGTCAAAACAGCTTGTCCGTTGTGCTGCATCAGAGCGCGTAATAAGTTGTCCACAGGCTGCTGGGCAACCGTGCCTAACATGGCACTGACATCAACAGTATTAACCCGTCCTTGTCCATAGGCAATCGCTTGGTCAACTAAACTCAAGCCATCGCGCATACTGCCATCGGCGGCGCGTGCCAATAAAATCAAGGCTTCAGGGTCAAAAGCAATTTTTTCTTGCTGCAAAATAAAGTCCATTTGCTGACTGATTTGTTCAGGCAACAGCCGTTTTAAATTAAATTGCAAACAACGGGATAAAACAGTAATCGGGATTTTGTGCGGGTCGGTGGTGGCAAGAAGAAATTTAACGTGTTCGGGCGGTTCTTCTAAGGTTTTTAGCAAGGCATTAAAACTATGCCCAGATAACATATGCACTTCGTCAATCAGATAAACTTTGTATTTACCTTGATTAGGGGCGTATTGAGCATTGTCGAGTAAATCGCGGGTGTCTTCGACTTTTGTACGCGAGGCGGCATCCACTTCAATCAAATCCATGAAGCGTCCGTTGTCAAAATCACGACATACTGCACACTGTCCGCACGGGCTAAAGTCTTGTAAATCAAGGCAATTCATCGCTTTGGCTAAAATGCGGGCAATCGTGGTTTTACCAACTCCGCGCGTGCCTGTAAATAAATAGGCGTGATGCAGCCGTTGGTGTTGCAAAGCGTTAATAAGTGATTTAGAAACGTGTTCCTGACCGACAATCTGGGAAAAGTTTTGTGGTCGCCATTTTCTGGCAAGAACTTGATAAGCCATTGAAGACTCTAAAGGAAATAACAAGATTGGGTGGTAACTATGCCAGCTACATCTCGGCACACGAATCTGCTGCTACCGTTGCTTTCTTCCGAACCTGGCGGGGTTTACAGCGTATCGTTGCGAGAGAACCGACACAGTCACCATAACTTTTCAACAGTTGCCTGCTGAAAGAACGCGCATTATGCATAAGTTAGGTTAAAAATTCAAGTTTATTTTTAAATAAGCCGTTTAAAGAATTTTCCTGCATCAAATTAGCCGTATGGGATAATTGAAACATTTTTACTGGTGTGATTTTGAAATGGCTTTTTTATGAAAAAAATTAACAAATATAATGCGTTGGTAATGGTAGTTTTTACGATACGGGTAAACTGTGCAAGTGCTGATGATATTCTTGCTATTTCTGTCGTGCCAATTATCACCAGCGAAGTGACTTCAAGCGATAAACACAGTTTATATGGTTTCACAGATAAGGAATTAAAAGCGGTACAATTTGTACAACTTAATTGGTCGAATTTAACCGCTGACATGGCAAAAGGTCAAGGTGAAAACTTAGCCGTCATTGCGGATTTTTTACAGGTGAAACCCGCGCAAAAACCTGTGTTTTATACTCTGTCTAAGGTTAAATTTAGCCTGCTGCTTCCTTCAAGCAAAACCACGCCAGAGCAGTTAATAAAGAATTTCAAACTTGAAGTTGGAAAATTAAGCAAGGTGTAGCTACCTCCCAATGTCAAGACAAAAATCTACGCAATCTCCGTTAAGTTTATGTTTTATGTGGTCAGTAACGCCACTCGCATTCTAACAAGCAATTTATTCTTACCTTGTGCCAGTTGAGATGTTGGTTTACTATCGCTAACAGCTCGCTGATTTGTTTCATCAAGTTATTTTTGTCCTGTCCAGAGAAATAGCTACGGCTATCAAATTTCTGGGGAACGTTGTTTTAAGGACAATTTTTAAAAATTTTTAAGGTATGATTATGAAAAAAATGTTATTCATTATCGGCTGTGTTTTCCTGTTTTCAGGCTGTGCAACAACCGACTCTGCTGTCTCTACTGTTACAGAAACAACAGAAGCGGTTGTGCCTGCGGTAGAAAATGTAGTGCAAGATGTTATCAATACGCAGATGAGTGATAATGTACCCACACATAACCGTTATCAAAAACGTGACTATCATCGCCATCACCATGACCATCACCACCACCATAAGCACTCGGGTAAAAAAGCATCATTCTATCGCAAGGTGTTGATAAAAAAGACTAAAATTAAGATTAAACCTAAGCATCATAAGCTTAAAAAACATTAAAAAAAGCTTTCCCACACCTGCTGTGGGAAAGTCAGCCTTGGCTTTATCTTAAAACAGAGCAAACAGCCTGGTTTGTAACACTGCATAAACTTTTCTTGACTTTCCCTTTTTATGAAAATAAATACGCTAAGTTTCCGCTTATTGTTGTCGGCAGGCTTAGTTTTTGTCGCTTTTTTTGTGTTAGCGTTATTGGTTTTAGAACGTGGGTTTCGAGAAAGTGCGCAAGAAAGTTTGCAAGAAAAGTTGCAATTGCAAATTTATTCATTGCTCTCTGTTGCAGATATGACACACGCAGGTCGTTTAAAGATGCCATCTGTGTTGCGAGAGCCACGATTTTCTGAGCCAAACTCTGGTTTATCAGCGGTCATTAGGCGAGCAGATAAGCGGCTGATTTGGCGGTCTTATTCAACATTAGGCGCGAAAGAAATTGTGTTTGTGGAGGTTGAGCCTGGAAATCCTGTGTTTATTGCCGATGATACACATCGCTTTGTACTGCACTATGCGGTGGTGTGGGAAAATGAAAAAACAGGGATTGGTCATAAGTATATTTTCTCAATCGCAGAAAATGGTGACTTTGTTAATCAACAAGTGCAACGGTTTCGGGGAACGTTACGCCGTTGGTTTTTCTCGGTTGCACTGGTTCTGATGATGATTCAGTTTGTCGTATTACGCTGGGGTTTAAAACCTTTGCGCCGGATTGTGAAAGATTTAGAGGCGATTGAAACTGGGGAAAAAAATAGTTTAGACGGGCATTATCCTTCGGAATTATTGGGATTGGCCGATAATATTAATGCTTTTATCAGCAGTGAACGCGCCCATTTAGAACGCTATCGCAATACGTTAGCCGATTTATCCCATAGCTTAAAAACGCCCTTGGCGATTTTACGCGGTTGTATAGAAAAAGAGATTATTTCACCTGAAGCCGTGCAGGCTCAAATTTCACGAATGAATGAAATTGTTGAATATCAATTGCAAAAAGCGGCAGCGAAGGGACGCAGAAAATTAATCGGCAAAGTTTATGCGGCAGAAATTATTTGTAAAATTATCACCTCTTTAGAAAAAGTCTATCGGGATAAACAAATTATGTTTACAGTCAAGGTGGATTCAACCTTGCAAGTGTATTGTGAGGAAGGTGATTTGTACGAAATAGCAGGGAATTTACTCGATAATGCGGCAAAGTGGTGTCAAAAAACGATTAAAGTGAGTTTAGTGCAACAAAATAAGTTTGTGCTGCTACAAATAGAAGACGATGGAAAAGGAATTGCCCCAGAAAAACTGCACGATATTTTAAAACGTGGGGTTAGAGCCGATGAGAAAATTCAAGGTCATGGAATTGGAATGGCGGTTGTTTCTGAGTTGGTTGAACTTTTAGGCGGCGAATTGGCAGGTGAACGCAGTGAGTTAGGCGGCATGAAATGGTTTGTTTATTTGCCTTAGCCGCTGGATACAATTCAAAATGGTTGCAATTTGCCTTTTGTGGTGTGTTGTTACTGTAAAACAAGCTAATATAATTTCAATTCCCCACTTTATCACGAGAACACTATGAGCCGCAAAAACCGCCCCTATCTTTTTTATGACACCACTAGCTCCATTTGCAGCACTTGTTTGCGCCCTGTTGAAGCGAAAATTCTTTTTAAAGACAATCAGGTTTTCATGGACAAATGGTGTGCCGCGCATGGCACAGAGCGCGTTTTAATCAGTGATGATATGGATTATTATCGCCTCTGCCGTGAAGTGTATGTCAAGCCACCTGAAATGCCAGAGCGTTTCAACACCGCCATGCAATACGGTTGTCCTTACGATTGTGGAATTTGTCCAGACCACATGCAGCACTCCTGTGTCAGTGTGGTTGAAATCACCCAACGTTGCAATTTAACTTGCCCTGTTTGCTATGCGGAATCCTCACCCAGTCATGGCTCTCATGCCAGTTTAACCGACGTGATTGCCATGCTCGATACCGTGGTGGCAAATGAAGGCGAACCCGATGTGGTACAAATTTCAGGCGGCGAACCCACTATTCATCCTGAGTTTTTCGCCATTTTGGATGCAGTGCGCGAACGTCCAATTCGTCATTTAATGATTAATACCAATGGGTTAAAAATTGCCCAAGAACCTGAATTTGTCGCACGACTTGCCCAATACAAACCAGGGTTGGAAATTTATTTACAATTTGATTCGCTCCACGATAATCCTTTGCAAAATTTGCGCGGCGCAAAGTTAAGCCAGCTTCATCAAGCGGCATTAACCCAATTAGAAGCCCATGCTATTTCCACCACTTTAGTGATGACGGTAAAACGCGGTGTGAATGATGCCGAGATTGGCGAGGTGATTCAACACGCTTTAACTTGGAAATGCGTACGCGGTGTGACATTGCAACCTGTACAAAATGCGGGGCGCGTTGAAGATTTTGGCAAACAACACCGCTTAACGGTGAGTGAAATCCGCCGCCGCATTGCCGAGCAATCCAATTTATTTAGTTTGGAGGACATTGTACCCGTGCCGTGTAATCCTGATACTTTGGCAATGGCTTACGCGCTAAAACGGGAGAAAGAAACCCTGCCGCTAACGCGCTGGTTAAAGCCTGCGGATTTGTTAGCAGGTGATAAAAATACCATTGTATTTGAACGTGACCCTGCTTTAAAAGAGCGGTTATTTAAATTATTTGCCACCAATTTATCGCCCCTGAATCAAGCAAAGTGCTTATCGGAATTATTGTGCTGTTTGCCTAAAATTGCAAGTGAAGGCTTACAGTATGACAATGTGTTTCGGGTGTTAATTGTGCAGTTTATGGATGCGCATAATTTAGATATTCGTGCCTTAAAAAAATCGTGTGTCCATATCGCCACAGCTGACGATAAGTTGATTCCATTTGAGGCGTTTAATTTATTTTATCGCGGTGAACGCGCGGCAATGGCGGATACCATTCGGGCAGAAATTGGGGCTTGGACAAAGCAACGGCAATTATAAAACAGGCATAAAAAACCCGCTCACCGTTGCCGATAGCGGGTTTTGTATAAATCATTGGTGGAGGCGGCGGGACAGTAACCCCACTACTTTCGTAATGGACTGGACTATTCCTTCATCTGGTTGCATAGTTAGCACTTAACTAAAAAAACCAGAGGGGTGTATTTATGGAAGATATTTATACAGCGGGATTGTTTGATGGCGAAGGTACGGTGACCTTAGCGACAGCAAACGGTAAATTCCGCTATCCCGTTGTTTCAGTGTCAAGTACGACACTGTGTTTATTAGCATTTTTGCAACAAACTTATGGTGGACATATCAGTAAACATAAAGCTTATCAAGACCATCACAAACCTTCTTGGAGTTGGAAAACAACTCATGATAACGCACTTGTTTTTTTGGAAAAAATTCTGCCCTATTTAAAAGAGCCTGAAAAACTCCGTAGAGCAATTTTATTAACCCAAAACTACAAAAGTGTTACCCAAAGAAACGGCAAATACACCTCACGACAACTGGAACTTAAACTTGCTTTAGAACAAGAATTCTTCCATCCTAGTAGTTCTTATGAATCAATCACTTAGAACCCTATAAGTCTCTAGCGAGCTTACGGGTTTCCCCTTCACCCGACGGCGTTGGCATACACTTTCGTGCTTAGCTTTCACCGTTTGAACACCCTTTTCACACAGAAATCGCTCTCTGTGGCAACTATTTTACTAATCGAACCCGCGTCCGCAAATACTCCGCCACAAGCTCTACATGCTTATCTCGCGTTTTTAATTTAGTTGACAGCTACCCAACGAGCCAAGAAGACTATCAACGATTTCGATTGGATTTAGCATCTTTAGCTCCGAACTAAGCTAAATGCGCGATCTTATGTGAGATGACCCCTGAGTGTTCTTGCGAACCTACCCGCATAAGCACAGATAGTCAGAGGAATGGTGCTGTGTTTAAGCAGCTAAAGCCATTGAGTAGTTTTCGTCATTTGCGAATACTTTTTGTCAGTAGGTTTTACAAGCTGTACTGTGCTTGGCATGCACTCAAGGTTTTGCTATCCACGTCGAAGCCAGGTCGCCCCCTTTCTGTGACCCTTTAGATTATACAAATTTAACACAGCGTTGTCACTTTTTATTACTCAAAGTTATCAACCAATTATAGGCTTGATTTGAAATCGTAGCGGAAAGCGGAATCAACGCAAATTTGGCGATTAAAAGTTGAGCTAAACGCACTTCTGCCAGAAAGATAGTCGCTTTTTGTTGCTGTTCAATAAATTCTGCTGCCTGTTCATTACCGCGTGATAAGTCAATAAGTACCGTCGTGTCGAGCAATAAACCATTCATGCTTATTGCCATTGTCTAATTTGATGTAAATAGTCATAAGCGATATTCATACTGAATGAATAGCCATTTGTGCGGATGGTTTGCGCTTGAGTAATTACCAGCCACCGATATAGGCGATATTCATGCTGAATAATACAGAAAAGTTTAAGATTTATTTTTGTAACAGTCTGATATTGTTAAATTATCCAGATTTTTTATCAGCCACCATTAAAAGGATTCAACAGCTTAACCTCAAAAGTGCAAAAATCGCTGATATTGCGCGTCACAACGGTTAAATGATGGACTTTTGCAGTGGCGGCAATCATGGCATCTTCATACAATGTATCTGAAGTTTTGTGCATTAACTTTGCCCAAACTCTGAATACAGCCGCATCCATTGACAGAATGTTGTAAGTATCAACAACTTGATTAAGCCACTGCTCAATCTGTGCCGCCTTTGCTTTATCTTGCTCGCGGGTGATTTCAATACCCGCTTGAATTTCACCGATGGTCACGGCAGAAATAAATAAGTCTTTATTATTGATAGCTTGAATCCACGCAGTGACAGCAGGGTGAGGCTTAGGTTTGCGCAATTCAGAAATGATATTAGTATCCAGCAAATACACGGATTACTCCATTGGTTGCACAGAGCGGCGTTTTTGTTGTCCACGCACTGGCAGAATTAAATCGCCCCTATTTTCATACGATAACAGAAGTTCTTTTAAGGTAGGTTTGGCAGTGGTTTGTAATTTGCGCCACATTTCGATAGGAACGAGTACCGCTGTTTCTGCACCGTGTTTGGTGACAAGCTGAGGACCTTCGGTTATACAAGCTTCTAACAATTCATTGAAGCGAGCTTTAGCATTTTGTACCTGCCAAGTGTGCATCGTTTTCTCCTTTAACTGATTATTTTAATGACCAGTTTAATCAGTTTGGTTTGACCTAGCAAATTTTTTGGACGTTTTTACCAACCCCCGACATAAGCGATATTCATGCCGAATGAAAAGGTATCCATTTGTCCAAATGAATAACCAAACGACGGGCTGATTTGAAAGTGTTTGCTTAATACATAAGAAACACCCGTTGATACGGAATAACTGCGATTAAATTCGCTGTCATTATTTTTCGCTTGCGCATCGCTTAACGATAAATTGATAAAGCCTAAATAGCGGTCAGCAAAGGGTTTATTGGCACTGACAAACACGGAATAATTGAATTGTGGCAATGAATTTTTAATGCTATCACGCGCAAATTGTTTATTGATTGAACCGCCTGCAAAAAATTGCGCAAAGGACGTATTGGTATAAGCGGTTACATTAAATCCACCGCCATAAATTGAATTTTGTTCGCTATAAGAACCGTTTAATCCCGCAATTAAATTATATTCACCCGCCGCATCTAATTTAAAACGATTGCTGATATTCAGCCCGTAAGCTCTATCATCGCTGTTTTGTTTTAGCTTTGTGTCTTCAAAGCTATATTGTGCATAAGAATCAGTATGTTGGAATGTCGCGCCAATTTGCAATTCATCGGTAATACCATAACGAATATTAACCGCATGAGAAAAGTTTTGTGAGTCTGTCGCTAATCCATCTTTTTTGCGATTTCCTAATGCGGCGGTAAAATCATAATCGACAATGAATTGATTTTCTTTGGAAAGGGTAGCTAAGGTAATGGCATTGGATTGTTCAACGGTAACGTGATGGGCGAGGCGTTCATTTTCCGTATCGGCTAAATATAAAACCGACTCTTTGGGTTTATTCTTAGACGGATTAATCGCCATGACAAACCACAGTGGGTATTTTTGATTTAAGCCTTCTTTGGCTAATTCATCGTAAGGAATGCGAATATTGCCGCGTATAGGGTCGGCTAAAAAGGCTTGGTTATTACGCACCCCTTTTAACACCACATAATGGGGAAATTCGCTATTTAAGCCACTTAATAATAAGACGGGTAATTTGATTTTAGACAATTCCGTTTTAGCTATTTTTCGCCATTGTGCAGGATAGCCTAATTTAATGGAAACTTTCGCTAAATCTGCGGCTGAATAGCCGTTTTCTTTGGCATCAGGTGAAACAATTAAATTAATAATATCGGTTTCGCTGACATGGCTATTTTCAATTAAGCCAGTAATTAAA
>JAIFMS010000187.1 GCA_020048335.1 Methylococcaceae bacterium | reverse complement strand
AGAAAAGCAGTTTTCATCATCGTTTGTATTTTCAGCATATAACTCTAATTTTTTGAAAATATCTTTGCCTCTATATTTTTCGACATTATCAAACGGAGATGCAGTAAAAAACTCAAAATTCGCATTAGAGATAAGCTTTTGTATAATTCTGCGATGGTCTTTTAAAAACTCTAAAAAGGCTACTCGTTCTCTAGCTCCCAATATTTCAAATTTAATTGAAAGATATGGACATTGAAGAGAGCGATAGCAAGGCATAGCTCTGCGTACCAATGTAAAACTAAACTCTAAACCAGTAGCACTATATCCAGTTGGATTTTCAGGTGCTGAAATAGGTTGTCCAAATCTTTCGTAATAAGACGATTTTGGACGCAATCTTAATTCACAAATTGGTAATGAGTTTTTTTGCCATGCAAGAAGTTCTTTTTTAGATTCTAAGAATGAGCGTTTTGACAAATTACTTTCAGCTATCTTAAATAAATCATTCCCTAATAAATACAATTGTTCACAGAACCAATCTATATTTTCATTCCATGTTTCTTCGGAAATTTTATCAACAGATACTGGAAAAATATTTTCAACTTGCGAGAGTATTTTATGAAACATTTTTTTAATTAAATATTTAAATTTAGTGATGTGTTTTAAGCGTTTTTATCATTTCACCTGCAATAGCTTTAATAACAGGAATAGAAACAGAATTTCCTGCTACTTTTCGCACGGCTGAATACGGCAGATTAATTTTAAAATCATCAGGAAATCCTTGTAAACGTAACATTTCTCTTGCTGTTAAACGCCGCACACCATTGACGACCAGATAGTTATAGCTGCCACCTGCTCTTAATGCACACGAATAAGGCAGAGCTGAAATATTACCGCCAATATTTTCATGCCAAATAGACGGAAATGGGGGGGAGCCTTTTACAGCATTTAAACGCTTTTGTTTTATTGTTTCAGACAAAAAATAACTGGCTTCAATTTCATCATCATTTTCTAAAATAAAATTTAAAGACTGGTAATAACCCAACGGTTTTGGAAAATCAAAATGAACCGCTTGTAAAAAACCCACAATATAAATTCGCTCACGTTTTTGCGGCAAGCCAAAATCCAAAGAATTAAATACCCGACTATAAACGGTATAACCTAAATTTCTTAGCTTTTCCAATATCACAGCAAAGGTTTGTCCATTATCATGGGTTGTTAAACGCTTTACATTTTCTAATAAAAAGGCTTTTGGTTTTTTAGCTTCCAATATTTTTTCTATATTAAAAAACAATGTGCCGCGCGTATCGGCAAAACCTAAACCTTTACCTGCAATACTAAACGGCTGACAAGGGAATCCCGCTAATAAAATATCATGGTCAGGAATCGCATTCGGTGGAATTAAATTAATATCACCAAAAGGTATTTCACCAAAATTAGCTGCATACATTTTTTGTGCGTCTTTGTCCCATTCTGAAGAAAAAATATTTTTACAACCGCTCATTTCAAAACCTAAGCGAATACCACCTATGCCAGCAAATAAATCAATGGTTTTATACATAGTGAGATTATTGCTTTTCAATTATATCACTGTGCATAACTCGACCCACCCGAATGCAAACCCAACCGTTCAAATAATTGTAAATCGTGATTGGTCATTGGATTATCCGTGGTGAGTAATTTATCACCATAAAAAATCGAATTCGCCCCTGCTAAAAAGCACAACGCCTGCATTTCATCACTCATCTCATTACGCCCAGCGGATAAACGCACCCGCGATTGCGGCATTAAAATCCGCGCCACCGCAATCGTGCGGATAAACACAAGCGGGTCTAATTCCTGTGTTCCCATTAACGGCGTACCCTCGACTTGCACCAGCATATTAATCGGCACACTTTCGGGGTGTTTCGGTAAATTCGCTAACTCAATCAATAATTTAGACCTATCCGCATCCGACTCGCCCATGCCAACAATACCACCACAACAGACATTCATCCCTGCGTTACGCACCCGCGCTAAAGTGTCTAAGCGGTCTTGATAAGTGCGGGTAGTAATCACTTCGGAATAATAGTCCTCGGACGTATCTAAATTATGGTTGTAATAATCCAATCCACCTTCTTTTAAAGCCAACGTTTGCTCGTCCGTCAACATCCCCAACGTGGCGCAGGTTTCCATCCCCAACGCTTTCACGCTCTGCACCATTTCCACCACCCGCTCAATATCTTTGTCTTTGGGTTTACGCCACGCCGCGCCCATGCAAAACCTTGATGCGCCCTGCTCTTTCGCGCGTTGCGCAGCGGCTAAGACTTCGGCAATCGGCATTAAACCTTCCGATTTTAAGCCCGTCTCATAGCGCGCACTTTGTGGACAATAGCCGCAATCTTCTGAACACGAACCTGTTTTGATGCTGAGTAAACTGCTGACTTGAATTTGATTGGGGTCAAAATTGGCACGATGAACGGTTTGGGCTTGAAAAATCAAGTCGTTAAACGGTAAGGCGTAGAGGTTTTGAACTTCAGTTAAAGTCCAATCATGGCGAAGAACTGACATTGGGGATAATCTCCTGCAAACTTATCAATACAGTTAAATAAAAATGGTAAACAATTGACTTGTTATTATACAGGATGGCAGATGCTTTTTTCAGTCGGCTTGTTGAATCGAATGAAAAAAGGGGCAGGGATTAAAGCTTTTTTGAAAAATAGGCGAGTAAAAAATCAATAAAGGTTGTTAATTTAGCAGGATAAAATCGCCGTTGCAGATAAGTTGCATAAATTGGCAAGGCAGCAATTTGATAGTCAGATAAGATTTCAACTAACTCACCACGCTCCAGATAACCTTTCACCGATAAGGTTGGCACTTGCACAATGCCCATTCCTAACGCCGCTGCTTGGCAAAGAGCGCGACCATTATTTGAGGCAAAAACCCAATTCATTTTCAGCTTTTTTAATTTCCCCGCCACATTAAACGTCCAATATTCGCCATGCGGCGTATCCATATATTGCAAGCAATCATGCTGGGTTAATTCTTCAATGTGTTGAGGACAGTCTTTGCGAGCTAAATAATCGGGTGAAGCATAAGTACACAGGCGCGTTGTGGCGATTTTACGCGCTACAATACCTTGGTCTAAACAATCGGTCACTAAAATAGAGACATCAAATCGTCCATCGCGTAAATTGACATATTTATTATCTAAACGCATCGCGATTTTTACCTCAGGATATTGTTGTTGATAGTCTTTAATCGCAGGAATCATATAAAGCCCACCAAAATCAATGGGCGTACTGATTGTGATATTTCCTTTAACCGTTGAGCCTAACTGCACAATCGAATCATCTAAAGCAGCTAAATCATCCAGTAATTGTTTACAACGGTGATAATAACTTTCGCCTGCTTCGGTTAAATTTAAACTGCGGGTGGTGCGGTTGAGTAAACTGACCCCGAGCGATTTTTCCAATTGCGTCATATATTTACTAATCATCATCGCGGACAAGCCCATTTCGCGTGCGACTTTGGCAAACGTGCCTAATTCCACAATGCGGCAAAATACCTGCATATTGTTAAATTTATCCAAAATAACTCCTGTATCTAATAAACTGGGGTGATTGTTGTTTGCTCAAGTCGTGGCCAAGCGGTAAGAACGGCTTTGACAACCGTGGCAAGTGGAATGGCAAAAAACACCCCCCAAAACCCCCATAATCCGCCGAAAAATAAGATGGCAACGATAATGGCAATGGGGTGTAAATTAACCGCTTCGGAAAATAATAAGGGAACTAAAACCACGCCATCAATGGCTTGGATAATTGAATAGGCAATCAGTAATACCATAAACGCATCGCTGGTTATTCCCCATTGTAAATAAGCTACCCCTAACACAGGAAAGGTCACTAAGGTTGCCCCAACATAAGGGATGATGACCGATAAGCCCATGAAAACAGCCAGCAACATGGCATAGTTTAAGCTCAGATAGGTGTAGGTTATGAAACTGACAAACCATAAAATGAATACTTCAATAAATTTTCCCCGGACATAATTGCCAAGCTGGATATTAATTTCTTCCCACACCCGTTCGGCTAAATGGCGGTCTCTGGGCATCAATTGTAAAAACCAGGTTAAGATGATTTTTTTGTCTTTTAGGAAAAAAAACACCATAAACGGGACTAAAAACAGATAGACCATTAAAGAAACCAGTCCGATAACCGAGGCGGCAGAACCTGAAATAAGGGTTTGCCAATATTTTAAAGATTCGCCCTGAATCGAGGAAAGTAATTCTTTTAACCGGGTTTCGGTGATAATTTGCGGATATTTTTGCGGTAAGTGCATAATTTGAGTTTGCGCATTTTTTAATAGCGTTGGAATGCGTTGCACTAACTGCACGGCTTGCTCAGAAACCATTGGCATCAGGACAAATAAGGCAAACCCAAGACACGCAAGAAAGATTGAAAATACCAGATAAACCGCTACTAGATGTGGCATATTTTGCTTTTCTGCTTTTTCAACTAAGCCATTGAGTAAGTAAGCTAACACAATAGAGACGAACACAGGCATTAGTAAATCAGTGAGTAAATAAACCCATAACACACTGAAAAATAAAATGAGCGTAAGACCGACTACTTGTGGATTGGGTATAAAACGGCGCAGACGGTCACTGATGCAGTGTAAATTTGAATAATCAAGAGGGGTAGACATTATCGGCAGTGGTTTTGAAAGCTGTTATTGATGCTAGTATAGCAGTCAAAGCCTTTTCTCAGTATAAACAACTTGTCGGGTCAATCACACTGCCAATGTTGGGTTTGAAGGTGGCTAAAGTTAAAGCACAGATTAGCTCTTAAACTTTTAAGCAGATTTTTCTTTTTTAGCTTGGTTTGGGTTATTGTACTTTGTCGCATAAAGCTTCGCATCCGCCGCAGCAAGTAACTCCAGCGCTAATGCGTTTGGGCTTTTTTCCGCACTGGCTGTTATTTGATAACTTGCAGAACCAAACACAACCGATAAGGGAACAATTTTTTGTGAAAATTTGATGACCTGTTCTTCAATCGCGGTGTTAATTCGCTGAGTGATTCCAGTAATCACAGGTTCTGGCACATTGGATAAAAATGCGGCAAATTTTTTGCCTTCGTAATAACTAAAGACATCGACTATTCGCAACTGGCGGCGGATTGTTTCAGCCGCTGTTTGCAAAACTTGCGCTTCTAATTGCATTTTATTGCGGCTGTTTTCCAGCACGGGAAAATCCACTTCACATAAAACACAACTCACAGAACTGGTTGCACGTTGCCCCCGTTCAATTTCTTCGGTTAAACGTTGCTCTAAAAAGTAACGATTATTGGTTTTAGCCAACGCTTCAGTACGATAGGCTTGTTGAGCAATCGCAAAATTAAGCTGATTTTCTAGGCAAATGCTGATACAGCTTGCAATTTGCTGCACAAAATCAAGATGGGTTTTATTCGGCAAGGCATTTTTTTTGCCACTACTTAAATTAACCGAGCCTAAATATTCGCCATGTTGAATCAACGGAATAACAATAACCTCGACAGGCGGCTCTGTTTGTACAGGAAACAAGGCAGCTTGCTGGTCTGTATATTGTCCGATAAAAATACCGCCAGTGACCGCATCGCCTAAGCCTGCTTTGCTGGAAAGTAAAACAAGGGCTTGATTTTTTTGATAATCATAGCGACTTTCCGATAAGTAGCCCGCTATTTTAGCTTCTGCATCAATCAAAATTAGATTGCTTGACTCTAGGGCAAAAAACAGTTTTGTTTCTGAAAGAACATACTCAATAATCTCTGGCAATGAGTTCACTGCAAAGAGCGTTAATTGAAATGCCCGAAATTGTTGCAACGTAAAATCGCTCTGCTCAGTTCGCACAATCAGTTTGTTCAAGCTGCTTTGCAATACCGTTAAGTCTGTTATTATATCTTGTTCCAATGTCCTATCTCGTCAACGTCAATAACTTAACTTAAGATTAGCAGCTTCTTAAAAATCTGCTTGATAAATTAAAGCAAGGACAGTCAAATTAAAGCCAAGCTTCTATCCATTGGAGTAATAGCCCTGCAAAAATCCCTGCTAAGACATCATCTAGCATAATGCCCAACCCGCCTGTGACTTTGCTATCCACCCATTTAATCGGCTGAGGTTTGACTATATCAAACAAACGAAACAGCACAAATCCAAGGCAAAGAGCTTGCCATGAAAACGGAACAAACAGCATCGTAATCAGATAACCTGCCACCTCATCCCAGACAATCCCGCCATAATCATGCTCATTGAGTTTATTGGCAGCCTCATCACAAAGCCATACCCCAAGCACGGTTGCCAACAGAGTCAATACCGCATACAGCCAAAAATCAAACTGCACACACAGCAAATAAACAGGCACAGCCGCCAGCGTTCCCATCGTGCCTGGAGCTTTTTTCACTAAGCCTGAGCCAAATCCAAAGGCGAGAAACAACACAGGGTCGGTTAAAATGGATTTGATGCTCAGTTGGGCTTGACCGTAGCTATCCCGAAAAATGTTCATAACCTGTTGCCTGTAAGGTGATTATTTGCTGCATCCGCTGAATTCGCAACCCCGATTCTGCCTCAATTTGCCCGATTTTCTGACACGCGATAGGTAATAACGGCGCATTTTCAGGACTTACCGTAAAACACAATTGATAGTCATCCCCTGCTGTTAAAGGCAATGCCCAATCGCCTGTTTGTTCAATATAGCGTTGCACGGGCGCAGAAAGCGGTAATAAATCATAATCTAAGGTCGCACCAACAGCACTTTTTTCTAAAATATGCCCTAAATCTGCCGCCAGACCATCAGAAATATCAATACACGCATGGGCAAACGGACGAATGGCTAATCCTTCTGCCACACACGGTTGCGGTTGATTAAACTGTAATAAAGCTTCGCTAGGATTGTCACAAACATACCCTTGCTTTATTTTTAAACCCAGCCCCGCGTCTCCTACCGTGCCTGTGACATAAATCCAGTCCCCAATCTGTGCGGTGCTGCGCAACAATGCGCAGGCTTTGGGAACTAAACCGAAGGCTTGTACGGTTAAGGTTAAATGCCCTTGCGTGGTATCACCGCCAATTAAATCCACGTTGTGTTTTTTCGCTAAGGCTAAAAAACCTGCGGAAAAATCAGTCAACCACGCTTCATTAATACACGGTAAAGTCAATGCCAAAGTTACTGCGACAGGCTGCGCTCCCATGCTAGCTAAATCACTTAAATTCACCGCTAATAGCTTGTGTCCTAAATCATAAGGCGAAACATCAGGGAAAAAATGCACTTTTTCCACCATCGTATCCGTTGTCACAGCGAGCTGATAACCTGCGGGAATACTCAGCAATGCACAATCATCGCCAATCCCAAGTTGATTAACAGCGTTTTTTAAAGGTTGGGTGAAAAATCGCGCAATTAACCCAAATTCAGAAAGAGCCATGACTTATGCTTCTTTAGGTTGTTTCTTTCTTGGTTTTTTAGCACGGCTTGTCTCTATAACTCTTTGTTTTTGAGCGACTTTATCTAAAATCCCGTTGACATACTTATGGCTGCCATCTGCCCCAAAATATTTAGCTAAATCCACGCCTTCGTTGATAATGACCCGATAAGGAATATCTAAGCGATTCAACAATTCATAGACACCTATCCGCAAAACCGCCCGTTCAACAGGGTCAATTTTTTCAACAGGACGGTCCACAAATTCCGTCAATGTCTTATCAATAACCGCTAACTGGGCTGGCACACCGTGAAAAAGCACTGAAAAATAGCTTTTTTGCGCTAAATTTAAGTAGTCTTCTTCATAAAACTGCAATTCAATTTGCCCTAAATTTTGCCCTGTCATTTGCCATTGATAAAGAGCTTGCACCGCACAGCGGCGGGCATTGGTTTTTGCTTGACTCATTAGCCTTCCAAATTTTTAAATAAACTAACCATTTCAATGGCGGACATTGCTGCTTCGCCGCCTTTATTCCCTGCTTTAGTGCCAGCGCGTTCAATCGCTTGCTCGATGGTATCAACTGTCAAAACACCGAAGGTCACAGGCACATTATATTGCAGTGAAATATGGGCAATTCCTTTGACACATTCGCCTGCAACGTATTCAAAATGCGGTGTACCGCCACGAATTACCGCGCCGATAGCAATAATCGCATCATATTTTTTCAATGCCGCAATGCGTTGAACGACCATCGGCAATTCAAATGCGCCGGGGGCTTTCACCAAGGTAATATCTTCTTTGACTGCGCCGTGCCGGATTAAGGTATCAATTGCACCATTTTCTAACTGCTCCACAATAAAGCTGTTAAAACGTGAAGCGACAATACAAAATTTACCACCGTGAACGGTCAAGTTTCCTTCAATTAAAGTTATAGCTGACATAGTTTTATTGTAAAGTTAAAATAAAATTTAAGAATTAAGCTGTCGATTAGCATAGTCAATTGTATCATTAACTATTTTAATTAATACAGGGGTTAAATAACGCACTTCTGCAAGAAGTGCTTGCAATTTATCATCAATATATTCATGTACAATTTCGTTGCGTAATTCCTTGATAGTTCTGATTGTTTCGATGCTGTCAAACAACTTTCTTTTGTGTGCATTATTGACAACATCCACTAATGTGCCTTGATTTTCAAACTCTGCCGCATCAATACTTCTAAACATTTTCCGAATTAAAAAATCCACCGTTCTGGAAAATCGACTGCATAAATTTTCATAATGATTAAACGCCTCAATCGTTAAAGGCTTAGATAAATCAGTTGCTAGAATTTGTTGATAGGAATAATTTAACCAAAACAATTGTTTTTCGAGTAATTTACAATTTTCTTTTAAATTTTCAAGACTCATAATTCTACGCTAAGGGGAAAAATCATTCTGACAAAAGGGGAATCTAAATTACCCGAATCAACGAGTATATCTATTTTTTGCTCGCCAAAGACATCATAAAAATGCCATTTCACTTGACGAAGTTGTTTTTTATCTAACGTGTGCGAAAAAACAAGCAAATCAATATCACCTCCTGTTTTTTCATCATCAACTCGACTACCAAATAAAAACACTCTGGCATTTTTATCAAGCCCTAAAATATCTGATTTAAGTAATTCTTGCTGTTGTTGGATTAAACGCATTCTCTCTTTTTTTAATGGCTCATTTTTTAACTTAAATGCTCGGCAATTTCTAAATCAAATCCTGACAAACCGATGTAATTTTTTTGTGTACCCAACACTTTTAATTTATGCACCCCTAAATCTGCTAAAATCCGCGAACCCGCGCCTGTAGTGCGCCAATCATTACTCACCGTTGGTTTTGCCGTTTTTAACGCGACCCCATTATCTTCCATTTGATAATGATGGATTAATTCAATTAAGGATTTATTATCCTCAGGTTCTCGGATAATCACCAACACCCCGCGCCCTTCTTCAGCAATTTTTTGCATGGCTAATCGAATCGGCATATTGCAATCACTGCGTTTTGAAGCAAACAGCTCATCCAGCCACAATCGCGCATGAACCCGCACTAAAATCGGTTCATCGCCTGACACCTGTCCCATCACCAAAGCTAAATGCAGATTATTGTCGTTGCGGTCTTGATACGCATAGAGGCGAAAATCCCCAAATTCCGTTGGATAGGCACACTCGCTGATTCGCTCTAAGGTATTTTCATGGGCAATTCGATAATGAATTAAATCGGCAATTGTCCCGATTTTTAGTTGATGCTGTTTGGCAAAAATTTCTAAATCCGCACGCCGCGCCATTGAGCCATCTTCATTGAGAATTTCCACAATCACTGCCGCAGGTTCAACCCCTGCTAAACGGGCAAAATCACAGCCTGCTTCGGTATGTCCTGCTCGATTTAACACCCCACCTGCTTGTGCCATTAAGGGAAAAATATGCCCAGGTTGTACCAAATCATCGGCTTTGGCTTCTTTAGCCACCGCCGCTTGAATCGTTTTCGCTCGGTCTGAGGCTGAAATCCCTGTAGTTACGCCTGTTGCTGCCTCAATAGAGACGGTAAAATTGGTGGAATAGGGGGTTTTGTTGTCATTTACCATTAAAGGCAGCTTTAATTGCTGACAGCGTTCTTTGGTTAAGGTTAAACAAATTAAACCACGCCCGTAACGCGCCATAAAATTTATATCCTCAGGACGGGTAAATGCCGCTGCCATGATTAAATCGCCTTCATTTTCACGATTTTCATCATCCATAATAATAACCATTTTGCCCATTTTAATATCGGCAATAATTTCTTCCGTTGTGTTCATTATTAAAATAAATTAGTTAAATTTAATGTCACCTCAGGTAACATTGTTAAAGAAATAGCTTCTAGGTTTTCAAGCGACTGTATCGTTTTATAAATTCCACTGACAGGGTTTGAATGGCGAATTAACCGTTGTGTATTCACATCCACAATCCAAACTTCGGGAATTGAAAATTGCGCATAAACGGGTATTTTAATTTCGCTATCGTATTTAAAAGAACTATTGGAAACTTCCACAATTAATAAAATATCTTTTGGATTAATATAGCGACTTCTGTAAAAATCATCCCGATAGTTTGCCAACACAATATCAGGCTCTGGCATATAATCTTTGTTTAAAAGAATAGAGCTTTGAATATGAACAATAGCTTTTTTATGCAAAGCGGCATAAAAAACATAATTCAAATAATTTACAATGCCTGAATGCTCAAATCCTATCTGAGCCATTTTAATTAATCTCCCATTTATTAATTCAATATGATCATCTTCATTTAAAATCCCAACCTGAGCCATTTTCTGATATTCATGCACAGATAACGGTCTGATATAATCATTCAATTGCGCGGTTGCTAACATAAGAATCTCCTTCCAATATAAATTAGCGTTATAAATATTCTGCAAGCCATTGCCGAAATGCTTTCATGGTTTTATTGCGCCCATCCTGTTTGCTTTTTTCCAAATACTGCGGAATGATTTGTTTAATGGGTAACTGCGGAAATTGTCGGCTTGTTTCAGATTCCTGATAACTGCCATTTTCCAAAACGAGAATAGTTAATTCTTGCCCATTAAATCGCCATAATTCAGGGACACCCAGTTTTTCATAAGTGTCAAAATGCGTTCTGGAAGTAATATCAATTTCAATGGCTAAATCAGGCGGCGGGTCAAAATCTAAATGAATGGCTTTTTTACCGCGTATCGATTTTTCATGTTGAATATAAAAACATTCATCAGGCTCAACGGCTTTTTTCGCCTTGCTACTGCGCAATGTGGTTGATGCAACCGCGCGAAATTCAATATCTATTTCTTCCAATAAAATTTTGACTAAATCACCAATAATACTTCTATCATCTTCGTGTTCAACACCCGGAACCATGAATTCTACCCACCCTTGACTATAGGAAATACGCGGCACGCGGCGTGTATCCATTGTTTCATCTAACCATTTGTCAAATGTTTCCCAATCGACATCACGAAT
This sequence comes from Methylococcaceae bacterium, assembly GCA_020048335.1. Classification (GTDB taxonomy): domain Bacteria; phylum Pseudomonadota; class Gammaproteobacteria; order Methylococcales; family Methylomonadaceae; genus CAIQWF01. The sequence continues at coordinate 6,632 of JAIFMS010000187.1, read as the reverse complement.
TAATAATTGACTGCCGACTGGAATTTCTAATTGCGCATAATTAAATTGCATCGTTATATCGCCTATTTAATAAAACCCGATTGTTGTAATAATTCCATCGTTACATTGCTAGACGAGTGCGCGGCTTTGTCGCCTTTCATTAAGCGTTCCAGATAACGGGCAAGTAAATCTACTTCTAAATTAACCTGATTGCCAACGTCTGCTATGCCTAAGGTAGTTTCTTGCAAGGTGTGGGGAACAATATTAACACTAAATAATGCCCCATCAACCGCGTTGACCGTTAAACTAATGCCATTAATACAAATAGAGCCTTTTTCCGCAATATATTTGGCAAGATTATCGGGAGCTTGAAATTTAAACCCCATTGAGCGACCATCATTTTTTTTCTCCAGCAACGTGCCAATGCCATCGACATGACCGCTGACAATATGTCCGCCTAATCGGGTAGTTGGCGTTAATGCCAATTCTAAATTAACGGGCATTCCTACTTGAGCGGTGCGAAAAGTGGTACATGATAAGGTTTCATTCGATACATCGGCGCAAAAATAATCTTTGCCTAATTCAACGGCGGTTAAGCATACGCCATTCACTGCAATACTGTCGCCTAAAACAGCATCGTGCAAGGGTAATTTGCCCGTGTGAACACTTAAGCGACAATCCCCGCCTCGCGCTTGTAGCGCGGTTATTTTTCCCACGGCTAAAATAATACCTGTAAACATACTGACCTTTTAGTGTGTGATTTGCCCTGCTGTTGTGAAAAAACCCAGACAAATAACCGATTGAAAAGTCAGGCATTCTATAACAGCTGAGGAATAATTGAAAAGTAAGCTGCGATTTCAAAGCAAAAGTTAAGAGAGCTTACTGTATCATAGCGCGTTTATCTCTGTTTTTTAGCCGATAATTTAAGAGCCATGACTGATTCACATTCTGTATCCGACGCGCTGTATATGGCAAAAGCCTTAACCTTAGCGAAAAAAGGGCTTTATACCACCACGCCTAATCCGCGCGTGGGCTGTGTGTTGGTGAAAGATGACTATATTATCGCCGAAGGGTGGCACGTTGTGGCAGGCTGTGGTCATGCAGAAGTGCAAGCGTTAAAGCAAACCAGCGAGGCTATGGGCGCAACGGCTTATGTGACCTTAGAACCGTGCAGTCATTATGGCAAAACCCCCCCTTGTTGCGATGCGTTAATTCAAGCAGGGATTAAACGGGTGGTGGTAGCAATGGAAGACCCGAATCCACTGGTCGCAGGACAGGGGTTAAAAAAACTACGCGAGGCAGGCATTGAAGTAGTTTGCAATGTGTTAGCCCTTGAAGCAGAAAACTTAAATCGGGGCTTTATTAAACGAATGCGAACTGGTCGCCCGTTTGTGCGCAGCAAATTAGCGATGAGTTTAGATGGACGCACCGCGCTGGAAAATGGCGAAAGCAAATGGATTACCTCTGCCCAAGCCCGCGAAGATGTGCAGCATTATCGCGCTCAAAGCTGCGCTATTTTAACAGGGATTAATACGGTTTTAGCCGATGACCCTGCCTTGAATGTACGGTTGTTGGAATCCCCAGTTGTGCAACCGATTCGGGTGGTATTAGATAGCCAGCTTAAAATGCCTGTCACTGCGAAAATGGCAACCTTAGCGGGACAAACATGGGTTTTAACTTGCTCAGGCGATATTTACAAAAAAAAGCAGTTAGAACACGCAGGTTTCAACATTTTTCAACTCCCTGAAAGCAATGGACACGTTGATTTACCTGCGGTATTGGATTTTTTAGGGCAACAGCAACTTAACGAGGTGTTAGTCGAAGCAGGGGCTATTTTAAATGGGGCTTTATTGAGCGCGAATTTAGTCGATGAATGGCTGATTTATATGGCAACTTGTGTGCTAGGTGACAAAGGGCGCGGGTTGTTTTCGTTGCCAGACCTACACACGATGGCAGACAAAAAAGTTTTTTCCTTAAAAGAAGTCAGACAGATTGGGGTTGATTTAAAATTAACTTTAACCAACTAAAAACATGGTCAGTTTATAAATTGGCATAGCCTTTGCTTTTTAACCTTCATCAAAAGCCGAATCGTTTTACACAATGACTTTATCAACAACCCCAGACCCTGCTATTTTTCCTTATTTTCAACCCATTATCAGCGTTGCCAGTGGTATTATCGAAGGGTATGAAGCCTTAGCCCGCTGTTATGACGCACAAGGGCGAGTCGTTTCTGCGGGCGGAGTCTTTTTTGACCCCCAGATTAGCGATGAGCAAAAAATAGAATGGGATAGACGTTTACGCTATCAAGCCTTACAGAAATTTAGCCAACTTAAAACCAACTGTTATTTGACCTTAAATATTTCTGCGGCGTGGTTAAAATACGTTGAAGACATGAGTCAATTGCCGACGTTAAAAATGCTGCACGAGATGAATATTGACAAACGGCGGATTGTTATTGAAATCACTGAAGAAAAAGGTGATTTAGACCATTTAGCGGAGTTGGTCAAAGTGTATCGGCAGCATGGTTTAAAAGTTGCCATTGATGATTTTGGGGCAGGGTATTCGCAATTAGAACGGGTGATTGCGATTCAACCTGACATTATTAAATTGGATATGCAGTTGTTTAAACAAGCTAATAAAGGCGGGGTGGCGCGGGATGTGGTGCAGTTAGTGACCCGATTAGCCAAACGCAGCGGCTCACACGTTGTTTGCGAAGGGGTAGAAACCACGGCTGAATTTTTCTTTGCCTTACAAGCAGGAATACCGCTGATGCAAGGGTTTTTATTTTCCCCTGCGATGGCTGAGTTTTCGCCACCCACCACCCATCAGCGGCATATTGATTCATTACGCAACAAATTTCTGCACAAAACCTTGCCAAATGAGCGCAAAAATAACAGCAAACTTGCCACGATTAAACAGCTGGTCAAACAATTGCAACAAGCATTACAGACCGATTTTAATCTCAATCAATTAGCAGCATTACCTTTTGAAATCAGCGGTATTTTGCGGTTTTATATTTGCAATAATCAGGGACAACAATTAAGTGCCTCCTTTGTGTTTTCACAAAAAAAATGGTTTGAAGATGCGCGGCAAATGGGGTTTAACTGGTCATGGCGACCTTATTTTTATCAAATTTTAGCCTTAGACAGCCCTTTAGCTTGCCATGAACCGATTGCCTCAGAAAGCTATCGCGATTTTAATACGGATAAATTATGTAAAACCTTTTCGATTAGAATTGACGAAATGCGCATTTTATTGGTCGATTTTGTGGTTCCAGCAACGAATTTGTAACCCTTTTTGCCCCCTACCCACACTCATTATGCAATCGCGCTTTTTACCCAAATCTCAAATATCAACCCACGACAATCTGGAATGGTTGTTTATCCTTAGAAATTTAATGCTCGGCGCAGAAGCGTTAATTATTTTTCTTGCCATTGATGGATTAGGGCTTACCTTGCCACAGCAACAACTCTGGCTAGTGATTTGCTCAGGAGCGGCTTTCAATACTTATACTTGGGTGCGTCTACAAACCGACGAATTAGTCACTGAGCTGGAAATATTTTCTCAGCTTATCATTGATGTGATGTCGATTGCCGCGCTATTGTATTTAACCGGTGGCGCGTCAAATCCGATTATTTGGGTGTTTTTGTTACCTTTGATTATTACAGGCATTATGCTACCGCAATCGTATGCCTGGTATATGGTGATTTTAACCTGCTCTGCCTATACGATTTTGGTCGCGCATAACGTACCTTTACCTGCCATCGAACCGCACATGGGTGACCCGACCATGGTGAGCCCCGAAACCAAACACCAGCTGCATTTGATGAGTGATAGGCATTATTTTAATTTACACATTTTTGGGATGTGGTTTGGTTTTGTGTTTAGTGCAGGGTTAGTGGCGTACTTTGTAGTGGAATTGTCAAAATCATTACGCGACAGAGAGCGTCATCTTGCCGAAGCAAGAGAAAGTGCATTACGCGATGAACGAGCAATTTCCTTAGGAACCTTAGCTGCCAGTGCAGCCCATGATATGGGAACACCACTGGGTACAATGGCTATTTTAGTGCATGAATTACAACAAGATTTTCCAGAACATCGCTACCCTGATTTGCAAGAAAAACTGTTGATTATCGAACAACAAATCGCCCGTTGCAAAGCCGCTTTGTCCATGATGTCGGCCTCCTCGGGGGAAATGCGAGCAGAGTCAGGGTGTCCTATGAACTTAGTCGAATATATTGACGAAGTGTTAATGCAATGGCGCACTCATAAACCTGCGGCAAAACTTTCATTAATTGTTAATCCCAGTATTTATATTAAATCGGAAATTATTGCCGAACGCACTTTAACCCATTCCATTATTAATATTTTAAACAATGCTGCTGAAGTAACGCCGCCTGAAAAAGGTTTGGAATTACACGCCCAATGGGATGGACACTTTTTGGTATTAAAAATACGCGATTTTGGCCCAGGTTTGCCGCCTGCGTTGCTTAATTTTGCAGGAAAAGAACCTGTGGTTAGCAACAAACAAGGACTAGGGGTTGGGTTGTTTTTGGCCTATACCACTATTAATCGTTTAGGCGGTAAAATAGAGTTTCACAATAAGGACACAGGCGGGGCTTGTGTTGAAATTGTACTACCTTTGATTAATATTGAGACCCAGCACGATGACTACCTTGGATAAACCACAATTACTTTTAGTCGATGATGACATCACTTTCTGCTCTGTGCTAAAACCTGCCTTAGAAAAACGCAACTTTCAAGTCAATATAGCTTATGATGTAAAAACAGGGATTGCCATTGCCGAGCAAACCGAACCTGAGTATGCGGTGATTGATTTACGCATTGGACATGATTCAGGTTTGGAGTTAGTTAAAAAACTCATTTCTTTAGATGGCAACACGCAAATTGTGATGCTAACAGGGTTTGCCAGTATTGCAACCGCTGTGGAGGCGATTAAATTAGGTGCGATTCATTATTTAACCAAACCTGCCAATGCCGATGAAATTGTCAATGCGTTACATAAAAATGAAGGTGATGCCTCGGTTGCGATTAATGACGCGCCTTTATCGGTTAAACGCCTTGAGTGGGAACATTTACAAACGGTGTTAATGCAGCATGAGGGCAATATTTCCGCTGCCGCCAGAGCTTTAAATATGCACAGGCGTACCTTGCAACGTAAATTAGAAAAACGCCCTGTCAAAGAATAAATTTTCAAGGTTTCAAAGACATTGTGCTGCAAATTATGTATCCCTTGTTATAATAGCGATTCCAGCAAGTCCCCGTGGCACAGAGGATAGCGCGACCCCCTCCTAAGGGGTAGGTCACAGGTTCGACTCCTGTCGGGGACACCAATCAAACATCCAACAACGTTTTAAGAAGTCCACGCAGCCCACAACTGGCAACGGTTAGTGGGTTTTTTATGCCTATAATGTCTAAAAACATCCATTGATATAGCGTTGCCAAGGATGGCGGCGCGGTTGATGTGTTGAAAAATCACAGCGGCTTTTTTACATCGCATTTATACGCTGCTTAAATTCTCATTCAACGCAGATAAAGAATTCGCGATTAATTATTTTCACCGTTTCCACACTTACCCACACAATACGCTTAACCAAGTCGATGATATAACGCGGGTTTTCGCTCTGTTAGTCTTAAATAACGACCACTTCATCACTAAACGTATCTTCAACTCTTGCGCCATTGCACAGCACTGAATAGACCATGCAGTTTAGTTTGTGTTTTTGTGATGTTACGATTTGCGTAAATTCAGGTGATAAATGGCAATCGCCGTCTGAAATCATCAATACATCGGCTTTTTTATAGTCTCTTTGCAACGCAATAACTTCAAATGCGCGTTTCAGTGGTGATTCAAAATCCGTACCGCCACCAAAACCTTGCTGCAAAAATGCCAGCAATCCTGCCGCGTTATTTTGTCTATCCATCGAAAATTCTCGAATTTCACCTGATGCACCAAACAATAAAACGTGCAACGAACGGTCTTCCTGTTTCAGAATATTGGCAATCGCCAATAAAAGGGCTTTGGCTTTTAACATCGGCGCACCATTCATGCTGCCAGACGTATCCAAACACGCAACCACAGGGCCTGTGCGTTTCTTAGTCTCTTCTATTTCTTCACCGCTATTAAACGTCACGCCTTGCAATTCGTAAGTCAGCAGGTTTTTTTCCAATAATCGAGCATAAAACAAAGTTTCCAGCGTTTCATCGTCCAGATTCAATAATTCACTGGGTAACATCCGCATCACATCATCACTGCGGTGTGTGCCATAGACTTCGCTTTTACTGGCTTCGGGGATTTTGACCTGTTTCTTTTTTTCTTCCGAAATGTAATCGCGCCCCATTTTGTGAGCGAGTTCTTTAATCTGCTGGTTATTTTGTAACATTTTGGCTAATGCTGAAAAATCTTCGTTACAGGCTTTCAATTCTGCATAAGAAAATTTTGCATCAGGACAGGAAGCTAGAAAAACTTTAACTTCTTCGTATTTTTGCGAAATATCAGCGAGGTTTTGCCGAAAACTGGCTAATTGCTGGCGTATGGCTTGCGGGATAGCTTCATCGGCAATTTCGGCTTCATACTCTTGCGTTGCCATAAGTTCCGTGCGGATTTGCGCAATGCTTTTTTCATTCAACGG
>JAIFMS010000067.1 GCA_020048335.1 Methylococcaceae bacterium | reverse complement strand
TTGACTCACCTATCCTGCAACGCACGCACTTGGCACAAATTAAAGCGCAAAACTCAGTCAAAGTGATTACGCTAGAAATGCTTTACCGCCCTGATTTTAGCGATGCTCACGCCAATGAACAGGCATTAGAACAAGCTATTGCAGCCGTTTGTGCGGAAGTTGAAAAAGCTGCACTCGCTCATGTTGGCATTATTGTGTTGACCGATAGTCAAATCAGTGCTGAAAAAGCGGCAATTCCTGCTTTATTGATGGTGGCAGCCGCCAATCAACACTTGGTAAAAGAAGGGTTGCGGTTTAGCTCTTCGTTGATTATCGAAACAGGGCAAGCAGTTAGCCCGCACGATATTGCCACGTTACTGGGTTTTGGTGCATCTGCGGTGTGTCCTTTAAGTGTTCATAGTCGGGTGATGACGCAATATGCTGATGTGGCTCAACAACAAAAAGCCTTGGATAATTTTCAAAAAGGGATTGAAAAATCTCTGATGAAAACGATGGGTAAATTTGGACTTTGTACCGCAGAAAGCTATATTGGTGGTGAGTTTTTTGAATCCAATTATCTGGACACCAATGAAGACAAACTCCATGTTTATTTTCCCAATATCAATGCCGCCGTCGGTGGGGTGCGTTATGCGGATTTGGCAGCCAGTGCGGCTGAATGGCATCACAAAGCTTTAAGTGTCCATGAAGAAAAAGACATTCCTTTTTTGGGACTTTTCAAAGAACGGCAAGAAGGGGCAGGGCATACGTTTGGCAACACGGCTGTGCGTGAATATATCAATATGACCGATGAGGCTATTTTATATCTTCCAGAAATCCCCCTCAATCCCCCTTTAGCAAAGGGGGAAGTTGCTGTTGGTTTTCCTTTAGCAAAGGGGGAAGTTGCTGTTGATTCTTCTTTAACAAAGGGGGATTCTTCTGTTCCCCCCTTTTATAAAGGGGGGCAAGGGGGGATTTCGCCTGTCGCCAGTGATACTGCTTATATTGAGACAGGCTATGAAAAACGTACGCCTGAACAGCTTGACCAATTTGGCATCACGCCTGCGTATCGACATTTTACTAAAAACCTATACCTTGAACGGCAATCCCGTCCTGCGGCATTGCGTGACATCATGGGTTTTCCTGTGGATGTTAGCCATGCCAACAGCTGTGCAGAGTTTGATAAAATCTTAAGTACGCAAAATTTACACGGTAATAACAATTACTTAGTGCGTGGTTTAACCGTTATTGCAACAGAAGACAATTTTGCAGTCAGTTTTACCGAAAATAATAGCCAACCGCGTTTGCAAGCTTTGGCGCAACACTTACAGCAACGTTTTGCGGGTGAACAATTTACCCTTAACGTCACCGCCCAAGAAATTATGCTCAGTGTTGCAGATAAAGCCAGTGTGCTACAGCATTATTTAGCCACCTTGCAACCCGCTAAAGCCGCTATTCCCTTGGCACAAGTTCAACCTGCCCATGAAATTACCGCAACCTTAGCCTCAGGCGCAATGAGTCACGGTGCTTTATTAGCCCAAGCCCATGAAGCAGTGGCATTAGGAATGAATATTGTCGGTGCATTGAGTAATTCGGGCGAGGGGGGGGAGCATTCCAGTCGCTTTGGCACGTTGCGCTCCAGCAAAATTAAACAATTTGCCTCAGGTCGCTTTGGGGTTTGGGCAGGGTATTTAGCCGATGCGACGATTGAAGAAATTGAAATTAAAATTGGGCAGGGCGCAAAACCGGGTGAAGGTGGACAATTGCCTGCGATGAAAGTGTCGGTTGAAATTGCCGCCTTACGCGGGGGTACGCCAAAAGTTGAATTAGTTAGTCCGCCGCCGCATCACGATACTTATTCAATTGAAGATTTAGGGCAATTGATTCACGATGCAAAAGCCGCCAGAGTTAAAGTCGTGGTGAAACTGGTTTCCTCCGAAGGTATCGGCACCATTGCCGTTGGGGTTGCTAAAGCAGGCGCAGATGTGATTAACGTCGCAGGTAACACAGGTGGCACAGGAGCGGCAGCGGTAACAAGCCTAAAACACACTGGGCGTTCACCTGAAATTGGCATTGCGGAAGTGCATCAAGCTTTAGCGGCAAATGGCTTGCGGGATAAAGTTGTGTTGCGTTGCAGTGCGGCACATCAAAGTGGGCTAGATGTAGTTAAATCGGCTATTTTAGGAGCAGATTCCTTTGAGTTTGGTACTTCCGCGTTAATGATGTTGCGTTGTGTGATGGCAAAAAATTGTAACGTAAAATGTCCTGCGGGTTTAACCACTTCTCACGAAGAATTTAAAGGCGATGCACGGGTTTTAGCGCAATATTTTATGAATTTGGCACACGAAGTTCGTGAAGTTTTGGCAGAGTTAGGCTACCAAAGTTTGGCAGAAATTCGGGGGCAAGCCGATTTACTGCATCTAACTCAACATGATTGCATGGTTGGACAGCTGGATTTCACCAAACTATTAGCCCAAGTGCCGGTGGTGAAAGTTGAAAAACCAATTTATCTGGAAGCTGACTTTAGTCTGGATGACAAAATTATTGCGCAAGTTAAAACCACGTTGATTGAGCAAAAACAAGCGCGTGTTGTGATTGAAGGGGCGGCGTTTAAATTAAACAATCGCCACAAAACAGTCGGTGGACAAACGGCGATTGATATTGAGCGTTTACTGACGTATCAATTAACTGATACGCAACGCGCCGAATTAAAATCGGTTTATCAAAATCAACATGGTCGCTATTATTTTGCCCCCGATACGGTGCTAGTGCGTACAACAGGTTCGGCAGGTCAAAGTTACGGTGCTTTTTTAAACGATGGAATGCGCTTTGAACACACTGGCACTTGCAACGATGGCGTAGGCAAAACCATCTGTGGCGGTGTTATCGCGGTAAAATCTCCAGGTGGGGGTTCAGCCGTTGCTGGGGAAAATGTGTTAATTGGTAACTTTGCCTTATTCGGCGCAAGTGGTGGCAAAGTTTTTATCAATGGACAAGCAGGTGATAGGTTTGCGGTGCGCAATTCTGGCGCAATGGCGGTGGTTGAAGGCGTGGGGGATTTTGCTTGCGAATATATGATTAATGGCGCGGTACTGAATTTAGGGGGATTTGGCAAAGGCTTCTGCACAGGAATGTCAGGCGGCAATGCCTATCAATATGACCCTGAAAATCGCCTCGCCGCTTTATATGATAAAGATTCGGTGCAAATTCACAGTTTGGCAGAAAATACAGAACTGACTGCGGCACATGAATCTTTTATCCGCAGTATGTTAGAAGAACATTTAGATTACACTGGCTCAGAGAAAGCGCGGGCTATTTTGCAAGATTGGCAAACGCAACGGCAATACTTTTTTGTTGCGATACCACTCTGGCTGCATAAAACCCAAGCCGCTGAATTTATTGCAAAAACATTTGAACGCAAAGCCATGATAGAGGAATTGGCGATTGCTTATGCGCAACGTCAAACCGATGAATTAAAACAGGCTTATCAAACCGATACCGTACTGTTTAAGGGGGAAATTCCTGCTTATAATGAATTGGACGGGTTGTTGACCTTTCAGTTAATTAATAGTTTTTCTGTGTTATATAAAGCCGAACAGTTGGTTTCTGAGCAAATGAAAAAACTACCTGAAGCCGCGCAAATACCAGCAGTTATTCATCAGCAGATTCGGAAAATGGTGCTGGAACGTCCGCGTAAACTGCAAGACGCGCTGGTAAAAAATACTCGCGAAGCTTACAGTGCGTACAATGATGAGCAGTTAGCTTTTTTGTTGGCACAAAAACGGTTAACCGATTATAAAACCGCTTTGATGAATCGGGATGTGCAGAGTATTTATTCGATTGGCTCAACTGCTTGGATTATGGCGCAAGATAAAATCAATCGGCAGGCTTTAAAAAACCTAACGCAAGTGGAACAACATTTAGCCTCTCATGCCAGTTTGGAAGTGATTGGGGCGATGTTGGTTTAATTTTCTGATTTTACGCGTTCAATAAAATGTGATTATAAACTTTCGGTAAATACGTTATATGAATCAAATTACATTGCAGGCTTTTTAAAATGACAATTGGCACAAGACCACTATTTCACTTTACTGACACGCGCAATATTTCATCAATATACGAACATGGTTTGTTAAGTTTAGCTGAATTAAATCGTAAAGGGCTTGAAATACCAGCAGCGGGAGGTAATGAATTAAGCCACAATTTAGATATTGAGTTAAAACTTGATGGATATATCCATTTGTGTTTTTTCAATCAACATCCAATGGAGTTCATAGCGAAAAAGGATGGAAGAATTAATGAGTCAGTATTTTTGAAAATCAATCCTGTTGTTTTACAGTGGCAGGGTGTAAAAGTGACGTTAGAAGTAGCAAATAAAAAAGGGACTAAATTTTTAACGCTAGCACAAGCAATGGAAGAAATAGACGCTGAAATAATTTGTGAATGGACGGATTGGAGTAATTCTAACGTACAAATGCGTCGCCAGTTAGCTAAGAAATACGAAATTCTTGTACCCCATATTATTCCAACAGAATTTATTATAGGCATTTAATCATGGCAACTCGTCCTGTTTTTATTCCTCAGCATGATAACAATCATTTAGTTGAAGAATTATCGCTTGAATTTGATTGGCATTCTGGATTTGCTATTAGTCAAAAGAAAAAAAATATTGTTTCATTGCATTCTGCGGCGAAAGCGAAAGGGTTAGCACATATTCTCGAAGTATCAACTAAATCAGAGGAAAAGTTAGGGATTAGATTAAGCGCATTTAGTTTAAAAGTAACAACACCCGATGGTTTTTCTGTACCGTTAGAATCGGCATATCAAGGAAGTAAAATATTTGAATACGGCGGTCCTTTTACTGATTTATTTTTTGCCGAACCGCGTGCCGCTAAACAAGATGAACGGCTCAAAACACATGGCGCATTAAAATGTTTTAAATTTGGGATGACTGAATGGGAGCTTGAACCCAAGACGGCTTTTTATGATTGGTTATATCTTTATGCTTTAAAAGATCATGCTGATTATTTACAACGTCTTTTTAAATATGATGGTTTTAGCGATATAGAATTTAATCCTAAAAAATCATATAGTTGCCAAGCTAGAGCTTGTGCAATATTGGTGTCACTATTGAAAAAACAACTTTTTCCTCAAGTTGTTTATGACAGAAATTTCTTTATTGATGTTTTAAGACCTAATTCACTCTTACAACCCCATTCTCATAACACAATAAAACAAAACAGTTTATTTAACAGTTGAGAGTTATTGTAATCATGTAATTAAGATACAAAAAATGTTAGATTTTATTGAGCTTGATATTAGATACAAAAAATGTTAGATTTTATTGAGCTTGATATTAAAAAAACCCAGTTTTATCAAGATGTTGTGTCAGAAAATAAGCAAGAATGGATAACTAAGGGGCGTGAACAAGGCGAGTTGGATTTAATTTTACGCTTGTGTAAGCACCGTTACGGCAAACTCAATGCAAAAATCATCCAACAACTGGAAACCCTTTCACTCAAACAACGGGATAAGTTAGCCCTTTTGCTCCTTGATTATCCTGATGGATTTGGCATTGATAAATTTAAAGCTTGGCTTCAAACGCAGCTTAACCCTTAATTTAGACTTTAGATTCACTTATGAAAACATTGCAAATTTTACCGCACGCCCCTTACAGCGATAATCAACGCGCCTGGTTATCAGGCTTTTTTGCTGGAATGCACAGTCATATTCTACACAGTGCCACTGACGTTTCTTCCTCAGCGCGTGTTCTGCACATTCTGTATGGCACACAAACAGGGAATGCGGAATCGGTTGCCCATGATGCAGCAACGGTTGCCAAAACTTATGGGCTGTTGCCGCGTGTGCAAAGTATGGACGAAGTGGATGCAGAAATCGTTGCGCAAATGCAGTATTTACTTATCATCACCAGCACCTATGGTGAAGGTGAAATGCCTGATAATGCACAACTATTGTGGGAAGCGGTAAATGCTGACAATGCGCCCCGTCTGGAAAATACCCGCTATTCGGTGTTGGCATTAGGCGACACCAGCTACGATTTATTTTGTCAAGCAGGGATTGCTTGGGACGAAAGATTAACGGCTTTGGGCGCGACTCGTCTGTATGAGCGCGTTGATTGTGATGTGGCTTTTGAAACGCCTGCTGAAACTTGGATTGGTGCAGTCATCCCGTTAATGGCAGAGGGTACAGAAGCAATAACCGTTGTTGATACAACAGAGAATACCAATAGCAAATCACAATACAGCCGTAAAAATCCCTTTCCCGCGACTTTACAAGTCAATAAATTGCTTACCGCTGAGCATTCCTCCAAAGAAACTCGCCATTATGAAATTTCGCTGGCAGGCTCGGATTTAAGCTATGAAGCAGGCGACGCGCTGTGCGTTATTCCTACAAATTGTCCACAATTAGTCACCGATATTCTTGCCATCATCGGTTGCACTGGGGATGAGGATGAACCTGTTAATGGTCAATTAATGCGGTTAAGCGAGGCGTTGCGCACGCAGTTTGAAATCAAACAACCGAGTAAAGAACTGTTAGACGAACTGGCACGGCGCAGCGGCGACTCTGAGCTAAACGCCGTATTAGCAGCGGCGGAAAAAGAAAAGTTAGCCGATTATTTATGGGGGCGTGATACCTTGGATTTATTGCGGCAATTTCCACAGGCTGAATTTTCCGCTGCTGAATTTATTGCGTTACTCAAACCCTTGCAACATCGGGCTTATTCGATTTCATCCAGTGGTAAAATGTACCCTGATAGCGTACATTTAACCGTTGCCAGTGTCCGGTATGACAGTTTTGGACGGCAACATAAAGGGGTTTGTTCGACTTATTTAGCTGACCTTGCCGATGCCAACACGCCTGTTAAAGTGTTTTTTACCCCCAATAAAAACTTTCGTGTGCCAAACGATAATAATCTTCCTATGATTATGGTTGGCCCTGGCACAGGGATTGCACCGTTTCGGGCTTTTTTACAGGAACGGGCTTTTAGAAACGCAGGTGGTAAAAATTGGCTGTTTTTTGGGGATAGAAACGCGGCAACCGATTATATTTATCGAGATGAGTTGGAAGCGATGCAGCACAGCGGCTTATTAACCCGCTTGGATTTGGCTTTTTCGCGTGACCAAGCGGAAAAAATTTATGTGCAGGATAAAATGCTGGAAAATGGCGCAGAGCTATTTGCTTGGCTAGAACAAGGCGGCTATTTCTTTGTCTGTGGTGATGCGTATCGGATGGCAAAAGATGTGGACGCGGCACTGCATGAAGTCATAGTCCAATTTGGGCATAAAACATCCGAACAAGCAATTGAGTATGTCAATCAATTGAAAAAAGATAAACGCTATGTCAGGGATGTGTATTAAATTTTTCGCAATTCCCCTGTTTGGCGTTTCAAAACGGGGGATGTGAGTGAGTTTGCGTTATCAAATTAATCTACGGATTTTATTTACCCTGCTGGTCGTCCTGATTTTAGGGGCGACAGCGATTATTTTTCAAGCCCGTGTTGCCGTTGCCAAAGAAGTTCACTCTTCGGTGCAATTGACTATCCAGTTAATCAAGCTCAGTTTGAATAAAACCGACAACCCGACTTGGCTACACGATATAGCCTCGCTGAAAGAAACCCGCCATTTAAAAATCCATCTCATCCAACCGACAGGACAGGTTTTGCAGTTGGGCGTACCTAATAAACCCTTGTTTTACAAGCAAACACCGCGTTGGTTTATTTGGCTGGTTGACAAGCCTTATCCGACGGTGACGTATTCTTTAGCAAGGGTAGATAACAAACTTGCACAGATAAAAATCAGTGCCAATGCGTTGGACGAAATTTCCGAAGCTTGGCAGGAAACAAAAGTTTTTTTCAGCGTAATTTTATTACTCAGCTGCGCGTTGTTTCTGGCAGTCAATTTGATTTTTCGGCAAGTTTTACAGACGGTTGAAAAAATTTTGCAAACCTTAAGTGCGATTGAAAACGAAAATTATCAACTGCCTTTACCCACTTTTAGTATTTCCGAATTTTCCCGTATTGCCCAAGCCATTAATCATCTTACTGCGACTTTGCATAAAACCCAGCAAGATAATCAGCGATTAACGCTACATTCGTTAGACATTGCCGAAGAACAGCGGCAAACCTTAGCGCAAGAATTGCATGATGAGTTAGGGCAATCCCTCACGGCAATTAAAGTGCTGGCGGTGACAGGTAAAAAAAACACCCATCCCACGGTTGAGATTTACCCCAATATTATCACTGTCTGCGACCACTTATTCAAAGTGGTGCGCTCCATGATGAAAAACCTGCATCCGTTGATTTTAACCGAATTAGGTTTAACCGCTTCATTACATGATTTAGTTAATCATTGGCAACACTGCACACCCGCTTTAAAAATTCACCTTGTTTATTTCACACAAGTCGATGATATTCCAGCAAAAATAGCCATTCAAGTTTTTCGGATTATTCAAGAAGCCATTACTAATACGGTGCGCCATGCGCAAGCGCGACATTTAGCTATTCGTCTTGAAGTGATTGTTTTGCCTAGTCCTACGTTAGCATTACAAATTGAGGATGATGGGATAGGCTGTGATGCCGCCTCGCTATCGTTTGGGTTTGGTTTATTAGGGATTAAAGCGCGGGTGAAAAGTTTAGCAGGTGTTTTTTCTCTTGAGTCAGCAAAGAATCAAGGGGTCAAAATAAACATTCGGTTGCCCGTTGCGGATAGTAAATGAAAAGCTATTTCTTACTAAAAAAGTCTAATTATTTCGGTCAGTTATACTTGATTGCTGTTGTTTTGAAATTAGCGTACAGTGGCTTTTCCATTTTTTAACTAGCAAAGTTGTTGAAGATAGATAAACAGTGTAGGCTGATGCGATGCACGGTTTAACATTGAAATATAACGAATTTTTGGAGAATAATCATGGCAACTAAAAATAGAAAACTAATTAGTTTTGATTGGGCGATTAAAAAAATCCTGCGCAGTAAAGCTAATTTTGAAGTATTGGAAGGTTTTTTAAGCGAATTGCTTTTTGATGAAATAACCATCAAAGAGATATTAGAAAGTGAGAGCAATAAAGAAACCAGAGAAGATAAATTTAATCGCTTGGATATTAAAGTTAAAAACTCAAAAGATGAGATTGTGTTAATTGAGATTCAATACAATGGCGAACTTGATTATTTACAAAGAATCTTATATGCCTCTGCAAAAACGATTGTTGAGCATATTAAAGAACGAGAACCTTATGCAAAAATAGTGAAAGTGATTTCGATTAATATCGTTTATTTTGATTTGGGCGAGGGGGATGATTATATCTATCATGGTACAACTTCCTTTAAAGGAATGCATAATCACGCTTTTTTAAAATTAACCGCCAATCAAGCCGAGCTTTATAAAACTGAAAAAATAGAAAGCGTGTATCCTGAGTATTATTTGATTAAAGTAAATAATTTTAATGATGTGGCGAAAGATACTTTGGATGAGTGGGTTTATTTTTTGAAAAATGAGGATGTAAAAGACAATTTTAAGGCAAAAGGACTCGCTAAAGCGAAAGAAGTTTTGGATTATATGAAATGTTCCGAAGAAGAAAAGTGCGAATATGAATATTACAAAGAGTCTTTGCATTATCAGGCGAGTATGTATGAATCCACTTATGTGGTTGGACATATGGAAGGTGAAAAAAAAGGAAAAATAGAGGGAAAAATGGAGCGCACTTTGGAAATTGCCAGAGCCTTAAAAGCACAAAATATTGCGGTGGCGGTTATTATGGCTACGACGGGTTTAACACAGGGTGAGATTGAAGGTTTGATGCTCAATTGATTGGAAATAGAGAATGAATGAAACACTACACGATAAAGGCTATAAACGCTTGTTTTCTAACAAGCTTATTTTTC
>JAIFMS010000035.1 GCA_020048335.1 Methylococcaceae bacterium | reverse complement strand
GAGTAAAACAGCTTTAGCTGTTTTTTAGCAACGATTTGCCAATAGCTAAAGCTATTGGACTCCTGATAATTGCTTAACTTAATGGCAGTGCTTTTAAGAGCAGGAATAAGTTTTTATACAATTCAAAAGTAAAGACGCAAAATATTACGTCTTTACTTGTTAATCAATGCGTTACACGTTCATATCGATAGCCTCTGTAAGAAAGGCTATGAAATTTAACTTGCGACCAGTCCTGCGATATTGTAGCCACAATCGACATAGGTTATTTCACCTGTCACGCCTGAGGCTAAATCAGAACATAAAAAAGCTGCGACATTGCCGACTTCTTCAATGGTGACATTGCGTCTTAGTGGCGCACTATCCGAGGCTTTACTGAGCATATTTTTAAAATTATTAATCCCAGCCGCTGCAAGGGTTCTGATAGGCCCTGCGGAAATTGCGTTTACGCGCGTTCCTTCAGGCCCTAATGCCGCTGCCATATAGCGTACTGTTGCTTCTAAACTGGCTTTTGCCACCCCCATCACGTTGTAATTTGGAAAAGCTCTTTCTGCGCCTAAGTAACTTAAGGTGATAAGAGAGCCATTACGTCCTGCCATCATGGTACGTCCTGCTTTGGCTAAGGCAACAAAGCTATAGGTGCTAATATCGTGTGCAACTTTAAAATTATCACGGGTGGTTGCACTAACAAAATCCCCCTCTAGGGCGGCACTCGGTGCAAAAGCCACCGAATGAACAATACAGTCTAAACCATCCCAATGTTGCCCTAATTGGGTGAAAACTTCTGTGATTTGCTCGTCACTTGCCACATCTAGCTCAAGGGTAATGGATGAACCTAATTCGGTTGCCATCGTTTCAACCCGACTTTGCAGTTTTTCATTTTGAAAGGTAAAAGCCAATTCTGCCCCTTGGCGGTGCATCGCTTTAGCGATACCATAAGCAATAGAGCGATTACTGGCCAAACCTACGATTAAAACACGTTTACCTTGCATAAAGCCCATTCTGTTCTCCTTAAATTATTTTAATTGTCAAATAGTTTACAAGTATCTATGAGGCGTTATTTGATGTCCAGTTTTTTGTCTTTAAATCGCGCAAAGCAAGTCTGTTCTGCTATGATTGAAGTCTTTTTTAAAGTTAAATCGCTATAACTTTAATTTCCAAACAAGGTCAGTAGAAAAAACAATGGATGAATACACCAAAGTACGCAATAAATTAGTGCATTTGGAAGCGCAATTAGAGCTGCGTTTTTCTAAATTAACCGATAATATCACCCACGCACAAGAACCTTTAGCACAGGACTTTGCAGAACAAGCCACGCAAATGGAAAACAGTGAAGTGGTTGATTTTTTAGGCAACTTTACCCGTAATGAGTTAAGACAAATTAAACAAGCCATCATACGATTGGATAGTGGAGACTATGGGGTTTGTGTCAATTGTGGACAAGATATTGCCCCAGAACGATTAGCGGCTTTACCCTTTGTGGATAAATGTATTGGTTGTGCAAAAATGGCAGAACGGGGCTAGGCAAAATAAATCCCCCTTAACTTAAGCGAATGCACTATTCTTAAGCAATGTGTTAATCCATATATTTTTTAGAGAGTTTATCAATGAAAATACCTTATTTTATTCTGCTAATAGGCTGTGTAAGTATTAGTAATAGCTATGCGGTGGGATTGCCACCTGTTTTGAATGTGCCAACGACTAAGGCAGCAGAACCTGTTAAAGCACCCGTCGTTAAAACAGCCGTTAAAGCCCCTGTAAAAATCAGTGTTTCTAAGTTACGCAGTGATATAAAAACGTTAAAAAGTATTGTTAAAAAACAAGATGCGGCAATTAAAAGTTTGAATAAGCAGTTGGCTGTTAAAAAAGCCCCCGTGTTGGTTAAAAAACAAACCGCTGCAACGACACACGCCGAGTTAAAAACTTATAACAATGCGATGAGTTTGTTTAAACGAAAAAATTATTCTAAAGCGGCAGTTGGGTTTCAACAAATGCTGACCCATTATCCAGCTGGGCGTTATGCAGGGAATGCTCAGTTTTGGCTGGCTGAAATTTTAATGCAAAAAGGCAATAAACAGGGTGCGTTACTGGCTTTTGACAAAGTATTACGCAATTATCCAAAAAGTGGCAAAGTTCCTGATTCATTGTTTAAATTAGGTTCTATGCAGTTGTCATTGAATAAAAAAGACAAAGCGGCTGAATATTTTAACTATGTTATTCGCTATTACCCCAACAGTGCTGCCGCAAAATTTGCCAAAGTCAAAAAAGCCAGCGCGGGTTTGCCTTAAAAAATAATCTGGTGTAGCGTTATCAACGCGCTACACCCATTTTGAATTGACAGAGCTAGGTTTTATGGAAAAAAAAGACGATATGCCACTGTGGGTTTTTTTAGCCTTTTCCAGTATTGAAACCCGCAAAGGGGCATTGATTTTAATTTATAGCAGCGTGATTTTTACTCTTTACAGTGTGCCGTGGGTGCTTTTTTTTAAACAAAGCTGGGTTGAGGACGTGTTTTTAATTGGCGATTGGAGCTGGGCTTTAACCATGTTGCCACTGGTATTCTGGTATTGGCTAAGTTTGCGCTGGGTCGATAAACACCAGCACTGGCAAGCATAAACTATTTTTGTGGATTGATTCACAAATGCCTTAAAATTTTTTGGTCTTCACTGTTTATTAAGTTTATATTATGCGGCAGGTTGATAACCAAAGCCGACAAGGATGCGAGGTGAACTTTACGATTTAAGAAACACTTTAGTGTAAAAGGGAACGGTATCAGCCGATCTTAAAATGAATGTTTAAGGTTTTATTTTTAAGGAGGTGTGTCATGAAAACAAAATATTTCTTATCTATATTGTGTGCTGGTTTATTCGCTGTTTCTGCCGCGAATGCCGCCCCTGTTTCTTATCGCGCTCTAGGTAATACTGGCAAAACAAATGCTGAAACTTACGCATTTACAGCGACTGGAACAGGTGATGTTGTTGCTTATTATGTGGGGGCAACCGCAGGATACACTAATAGTATTAGTTTGTTAGTCAATGGTATTGAAAAAGGTATCTCTGGTTTATTTAATCATGATTTTAAAGGTAATAAAGAAGCAACTTATGGTCAATCACTTAACTTTGGTTCAGTGAAAAAAGGCGATAGCTTGGTTTTTAAATTGAATGCTAACTTAACCTCTAGTACAGCTTTTTCGCTTTATTCTGACCCAAGTATGAATACTAAAGACAGTGGATTTAATCATCTGTACTCAAGTGTCTATGCAGGAGATTCTGTTATTCCCAAAGGTACTTATGTTGGTTTTGAAGATTTGTTGTGGGGAGGGGATAAAGATTATGATGACGAGCAGTTTGTCTTTACCAATACTTCAGCTAATGCACCAAAAGTTGCAAATACCCCTATTCCAGGCGCAGTTTGGTTGTTTGGTACAGGTATTGCCGGATTAATTGGGTTGGGTAGAAAATCTAATAAAGATAAGTCGTTAGCGGTTTAACGCAACACAATTGTTTAACTAATGTGTTATTAAGTACGGTGCAGTGGTAACATTGCACCGTATTTTTTTTGTTACTTTAGATAAGACCTATGTGCCTAGCCATCCCTGGAAAAATTATCAGTCTATCGACTGAAGCCAACAGTTTAGAACGCATTGCCCGTGTTGATTTTTCAGGCATTAGTAAAGAGATTAGTTTGGCTTATTTACCTGATGCCAAATTACACGATTATGTGATTGTTCATGCAGGATTGGCGTTGTCAATTTTAGACCAAGCTGAAGCTGCAGCTACCTTAGCGGCTTTTGCAGAACTTGCGCAACTGAATGCCAATGAGTAGCTTATCTGCTTTCCGTAATCCTGAGATTGCCAAAACACTGCTAACTGCTATTGCAAAACTAACCACTCAATCGTGGACGCTGATGGAAGTGTGTGGTGGACAAACCCACAGTATTATCAAGCATGGGATTGACCAATTATTACCCCAAACCATTCAGTTAATTCACGGGCCAGGCTGCCCTGTGTGTGTCACTCCGCTCGCCTATATTGACAAAGCCTTAGCCATTGCCGCACAGCCCAATCTCATTTTTTGTTCTTTTGGCGATATGTTGCGCGTGCCTGGTTCGCAATTGGATTTATTAGCTCTAAAAGCGCAAGGGGCGGACATTCGGATTGTTTATTCCCCCTTAGACGCGCTAAAAATTGCCCAGCAAAATCCGCAGCGTGAGGTAGTGTTTTTTGCAGTGGGTTTTGAAACAACCGCGCCTTTAACCGCTTTAACCGCAACTCGTGCAAGGCAGTTGAAATTACACAACTTTTCGTTGCTGGCGTGTCATGTCTTAGTGCCGCCTGTGATGCAAACTTTGTTAGAATCACCCAATAATCAAGTGCAAGGTTTTTTAGCCGCAGGACACGTTTGTGCAGTGATGGGAACGCGGCAATATTTACCGCTAGTTCAGCACTATCAAATTCCGATTGTAGTAACAGGTTTTGAGCCAATTGATATTTTGCAAGGGATTTATCAAACCGTGCAGCAATTGGAATCCAAGCGTTTCGCGCTGGAAAATGCGTACAGTCGCGTCGTGCGTGAGAACGGCAATGTAGCAGCACAACAAGCGATGGCAGAAGTGTTTGTTACGGTTGACCGCAGTTGGCGTGGGTTGGGTGAAATTGCCCAAAGTGGTTTGACTTTATCGGCTGATTTTGCCGCGTGGAATGCAGAAGAACGTTTTAATGTTGCCATGATTAACACGCACGAACCCAAAGCTTGTCGTAGTGGTGAGGTATTGCAAGGTTTGCTCAAACCCGCACAATGCCCTGAGTTTAGCACACGCTGCACGCCTGAGCATCCCTTAGGCGCGACGATGGTTTCAGGTGAGGGCGCGTGTGCGGCGTATTATCGCTATCGGCGTAACCACTAAATTCAACGACGATGTCTTGAATAATTTTCTGAACGATGCCCATCTTGATGGTATTGTTCTGAGCGATTTTGATAGCGATGATCGGTTATGACTTTATCCTGCTGATAATTGCGATTAGAGTTATTATGACCTTGATAAGTTGAGCGATTTTGATAGGTTGTGTTATTCGGATAACGGTTGTAACCATCATTATGATAACCACTGTTCACATTCACCCCATAGCCTGTGCGATTTGAATAACCACTATAACCAGGATTCACATAACAGCCTGTCAGTGATAACAAACAAAGAACAATAAGAATTTGAATAAGTTTTTTCATCATACACCTCCTAAAATGCTTATATACCAGAGTAACAAAAAAGCGGTGAATAGGGAATGAACCAGAAAATTTATATTTTACGCGATGTTCGACTTTTTCTGTAACAATTTGATTTAAAAGAGATAATAATTTTTTTT
>JAIFMS010000171.1 GCA_020048335.1 Methylococcaceae bacterium | reverse complement strand
AGTTACGCCCTTCTACTTTGCGTTGGGCATTTTCAATAGAGCGTGTGACCCATGGATGTTCAATTGCCTCACCTGTTCCCATTCCTAAACGCTGCATAATACTTGCCACTTTTTCAGAGGCAAATATCCGCATCAAATCATCTTCTAAGGAAAGATAAAAACGGGTTGAACCAGGGTCACCTTGTCGCCCTGAGCGACCACGCAATTGATTGTCAATCCTTCGTGATTCATGGCGTTCGGAACCAATAACGTGTAAACCGCCACTGGCAATGACTTGTTTGTGGCGGTCTAACCATGCACCACGCACTTTATCTTTTTCAACTTGACTTGCCTCTTCTCCTAATAAAGCAAGTTCTGCTTCTAAATTTCCCCCTAACACAATGTCCGTACCACGACCTGCCATGTTGGTTGCAATGGTAATCGCATCGGGCATCCCTGCTTGGGAAATAATATGGGCTTCACGTTCGTGCTGTTTGGCATTTAGCACTTCATGTTTGATATTTTGTTGAGTAAGCAACCTGGAAATTCGCTCCGAGTTTTCAATCGAGGTTGTACCGACTAACACAGGCTGATGCCGTGCTAAACAATCTTTAATGTCTTCGGCAACCGCTAAGTATTTTTCTTGCGCCGTTAAATAAACCAAATCCCCTAAATCTTCGCGTACCATCGGGCGGTGGGTTGGAATAACCACCACTTCTAAGCCATAAATTTTATTTAATTCAAAGGCTTCGGTATCAGCCGTGCCTGTCATTCCTGACAGTTTTTCATACAATCTGAAATAATTTTGAAAGGTAATCGAGGCCAACGTTTGATTTTCACTCTGCACGGGGACATTTTCTTTGGCTTCGATGGCTTGATGCAAGCCTTCTGACCAGCGTCTACCTGACATGACCCGCCCTGTAAACTCATCGACAATCACCACCTCTGTTCCCATCAAAATATAATCAATATTGCGATGGAATAACGCATGGGCGCGTAGTGAGGCATTCAAATAGTGCATTAAACGAATATTGGTTGCATCATATAAACTGTCGCCTTCGGTCATCAAGCCATGCTCAATCATCAAAGCTTCGACGTTTTCATGCCCTGTTTCGGTCAAATAAACCTGTTTTGACTTTTCATCAACCGTATAATCACCGACTTCCTCTTGTTTAACACCCTCTTTATCATCATCGGCTTTATCTTGTTTGCGCAAAAAAGGCACAAGCTTGTTGATTTTAAAGTAAATTTCCGTCCCTTCATCCGTGGGACCTGAAATAATCAACGGGGTTCTTGCCTCATCAATTAAAATAGAATCCACTTCGTCAATAATGGCAAAACGCAACTCCCGTTGCACTTTTTGCCCTAATTCAAACGCCATGTTATCGCGCAAATAATCAAATCCAAATTCGTTATTTGTGCCATAGGTAATATCACAGGCATAGGCTTGGCGACGTTGCGCTTGACTTAATTCGCTTAAAATAACCCCTGTTGTTAGCCCTAAAAAGCCATACAACTTTGACATAGTGGTAGAATCTCGCTCGGCAAGATAGTCATTCACGGTCACAATATGCACGCCACGTCCTGGCAGTGCGTTCAGGTAAGCGGCTAAGGTTGCCATTAAGGTTTTACCCTCGCCGGTTTTCATTTCTGCAATTTTGCCGCTGTTAAGTACCATCCCACCTATCAACTGCACATCAAAATGCCGCAAACCAAACACCCGTGTAGAGGCTTCCTTAACTACTGAAAACGCCTCTGGAATTAAGTTATCCAGTTTTTCACCTTGCGCAAGGCGATCACGAAATTCTTGTGTTTTGCTTTTTAAAGCCTCATCCGACATTTTTTCATACTCAGAAGCAAAGGCATTGACTTTGGCAACCACCTTCATTTTCTTCTTTATAAGTCTGTCGTTCCGTGTTCCTACAACAAGTTTAACCAGTTTACCAAACATACTTTTTTCCAGTGAATTTTAGAAAAATATTGAATCAAAATGATGGGATTATATACTTTATCTTGAGAAAATTTCCACACAATAACACTAATTACTTCATTAACAAGGGACTTTACCGATAAAATTTAGGCCTGTTTTTGGCTGAATTTTAATCAATCACCACGTTGCTGTCATTTAACCTATTATTTTCCAATTTTAGAATAGAATGGTTGAGATTTTTTGCGTTAAGATTGCGGCATTTTTTACCCCCCTTTTAGGTAAAAAAAAATAATTTTTCATTGATTTTAAACACCTTTTAAAAAAAAATGCCGTACGTCAGTTGTTGATATTTTCTTGCAAAAAAACTCTTCATGCTATACTTTGAGAACTTGTAATGAACGTTTATGTAAAATTGCAAACGAAAGACGCAAGTGTAAGTTTTGATTTCTCAAAACTATTATTAATTATTTCAGATGACTATCATGACAAAAATCAGTAAAACCTCTTTAGCTATTGCTCTTAGCTCTTTGTTACTTTCAGGTTTCGTTTCAACAGTAAGTGCAGAAACAGCTCCTGCTCCTGCAGCTGAAGCACCAGCAGCACCTGCGGCTGACGCAGCACCTGCGGCTGATGCAGCAGCACCTGCGGCAGATAAACCAGCTAAAGCCAAAAAAGCGCATAAAGCGAAATCACATAAAGCTAAAGCGAAATCACATCATAAAGCGAAATCGCATAAAGCAAAAGCTGATGCACCTGCCGCTGACGCTCCAGCTGCTGACGCACCAGCAGCACCAGCCGCTCAATAATTGATACTTCAATTTTAAGCCGTTTTTGATGCGAAAGTCCTAGTCCTCATCAATGGGGGCTAGGACTTTTTAGTTTTAAGCCTTAAGTGTTACCACTGTGACGCACCTGTTTCTGGGTCATACATTTCATGCACAATCGTGTGGCGATTAGCAATTAACTCATCAATCGAAGGTGAACCTGTCATCGCGCGTTGAATGGCTAATTTCATGCCTTCATAGTTGGTACGATAAATCTCTTTGCGGTTTAAATCAGGATTATTCGCACACTCAGGCGCAATCCATATCATGGCTACGATACAAATATCATCCACGATTTCTTTGGGAATAATCCCTTCGCTAACACAATCAACCACCGCATCAGCCACCGCCGATTGCACAGGTCCGCCCAGCAAATTAACATAGGCATTATTTTTAATGGTCGATTTAGACACCATCATAGTCGCAGGACGCACCATTTGATTGCAGGCACGAATCGCAAACATCCGCGTATGCCCTGCGGTTTGTCCCATCATATTCGCAAACGCATGACCGGCAGGGCCTTTGGTGCTACCAATTAAAATCTCAGGCATTGCATCGGTTGCATCACCCGTAGTGCAAAATACCGTTGCTTCACCCGTTTTAAACCACACTTCATCTGACATCAAAAACTCCCAATAGAGATTAAAAAAACACCATTCTATGATGAATGAACGCAAATCAGCAATAGCTATATAATAGCTTATCGCTTTAAAGCAAATTTATCAAAATGACGCAACTCACTTGGCATAAGCACATCAATGTTATTTAACTCCTACCCATTTATTTTTATATTTTTACCGATTGTCTTAAGTGGTTATTATTTAATTGGCGGACAAGGGCATCACCGTATTGCAATGAGTTGGCTGGTTGCCGCCTCGTTATTTTTTTATGGCTGGTGGAATCCTGCTTATCTGGGTTTAATTATGGGGTCAATGCTATTCAACTACGCAGTTGGCATTAGTTTATTAAATCAAGACAGACATTTGGCTAAAAAAATATTAATTTTCGGCATTAGTGCAAATCTTTCCCTATTAGCCTATTACAAATACGCCAATTTTTTAATTGACAGTGCCAATCAGCTTTTCAAGCTGGATTTCACCCTAAACACCATTATTTTACCACTGGGAATTTCCTTTTTTACTTTTTTGCAAATCGCTTATTTAGTCGATACCTATAGCAAAAAAGCCAAACAATACAATTTTTTAAATTACTGCTTATTCGTATTATTTTTCCCGCATTTAATTGCTGGCCCTTTAGTCCATCATCGGGAAATACTGCCCCAATTTGCCAGAAATGCCGTTTATGTGTTTAATCACCGCAACTTTACAGCCGGATTAACTATTTTTGTAATTGGCTTATTTAAAAAAGTCATTCTTGCCGATGGCACAACCAGCTTTGCCACCACCACGTTCAATTTAGCTGAAGCGGGCATCCCGCTCACTTTTGTTGCAGCCTGGGGAGGCGCAATTGCTTATTCATTTCAGCTGTATTTTGATTTTTCAGGCTATTCAGATATGGCGATTGGCTTAAGCAAATTATTTGGGATTCGCTTACCGATGAATTTTAATTCACCTTATAAATCGGCAAATATTATTGAATTCTGGCGACGTTGGCATATTACCTTATCGCGATTTTTAAGGGATTATTTATATATCCCCTTAGGTGGGAATAGAAAAGGCATAACCCGCCAATTTTTTAATTTATTTATTACCATGACAATTGGCGGCTTATGGCATGGCGCAGGGATTAAATTTATTTTGTGGGGGGCAATTCACGGAATATTATTAATTATGAATAATCTATGGCGAAAAACCAATATTAACTTAAATAATTTTTTTGCTATAGCCTTAACCTTTAGTTTAGTGACCGCAGCCTGGGTTCCTTTTCGTGCTGCAACCATGAAAGGCGCATTGATTTTATGGAGTGGCATGATTGGCTTAAATGGCTTTATGTTGCCTGTTTCATGGGAAACAAAATTGGGTTCATTAACCCCTTGGTTATTAGCCCATCAGGTTCAATTTACAGGTTTTTTTGAGCAAGTTGGTGCGGTCAAAGTGGTGGATATTCTGTGGTTTTTAATGTTAAGTTATATCGTCTTTTTTCTGCCCAATACCCAACAATTGCTATGCCGTTATCGCCCTGTGTATGAAAAATCCATAACGTATCAAACCACGTTGCCATTACGTTGGCGACCTACCTTAGGCTGGTCAATTACGATGGCGATATTGTTTATTTATGCCGTTTTAGGTTTATCGCGAATTAGCGAATTTTTATATTTTCAATTCTAAGCACTTATGAAAAACCTTAGTCGCTATAACCGTCTTTTTTTCAGCACGGCTTTTTTCTTAGCTCTTAGCTTAATCGGGTTATGTTATTACGCAGACCCTTATGCAATTTATGGCAAAGTATATTTAAAACAAGGACAAGCCGTTAATGGACATGAATTTGCCAGTCAATTGCGGATGGGCAAAGTCATTGCCGTAACCAAACAACGCCCTGAGATTTTATTGATGGGTTCATCACGGGTAGCTTTAGGGTTTGCCGCCCAAACAACACAAGCGCATTTTCCCAAACAACGGATTTATAATTTAGCTCTATTAGGCATTACCGAATATGAATTATTACGTTATTTACAACACGCTAATGCAGTAAGTGCTTTA
>JAIFMS010000122.1 GCA_020048335.1 Methylococcaceae bacterium | reverse complement strand
GTAGCCGCTACCTATTCTGATGAAAACATGATAGTCGATTATGCGATGAGTTACAGTGAACCCACGATTGCGAGCAAGCTGGCTGATTTTAAAGAAAAAAAAGCTAACCGCTTTGTGATTATACCGCTTTATCCCCAGTATTCTTCTACCACAACAGCGTCGGTTTATGATGCGGTCACAGCGCAACTAGCTGGTTGGCGATATATTCCTTCCATTTATTTTATCAGCGACTATCATCAACATCCGCTTTATATTCAAGCGATTGCTAATTCGGTTCTTGAACATTGGCAACAGCAAGGTAAAGCGCAGTTGTTGTTATTTTCTTTTCACGGTTTACCCGATAAACTAACCGAATGGGGCGACCCTTATTTTTACCAATGTCAGGAAACAGCACATTTAATTGCCCAAAAACTAAATTTAAACAGTTCGGAATGGAAATTAGTTTTCCAATCACGCTTTGGACGAGCTAAATGGTTACAACCCTATTGTGTGGAAACCTTGCAACAATTGCCAGCCCAAGGCATTGAAAATATTCAAG
This sequence comes from Methylococcaceae bacterium, assembly GCA_020048335.1. GTDB lineage: Bacteria > Pseudomonadota > Gammaproteobacteria > Methylococcales > Methylomonadaceae > CAIQWF01. The sequence goes on along the minus strand of JAIFMS010000122.1, from coordinate 4,870 downwards.
TAATTTGTCCTGGGTTTGCAGTGGATTGTTTAGAAACTTTGGAAGAAATTGCCATGACGAATCAAGAAATTTTTAAGGCGGCAGGCGGCAAAAATTATACTTATATCCCTGCATTGAATGATACGCCTGCACAAATCGAGTTGATGCAAGCTTTAATTGCAAGCGCGATGTGTCATTAAGCGATTTTCTGTTATAAGTCCCACAAAATTAGCGGGATAGTCTATATTTAAAACAACCTTTGTTGTATCTTGTAATTGCCCCTTCTTTTTTAGTAGACTTAAAACTTATGATCATTGGAACCCCTTTAACCCATACAGCCACAAAAGCCTTACTTTTAGGTAGTGGTGAGTTAGGCAAAGAAGTTGCTATTTCTCTTCAACGGTACGGCGTTGAGGTAATTGCGGTTGACCGTTACCCTCATGCACCTGCCCATCAAGTAGCGCATCGCAGTTATGTGATTGACATGACCGATGCGGCTATGGTAAAGAAAGTGATTGAAACCGAGCAACCTGATTTTATTATTCCTGAAATTGAAGCGATTGCAACGGCTGCGTTAGTGGAGATTGAGCGTGCTGGACAATGTACGGTTGTTCCTAATGCCAGAGCGATACAGTTGACTATGAATCGTGAAGGCATTAGAAGTTTAGCCGCAGAAAAGTTAGGTTTACCCACCTCGGCTTATGGATTTGCAGACAGTTTTACACAATTACAAGCGGTTGCGGCTAAAATAGGCTACCCTTGTTTTATCAAACCAACCATGTCTTCTTCGGGTAAAGGGCAGTCGATGGTGAAATCGCCCGAACAATTGGAACAAGCGTGGAAATATGCTAACGAAGCAGGACGTGCTGCAACGGGTAAAGTGATTGTTGAAGCTAAGATTGAGTTTGAATTTGAAATCACCTTATTGACAGTACGCGCTTTGAATGCAGCGGGGGAGATTGAAACCCATTTTTGCGCCCCAATAGGTCACAGGCAGGAAGATGGCGATTATCGTGAAAGTTGGCAGCCACAAGAAATGACTGTTGCGGCTCTTCAAACGGCTCAAGCCATTGCCGCCCAAGTTACCACTGAAATAGGGGGATTAGGCTTGTTTGGTGTAGAACTGTTTATTAATAAAGACCAAGTGTGGTTTAGTGAAGTCAGCCCTAGACCGCATGATACAGGAATGGTCACGATGGTCACACAACGCCAAAGTGAGTTTGATTTACACGTTCGTGCCATTTTAGGACTGCCTGTTTCCACAGCTAATCAAGCAATTGGTGCAAGTGCTGTTATTTTAGGCGGCATTGACAAAGAAGCTGTGATATATAAAGGGCTTGACAAAGCCTTGTCGGTTTTGCAAACAGAGGTGCGTTTATTTGCTAAACCGCAAGCCTATTTTTCAAGACGGATGGGCGTTGTTTTAAGCGTAGCTGAAAATGTCAGTCAAGCAAGAGAAAATGCTACGAAGGCGGCCAACTTAATAGAAATTCAATAAATTAGAAGGAATGTAGGTGAAATGAAAAAAATTCTAATTGGATTCTTGATTACTTTAGCCTGTTCTAATGCGGTTTTAGCAGATGTTTATAAGTATACAGCACCCGATGGACAGGTTTATTACACAGATGAACCTCCTGATAAGAACTATGTGCGTATTATTCGCACAAAAGTCATTGTCAGAGTTCGGAACAAGCAATTAGCAGAGGAGCCAAAAATTTATGCCCATCCCTCAAATCATTTTAGAACGTCCTATTCATCTCGGGTCAATAGAGAAAAATATAGTGAACTTATCGCGCAAGCGGCTGAAGATTATGGGGTAGATGAAAAGTTACTCCATGCGGTTATTCAGGCAGAATCTGCCTATAATCCTGACGCACGTTCCCCAGCAGGCGCAGTAGGATTAATGCAGTTAATGCCCGATACAGCACGTCGTTATGGAGTAAGAGCAGAAGACCGCACCGACCCAGCTGAAAGCATTAAAGGCGGCGCGAGATATTTACGCGATTTATTAAAAATGTTTGACTCGAATCTTAGACTCGCAGTTGCAGGCTATAATGCGGGTGAAAATGCGGTAAAAAAATACAATAATTCTGTACCGCCTTATCCTGAAACACAAAACTACGTTGCACAGGTTTTGGCATTTTACGAAAGATAAACTAACACAAAAAACCGCTCTTTAAAAAGCGGTTTTTTGCAATATAAATTATTGGGTTATATCTTTAATTTCATTTAGCAACGCTTCTGTTGCATTTTTCTCTGCAAACCCTGTTGTTTTTTCGCCTAACACCAGTGCTTGCTTTAACTCATTGATAGCTGAGGGGTTATCATCTTTATGATGATAAGCAACCCCTAGGTGGTATCTGAAAACGGCCACATCAGGATTTTTTACAATCAACGCTCGCAATAACGTCACCGCCTCTTCGTAACGAGCCGTTTTTACCAAAGACCACCCATAAGTATCGATAAAATAAAGCTCTTCTGATTTTGCAAACCGTTCAGCCAATTTAGCAGCCCGCGCAATACTTTCTTTGGTTGGATAATGATCCAATAACAAAGAAGCCAAATTATTAATGATTTCGTCTGAATCAGGATAGTTTATCAGTAATGTCTCATATATTTTTAAGGCACTATTATAATCACCCTTTTGTTCATAAAGTGTTGCCAAACCCATTTGCAAATCAACACTATCAGGAACAGCTGCAATACCTTCTTTATAAATAGTCAATATTTTATCTATGTCTTGTGGCAAAACATAAGTTTGAGCCCATTGCGTATACAACGCGACTATTTTGGGCCATTTTTTTATAGCGGTAGTTAATGTCTGTTGTGCTTGTTCAGGACGTTTATCAAAACTGAGCAATTGTGCTTTTAAGGCATAAGCGTCAACATTATCTGGATTTGCTTTTATGTACTCGTCTACATAAGTAAATATCGCCGTACGCTGATTGAGCTTTTCATAACTCTCGGCAATTCCTTTTAATGCACTGAACAACAATTTTGGGTCGGTAACTAATGCTTCTTTGTATTTGACCAATGCAGCCTCGTATTTTTCCTCCCCTTGTAAAATTCTTCCTTCTAAATACTGCGAATAACCTAAGCTTTTAGGAGCTTTACTAAATAAACTCGAAATTTCTTGGACACCATTCAAGTCATTACTACCCAAGCGTATTTGAGCCAAAATTTGTAATAACTGCATATTATTTGGATTAGCTTTTAAACCATTCTGCACAAGATCAGTCGCTCTGATAAAATCTTTATTGGCGATTAATTTTCGTACAACAGGAATTAACGCATCAATATTATCTGGCTTAAATTCCAGAGCTTTGCGTAAACTTTCTTGTGCCAATTCGGGTGACTGTTGTCCTTGATAAGCTTCTGCAAGTAACACCTGCGCTGCATCGGACGCTGGATGATAATTCAAAACCGTCCGCAATTCAGAAATTGCCTCATCATAACGTTTGTCACTTAAGGACAGCTGTGCTTTTAAGAGCAGCGCGTCAAGATAGGTTGGATCGACTTTTAAAATTTCTGTAATGAGTTTAGAAGCGAGTAAATGCTTAGAGTCTTTTTCTCCTAGTGATATTTTAGCAAGAAGCATTTTTGCTTTTAATGCCTCCTTACTGTCTTTTTTAGAGTTTATCAGCAAAGTAAGTGACTGTTTTGCTTGTGAATAGTGTTGTTGCTGTAAATAAAAAGTCACTAAGCGAAAAGCCAACTCAGGTTCATTTGGATATTGTTGCAAATAACGTTGAATTGTCGCTTCTACTTGTTTTGAATTATTTTGCATTAAATAATCAATAAATACCAGTTTAGGCATTAATTCAGCGGGATTATTTTTAATGGTTGTTTGTAATAAAGCGACCGCTTTGTCATATTGCTTAATATCTGAATAATATTTCGCCAACGCATAGTTAAAATCAAGCTTGTCTGGAAAGCTTTTGATTAATTCAATATAATCTTGTTCAATTGCCGCTGTATTTTTTTGTTTATTATGAATTTGCATTCGTAATGAATGCAAAGAAACCTCTTTTGGTTTGGTAAGCAAACTGTTATTCACAAGATTTAAGGCAGTTGCAAAATCATCTTTTTCTATATATAGCATAATTTTTAACGTTATCGCATCCAAAAAATCAGGCTGCTGTTTTAATACTTGCTCAAGCAAGACTGTTGCTTCTGCGATTTTATCTTGTTTAAAAAGCACAGCTGCCTTTAACGTCAACGCCCCTGGATCATGGGGAATATTTTTTAATATCGCGACCACTTGCTCAAGTGCCTGATCAGGACTTTCGATTTGCATCTGCCCTAGTTTCAAACGTGCTTCATTATTTTTGGGATTAAGATCAATAGTACGCAATAAATTTTCATACATACTTTGCCAATTTTTTTCTTTTTCATCAATTAAGGCTAAGTAATAAAAGGCATCAGCTTGTTTGTCATTAATTTGCAATACATTTTTAAGCTCTATGCGTGCTTTAGTGTAATCGCCTTTTTGATAATAATCCATTCCCTTAGTTAAGTATTTTTGCGTATTTTCAGCTGCACTATGGCATCCAATGACAAGGCAAAAAGAACTGGCCAATAATAGTCGGTTAATAAAAATCATATTTCCTTCTTTGCTATCTAAACATTATAAACAGTGTGATAAGTTACACCAATTGCATAATAGATAAATCCCCTACTTTATAAATAATTGGGATTATAAAGATTACGACCATCAAAAATTACATCTAAAATAGATTCAAATTTTCTTTGATTTTATCGGCTTTGCCAAAGCCATAAGTTGTGACTTTCATTTTAAAGCGAGTCAAAATAATTTTTTAATCAGGAATAAAAAACGGTAATTGTTTATTCGCCAGTAACATAAATTGTTTAAGGCGTATATCAGCTATTT
>JAIFMS010000008.1 GCA_020048335.1 Methylococcaceae bacterium | reverse complement strand
CCAATTAAGATATATTTGTCTCTAAAAAATTCAAGCGGAATATTACCTTGTAAAACATCAAGATAAGAAACCCGCACAAAACCTTTTTCATGGTCATAAAACGGTAGCCAAATTTGATATTCACCATTGAGTTGTCCATTAATCACAGCACTTGGCTTGGGTTTAATAGCAGAAACAGCTTGTTTATGCTGCAAGCTGTACATTACAAATGCGATAGAATCCCATAACGGTTGTTTCAAACCTGTTTTGGAATACACACTGCGATGCACACCATCTTTATCAGGATTAACATTGACATGACCCAAATACGCATACTTGGCATACATGGGCAGTGGTACGGTTTCAATTAAACGATTATCTTGCTGTTCAATCACCACGGGTAACACCACGCGCTGATTGGCTTTAATGGCATTGGCAAGCTGCAAATCGTTAGTGGGATTATTATAATCAGGCTCTGCAAAAATAAAATCCAAAGCAATCGCACGGGTAGGAATTAAGGTAAGTTGATTGAGCAATTGGGCATGAATGCTTCGCGACCACGGCCAGCGTCCTAAACCTCTTAAGCTTTTTTCATCCACTTCAATAATGATAATGTCTTGCGAAGGGGCTTTTGCAAACAGCTTAATTTGTTGGTCATAAAAAAAACGGTCAAATCGCCAGAGCGCGTCAGTATAAGTCAGCAATAAAGTGATGATAAGGAGAAAAACTGAAATAAAGACCCGCTCAATGTGTTTTGGTTTTGGCATTTAACTCAAAGATGGCTGAGGTTTTACAGCATAAACAGCAAAGGCGATAACATAAACAACGTTTGCCAATAATCCGCAGGAATTTCTATTTTTTGAATATGTCCAAAATGCGTTTCACCTGTTTTTTTATCCGTTATCCCAACGCGCATAAAATAATTACCTGAGGCAAGCGTGATAGTAGGACGGGTGAAATTAAGATCGGTGACAAGGTGATTAAACTTTTCATCCTCTGCCAATTGCACCCGATAGGTTTCCCCTTTAGCACTGTTTTTCCAACGCACGACTAAATCACCTGCCTGAATACGCGCAGTTTCAGCGGCTAACAGAGCCGAATCGGGTTGATAAGTAAATTTCTGTACATCACAAAATTCCCCTTCTTGTCCGTATTGGTCAATACTGGCAACGCGCCAGTAATAATCAGCATTTTTTAACGAGTCAGCGAGCCGAAACTCATGCGGAATCAAACGCTGTTTATCAATAAAGGTACTGGAAAAATCAGGGGTGCGTGCCACTTGAAAGTGGTAGGCAATCGCGCCTGACACTTCGCCCCATTTAAACACAGGATTGGGTTCATACACGGTGCTGTTTAAACTGGGCAAGATAATAAAGGGCGGCGACAACTGCACATCTAAGGCAAACTGCACCACCGCATCCATCCCTTCTAAGCCTTCATTATCAATTCCGCGCACTCGTGCCGCATAATTTCCCCCTTGTAACGTGGCACTTTGTAAAATTGGCTGCTCGGTTCGGGCTTCATAAACTAAGCTTTTAAATTCCTTATCTGGCGCGATTTCAATCCGATACGCCACCGCTTTTGCCAACGGTTTAAAAGGAACACTCAAAATAGACCCTTTAACCGTGGGCAATATGCTGGATAAATCAGGCGCGGGCAATAAATCTTTGGGCGCGGAAGGGGCAGAACCTTGTGCCACTAACGAACCTGTTTCAGGTGGCAATAATTGCGTTTGGGCATTTGCACCTTGGGCTAACACTTTGCCGCGTAATACTTCAGTCCGTGAGTTCAATTCATTCGGGACACCGACCCGATAAACCGTGCCACGCACTGCCATTGTTGAGGAAGGGGTGCGAATTTGATGGGTTGTCCCTGCATCGCTTAAAGTTGGAATCACCACGCTATCGACATTGCCTTTTTTTAACAGCATTCGGCTATCGGCAATCCCTGTTTTGTCATAGGCTTGCAAATTTTCAAACATTAAATGACTATTTTGTTTCAGCAAGGTTTTAGAGTGGTCATCAAATTCGAGCAGCACCGTTTCTGACATTGCCGTGATAATTTGACTGCCATTACTAATCTGCATTCCTAAGTGAATTGGCATCGCTTGATTATTAATCCCAATCACCGAGGGCTGCCCTTCAACGGCAATCACTTTGGCAGTGACGTTTTTTAAATTTAACCAAGCTAAAGGAATTCTAATCACCGTACCCGGCGGAATTTGTTTAGGAAGTGCAATCTGATTGAGGGCTTGAATTTTCTCGATATATTTAATTTGCGAGTATTTATTGGCTAACTCCCACAAATTATCATTTTTTTTCGCCGTATAAATCCAATAACGACTATCTGCATCCAAATTTTGCGTATACGGAGGGGCGGCATAAAGAGAGGTTGAAAAAAGCAACACACAGATGAGCTTTTTCCAGTGCGAATGAGTTTTCATAGTACATCTCTGTTAAGTAACGAGGAATAAAGAAAAAACCTCCTAGTCCTTTTTTACAAACGAGTAGAAGGTACGCGGTCAACTCAGCACAACGCTTGTTTAATTTCTGTCAACATAGCTTGTGCATGACCGTCTGGGGTAACACCATAACCGACATAGGTTAAAAGTCCTTGTTTATCAATGATAAAGGTAGAGCGTAAAATTGCCATTTTTTTCACGCCGTCTTTTTCCCGTTCACGCCATACGTCATAACTTTCACAAATTGCGCCATCAACATCAGCGAGCAGGTCTATTTTCAACTCAAATTTAGCGATAAACGCTTGATGACTTTCACAGGAATCTTTGCTTACGCCAATCACTACCGTATTTAATTGGGCAAATTCTGGGGCTAATCGAGTAAAGTCATTCGCTTCGATAGTACAACCGGGCGTGTCATCTTTGGGATAAAAATATAACACGACATTTTTTTGCCCTTTAAAATCACTCAGATTAACGTGTTGTTGCTGTTGATTTTCGCAGCTAAATAAAGGCGCGGGTTGGTGTTTTTCTAGCATAAAACTTTCCTCAGGATGATTTACAAAAGTTAAGTTGACACTATAACAAAATATGCGTTATTTGACCTATTTTCCGCGCCTGTTTACTTAAGTATTGAGGCTAAAAATCCCCCTAACCCCCTTTAAAAAAGGGGGGAAGCTCCCTCCTTTCGTAAAGGAGGGGTGGGGTGGATTTTCATAACTGATGATTATCTACTTTGAGCTTTAAGCCCATAGCATGACGAGCTAACTGGTGTTTTGCTAGCGGCAAATGGTCTAATAAAGTGAGTCCAATAGTGCGTGCGGCCGCAAGGGGTAAATGGGGATTAGAAAAAAGTTTGACCAAGCTATCGGTAAAATAAATCGTTTTGTCATGGTCGTGTTGCCGCAGCTTGGCATAATCCTGTAAAAAATCACTTGCGCCCACGTCCGCGCCGCGTTGTTGTTGCGCAATCAAACTGTCTGCCAAAACAACCACATCACGCAAACCTAAATTAAAGCCCTGCCCTGCCACAGGATGCAGTTGATGCGCGGCATTGCCAATAATCACACAGCGGTCAGTGTGCATTTTTTTAGCACGGATTAAAGTCAACGGAAACGCACTGCGCGGCGCGGCTAAAGAAAGTTCGCCCAACCGATAACCAAAACAGGCTTGCAATTGCGCGATAAAATCGGCTTCAGAACAGTTGAGTAATTGTGCCGCTTGTGCAGGATTGCGTGTCCAAACGACAGACGCTTGATAGTTTCCAACGGGTAATAATGCCAACGGTCCTTGCGCAGTAAAACGTTCAAAAGCGGTATTGTGATGCGGCAAATAAGTGTTGACGGTGGTAACTAACGCGGTTTGTCCATAATCGGTTTTATGCTGTTCAATCGCCAATAATTGCCGCACGGTGGATTGCCCACCGTCTGCACCGACCAGCAATTTTGCTTTAATTTCAACCTCTTCACTGGCTTGTTGTACTGTGACTGTCACCGCATTAGAATGTGAGGTTATCGCACTAATTTTAGCAGGGCAATATTGTTTAATATCGGCAGCAGTCACTAATTGCGCAACATGGCTTTCAATATCACGCGCAGTGATAACATAGCCTAGGGCTTCTACCTTTTCACGCGCCGCCGAAAGACGGGTTTTACCAAAATGCCCTTGGTCTGAGACATGAATTTGGGCAATCTGTGTGGCGTGTTGTTTAACCCCTTGCCAAATGCCTAAAATTTCCAGTTGTTGCACCGTGCCTAAAGCCAATGCCAAAGCCCTGTCACCTGCGGCAGATTCGGATAATTGCTCGCGCGTTTGGGCTTCAATGAGGGCAATCTTTAAACCACTCTCCTGTAATGCCAAGGCTAAACAATTGCCCGCCAATCCGCCGCCACCAATGAGTATATCGTAATCGTGTAACATTTTTTATCAGGGTTAAATTAATTGAAGGCTGGATTAAGTAGATTGCCAGTTCTGTTTGACAAAACAACGTTCATTGACAGATACATAACCGTAAATGCGCGGCATAGTGTGTGCAAAGCCACTTTCGTCAATATAACAATCGGCTTTTGGGTGTTTTAGAGTTATTAACTGCTTTGTTCATCGTGATAGCTTAATCTAATTTTTAGATATAATTATTCTTTAATGTCATATAACCTTATCATAAATTTCGGGTATATTTGTCGTTTTTTAACACGCATAGAGCAATCAGATGGATTTAGAAGGGATTATTAATTTTGGCTATATTGGCTCAGGGCTTTTAGTTGGCATATTAGTCGGATTAACAGGCGTAGGTGGCGGGTCATTAATGACTCCGTTGCTAGTTTTTTTATTTAACTTTGCCCCCAAAACAGCCATCGGTACGGATTTATTATTTGCGGCACTGACTAAAACAGGCGGGGTATTAGTTCACCACAATAAACACGGCTCTGTGGAATGGAAAATTGTGGGTTGGTTAGCTTTAGGTAGTCTCCCATCGGCGTGTGTGGTGATTTACGCGCTCAGTCACTGGGTAAGTAAATCTGAAGAAATCACCAAATTGATGACCACAACCTTAGGTTTTACGCTAATCCTCACGGCAATTTCGCTTATTTTTCGCAATAAACTCAGTGAAAGACCCGCTGACGTTGCCTTACAACAAAAAACCCATTATGAACGCTTTGGACGCTGGCAAAATTTATTAACGGTACTAACAGGAATATTTTTAGGTGTTTTGGTTACGCTGACCTCGGTTGGAGCAGGTGCCTTAGGCACGGTTGTATTGTTATTTTTGTATCCTCGTTTAGCCACTGTGCGTATTGTTGGCACAGATTTAGCGCACGCGATTCCCCTTACAGCACTTGCAGGCGGTGGACATTGGCTGATGGGAAATGTTGATTTTACCTTATTAGGTAGCTTACTCATCGGGTCGTTACCAGGCATTTATGTAGGAAGTTATTTTAGCGCGAAAATCCCTGAAAAATATTTAAGACCGCTATTGGCTGTCATT
>JAIFMS010000161.1 GCA_020048335.1 Methylococcaceae bacterium | reverse complement strand
ACCCATTCGTTTGCCAAGCGGCAATATTATTGGTCTATTAGTGTTGCCTTGGAAATTGATGATGAAATAATCGCAGGGGCAGTCTACGCGCCTGCTTTGGATGATTATTATTGTGCTAAAAAAGGCGGTGGAGCTTGGAAAAATGGTAGTCAGATTTGGGTATCTAATGAGGAGTCGTTAGAAAATTCAATGATAGGCACAGGGTTTGCCTGTTTACGCGCCCATTTAGAAGATAATAATTTGGCACGCTTTTGTCGAATTGCCAACTGCACCACAGGGCAACGACGCTTAGGTTCGGCTGCAATTGATTTATGCTTGGTAGCTGACGCACAATTGGATGCGTTTTGGGAACAAGAACTTAATTTGTATGATGTGGCAGCGGGCGCATTAATCGCGCAAGAAGCGGGGGCAACCCTAACCGATTTTAAAGGCAATGTCGGGTTATTTCCTAAGCAAGTGTTAGTCACTAACGGATTGTTATTAGCACAATTATTGCCATTGATGTAAAAACGCTTTTTGCAGAAAAGTTTTTCGTACCCCCTTTATTTTAAAGGGGGCAGAAAGTTAGAGAAAAAGGATAGGGGGGTATTTTACTCGCGAGCGTATCGTTTACGCGGGGTGGTTGTACTTAAAACAAATTGCGCAATATTCTCTTTCACACTGCCGTAATGTTCAAAGCGCGTAGAAAGAACCTCTCCTTGTTCTAAATACTGCTCGGTTGCTTCCAATAAGGTTTTTATTGTATCGGGACGTGCATCGTCCATAGCTTCGGTGACTTGTCTTTTCAACCACTTATTCACGCGCCGCTCATTAGGCTCAATCGGAGCTTGCGCTAAATTGACCGCTGGTACACCAAAGGATTCGTTTAAATCAAATTGCAAGCGCAAATAGCGATGTGACTGCACACCGCCCAGTAAATTTAAGCACACTTTACTTTGCACTTCCGCTTGCCCTTCCATGAAAACATCAGAAATTCGCAAAGCCCATTTGACTAAGCCCCAACCTTCAATGGTTTTAAAATCCAACGGCTTTTTATTTTGCCCTGTTCCGATAGATAAAAGTTCAATATCCTCTAAACGATGGCCTAATTCAATGGCTTGTGAAATGGCACAAAGGGCAGGATTGTTTGCCGAGACTCCGCCATCCACATGGGGAAAACTCCAGACTTCTTTATTTCTATCATCTGTAAGTTCACAGGCAGGGAAAAAGGTAGGGGCAGAAGCCGATGCAACACACACTTTCCATAAAGGCTGCTGATGAAACCATCTTTTCTTACCGTTTAAATAGGCGTTAGTAAAAAAAGTCGTGTTACGGTACATGGCATCATAAGCCAGAATCAGCAAAATAGTATCGGGGATTTCTTGTTCAGCAGATTGCCGACCTGCTTCGCCCAATTTAATAAATTCACCCTTGCTGTTTTTGAACTTCTCCAAACCATGCACCACTTTTAACAGACCATTGTGGAAAAATTTGGGTGCCGATAAGCCATATTTTAAAAGTATTTTTAATCGGTCAACACTAAACAAGGATTGATAAGGAAAAATATCCATTCCTTGATATTGATAAATCGCAATCATATCTGCTGGGGAATACCCTACGGTTAATCCTGCGGCAATCAACGAACCTGTTGAAGTACCTGCAACCATATCAAAGTATTGAGCGATAGATTGCCCGTGTTGGGCTTGAATTTGTTTTTCAACTTCTTGCAAAATGCGGGCAGAAATCACCCCGCGAATGCCTCCGCCATCCAAGCTTAAAATTCTAAATGGTTTTTTGCTGCTCATTATTATTGTTCTCTTAAATATTGATGTCACAAAAGCTAAAATCCCTACCCTGTTTTACGAGGGTAGGGTAGATTAGACGTTATTTGTTAAATGTAGTCCCAGGCGTTGCGGGTAATGTTGGCATGGTTTGTTTCGGGAATTGTCCTGTTAACGCATTTAAGAAAGCAACAATATCTGCCACTTCTGCTTTGCTCAGTTCCTTATCCAATTGCAATTTTGCCATCACTTTCACGGCTTGGTCTAACGTGGCTACCGACCCATTATGAAAATAAGGCGCGGTCAGTGCAATATTGCGCAAGGTTGGGACTTTCCAAAAATGGGCATTTTCAGGTTTTTTAGTCACTTCAGCTAACCCTTTGTCTTTACTGAAATGATTTTGAGCTTCAAAATAGCCATTGGGATGAACGGGGAATTTTTGAAAAGTTCCTGCTCCATTAAACGCCGCACCGCTGTGACAAGATGTACAGCCTAATTCAGCCACTTTCGTCATGCCGCGCACTTGTTGTTCTGTTAAAGCTGTTTTATCGCCACCAACATATTTATCATAGGCGCTGTTGGGGGTGATTAAGGTTCTTTCATAAGCGGCAATGGCTTTGGTTGCCAAATCTTTGCTAATCACGTCCGTACCAAAGGCTTTATGAAAAGCCTGTTTATACCCTGGAATGGTTTTTAACCGTGCCACGACATCATCCCAACTTTTCATGCCCATTTCAATGGGATTAGTCACAGGCCCTGCGGCTTGGTCTTCTAAACTTGCCGCCCGACCATCCCAAAATTGCACTTTATTAAAGGCAGCATTCCAAACTGTGGGTGCGCTACGTCCGCCCACTTGCGCTTGTACGCCCATTGAGCCTGCACGATTGTCTTCACCGCCTAACATGGTGTTATGACAAGAGGCACACGCCACCGTTCCTGTGGATGAGAGGCGTGGGTCGTGATACAGCATTTTGCCTAATTCTACTTTTTCAGCGGTGGTGGGATTATCCGCAGGCGCAGGGGCAACTGCGGGCAACGCTTCCCACGCTTGTGCGACAGACATATAACCAACAAAACCGATTGCAACCGCTAACGAACTTATTTTAAACATGGTTTTCCTCCAAGATATTCTTATTTTTTACGAGCTTTGCGGGCAAAGCCCAGTGAGTTTGTGCAGTGAAGATTGTATGATAGGATGCTGTTTAAATCATTAATTATCTACCTAAAAATTTATCCGTTATGACATTAAAAAAAGTTTTAAACGTTGGTGGCAACAGTAAAGCCATTGCCTTACCGCCACACTATGCAAATTTTGAACATTTATTATTAGACATCGACCCCAAAGGCAAGCCTGATATTTTGTGCGATGCCCGCAAATTGGGGGAGTTAGAAGCAGGGCAGTTTGATGCGATTTATTGTTCGCATAATTTAGAACATTACTATCGGCATGATGTACAAAAAGTATTGGCAGGTTTTCAACACGTTCTAAAAGACGACGGTTTTGCACAAGTTCGCGTGCCAGATATTCAGGAAGTGATGCGGATTACCCTTGAAAAAGGTTTGGATATTGATGATGTGTTGTATCAATCGCCGATGGGACCGATTATGGTGTTAGATGTGTTGTATGGGCATACAGGACAAATAGAACAAAGTGGCGAGGATTTTTTTGCGCATAAAACAGGATTTACCCACAAGTCACTGATTGCCGCATTGACTCGTGCCAGATTTGCCAAAATTTACAGCGGCACGGGCAATTTAGAAATTAATGCAATTGCTTTTAAAAATGAACCGAGCGCGGAAAATAGGGCGTTGTTTAATTTGCCGCAAGGGTAAAAAATTTGTGTGCCAAAGAGTTTTAAGCCGTTTTGTCAATATTTTTGTTGCGGCAAATGAAAGCGGGGTTTTATGTGCGCGAATTCAGGATGAAATGTTGTGTTAAAGTCGCCAGATAAGTTTCAGGCGAAGTGTTTTTGAAATGCAATTTCTTTAACAGCAAGTAATAGATTGGTGATGTAATGAGTCAAATAATTTCAACTCAAAAAAAATATTTTAATCCTTATACCGATTTTGGATTTAAAAAACTATTTGGCGAAGAAGGCAGTAAAGATTTATTAATTGATTTTTTAAATCAGTTATTGCCCATACATCATCAAATTGCGGAATTAACTTTTAAAAATAGTGAAAATTTATCCGATACGGAAGATGATAGAAAAGCCATTTTTGATATTTACTGCGAAAGTAAAACTGGCGAAAAATTTATTGTTGAGATGCAGAAAGGCAAATTAAAATATTTAAAAGACCGTGCTTTATTTTATGCCATGTTTCCAATTCGTGAACAAGCTGAAAAGGGTAAATGGGATTATCAGCTTATGCCTGTTTATTTTATTGCTATTTTGGACTTTGACTATGATAAAAAAAGTAAGTTGCGTAAATTTATGCGTGATATTTATTTAAAAGACCAAGATGGTGATATTTTTTATGAGAAATTGAATTTTAAATTTTTGCAAATGCCATTATTTAATAAGCTCGAAAATGAATTAGAAAGTCATTTTGACAAATGGTTGTATTTTCTAAAAAATTTGGAGAGTTTTGACCATATTCCAGCGATTTTAAACGAGCCTATTTTTCAGAAGGGTTTTGAAATTGCGCAGCTTTCTCATTTAACTTCGGTACAATATGAGCTATATCAAAAAAGTTTGATTCAATATTGGGATTTAAAGAATGTGAAAGATACCGCTTTTGAGGATGGGGAGTTATCAAAAGCAGTAAAAATTGCTAAAGGCATGATTGCTGAAGGTTTTTCTGTAGAGATGATAATGAAATTAACTGGTTTAACGAAACAAGAAATTGATGAGCTATTGTTGTAAAAAACTTAGCGAATGAGGTGTTTGATGATGAATAATTTTTTTAAAACATCCTTGTTTATTTTGCTAATGCGGGGTTTTATGTGGCGCGGATTCAGGATGAAACCTTTAGTTTGGATACGCCTAATGAGTTTCAAGCGAAGTATTTTTGAGGTTTTTTTTCAATGAAAATTCAATTAAAAGGGTATGCTAAATGTTTTCAAAAATGTCATCCAGTAAAGAACAAGAACTTAATATAGCAACTTTTAAAAATGGAAAGTTGTGTCCATATCTTATTGCAGATAGCCGTCTTGCAAAAAGATTGTCTGGTTTGACACAAATAATAATTGATTTAGATAATGTAATAGAGCTTATTAATTTAATAGATACTGTTGAAAATAGCGAAGTTTCATATGCGCTATGGATGTCGGCAGTTGTGACCTATGGAAAGTGTTTTGCATCAGCAGAAGGTCGGAAAAGCAAATTAGAATTAGAGCATGTTAAAATTTTTAATAAAGAGGCAATTGATTATCACAAAGTTTTAATCTCTCAAAGAAATGAATATTTTGCTCATGCTGGAAATAATAAATATGAAGATTTAAGAACATGTATCATATTATCTCCAATTGAAGATGGAAAAAAGATTTTAGAGATTAGTTCATTTGGCTTTAAAAGAAAAAGCATTTCACCTGACGAAGTTAAAATGTTTAATGCCCTTTGCAATGGACTTTTGAATGTTGTTAAAAAAATAACAGAGGATATATAGCATTTTCAACTTTGTTAGATATAGAAATTATTTACATGATTAAAATAACCATTTATATCATATAAAGATATAGATTTAATAGCTGA
>JAIFMS010000148.1 GCA_020048335.1 Methylococcaceae bacterium | reverse complement strand
GTTGCCATAAGTTATTAACAGGTTAAATTTTCCCCGCTGCGTTACAAAGAGCGGGGAAGTAGATGCTTAGGCAAAAACTAAACAACAGGGCTATATTCAATCCCATTGCCAATTAAACCAATGACAGCGGCTTGATTTTCAGCACTTTCACTCATTTGCGCCAATACGCTTGCTTGGGTATTTGCTCCTCTAGTTAATGTATCAACCCAAAAATTAAACCCTGCCTGGTCATACGCCCGATGCAAGACATTGGCATACAGTTGGGTCATAAAGCTAGCGTGCGTAGGGTTTACCCCATATTGTGCAGTAAATTCGGGGCTATTGACAAACCCTTCTGCAACCGTTTGCAGGGATGCGCCTTTATCCATAGCATTAATCCAATACCCTAATCCGCCTGCATCGGGTGCGCGGTCAAAAGCAGCTTTATAAACACGATACGCTTGCCCCGGAATCCCTACGGTATCAAATAGCATCGCAGTATCTGCAAAACTGAGTTTGTCGATATTGTAAAGTTTATCAACCCCCTCTGCCCCCGTATTATCTGTCACAGAGTAACCGTCTGTTATGGCTTGTACCGTATAATTAGCGCGTGACCCGCTATAAACCGCTGTATCCAATCCCAAACCGCCGTCTAAAATATCATTGCCTGCCAAGCCTGTTAGCGTATCATTACCTCCCAAGCCTTTTAGCGCGTCAAAACCTGCCGTACCGATTAAATTATTCGCACCATCTGTGCCAGTTGAACCTGAGGATGGATTGGTATTTAAAATAACACTGACTGTGTTATCGGTGGAATTATTGGCAATAATGTCAATTTTTCCATCGCCATTCACATCCTCTAAGGTGACAAAATTCGGATTTTTACCGATTGCAATAGACCAAGCAGGAGCAAAAGAACCATTCCCCTTGCCTTCCAAAACAGACACGTTGTTATTGCCATAATTTGCCGTCACCACATCCAAATTGCCATCGGCATTTAAATCAGCAATAGCCAGCGATAAAGGACGATTGCCCACTACGTTGGCGGTTGCGGCGGCAAAGGTACCATCGCCGTTACCTAATGCCACACCAACCGATGAAGTCAAGGAGTTTGCCGCTAAAATATCAGGATTGCCATCGTTATTAACATCGGCAATAACCATCGCTTGGGGATTGCCTGTCATTGGAATAGTAGGCTTCGCAGTAAACGTCCCAGTGCCTGAACCCGCTAACACAGCGACCGTATTGTCGTCACTGTTTGCCACTAAAACATCTAGCTGTCCATCCTTATTCACATCAGCGGTGGCAATATCGTAAGGGCTTTTGCCGACAGGCATGGTTCCTAAACTGGTTAAAGCCCCGCTGCCATCGCCTTTTAAGATTGAAATCGAGTTGCCTAAATAATTAGCGGTGACAATATCAAGTTTACCATCGCTAGTAAAATCCCCTACCACAAAGGAATAAGGGTCTAAACCAGCTTTAGTAGACGAGGCACTGCTGGCATAATTGCCGCCCCCTGTTCCTAATAACACGCGCACGGTATCGCTGTCAGGGTCAGTTGTGAGAATATCCAGAATGTTGTCTTTATTAAAATCGGTCACTGTGACAGAAAAAGGCTGTACGCCCGACAATCCCATTTTAGCAAAGGTGACAGGTGAGAAACTGCCATCGCCTTTGCCTAAAAATGTTCCCATTTTGCTTAAATTTTGATTGGCCGTAACAAGATCAACAATACCATCAGCATTCATATCGGCCACTGCAATGGAATTGGTTCCCGCACTCAACAAGACTAAATAATCGGTTTTTGTAGCAAAACTAATCGACATAATTTTTCCCCAGCTGATTTTATTAATTTAAAAATTCACTCACACTATCAACAACCGTTTGGGCAAACGCATCTTTGAAAGCAGGCGATGAAACCAATTGTTCATCGGCTTTATCTAATAAGACCCCAACTTCAACTAACACCGCAGGAACCGTTGCATTGCGCAAAATTGCCAAGCGTTGCCCATCATAAATCCCTAAATTGGTATCAATGGCTTGATAAGCTTCTCCTTTGGTATTTTCACTGTGATGCGTCGAGGGGGTTCTGCCCAATTTTTGTAAGCGGCGGGCTAAAATTTTTGCAAACTGCAAGGCTTTTGTATAATTTTGATTTCCTTCATCCTTGGCTAAATAAATTGAATAACCCACCTTATAGTTGCGATAAAAATCATTGTTAATCGTGTAAGACTTTTGACCACTGTAGGTTGCGTTTTGTAAATATTTTTCCTGCACCGAATCATGGTGAATAGCGATAAATAAATCAGCTTTATTATAATTGGCTAACGCAATTCTACCGTATAAATGGTCTTGTTTATTCCAAGCACTTTCGCTGACCGAGGTTGCTAAATATTGCCGCAACATGGCAGGAATTTTTGCAGCTTGCCCAGGTTGACGGGTTAAAATTAAGCGATAATTGGTTTTTGCTAATTTGTCCGTTAAAGTACGAACAATATTGTCGTTATATTCAACTTCAGTTTGATTTATCCAACTTAACGCACCCGGGGCAAAAGGGGTGTGTCCTGAATCTAACACCAGCAGTTTGTTTGATGTGTTAATAGGTTCGCCTATTGACTGCGTTGTAGGAGTAGTAGAACAAGCAGAGATAAAAAATAAACAAGCAAAAAGTAATTGAGCGGGTTTTTTATTGCGCATCATTATGAATAAACTCCAAAGCTGGGCTGTTAAGAAAAGTCAATGGTCGCATAAAATAACCTAGCGTGCATTATAATTTACCAACTTAATTCGTTAGGATTCTTCTTTCATGCAATTACTGATTATTGCCAATTCTGCCAGAATGCTAGCGCAAGCCGCCCTCAATTGCCAGTTTACTGCATTGGTTATTGATTGCTATGGTGATCAAGATACAAGACAGTTAGCTTGTGCGTTTAAACAAGTTAATTCTTTAAAAATAAAGGAGTTAGCAGCAGCGTGTTTGTTTTTTAAGCAGCATTACGCAGTGCAGTATTGCATTTATGGCAGTGGGTTTGAGTCAGAACCTGAAAGCTTGTTTTTTTTGCAAACCCATTTTCAGCTATTGGGCAACAATGCTGAAACTTTCGCATTATTACACAATAAACGCCATTTTTTTCAATCGCTATGCCAGCTACAAATTCGCCATCCTGCGGTGTGTTTTACCCCCCCGAAAGGCAAAGGCTGGCTGATAAAACCCCAGCAAGCCCAAGGTGGGCAGGGAATTTTTCATTATCATCCACAACACGTCCACACAGCCGATTATTACCAGCGTTATCAAGCAGGACAGGCAATGAGTGTGCTGTTTTTAGCCAATAAACAGCATTGTCAAATCATAGGTTTTAATCAACAAGGAATACGCTGTATTCATAATCAACCCTTTGTTTTTAAAAATATTATTGGCTCAATGCGACTCAGTAAGACAGTGCAACAAACACTTAAAAACTGGCTAGAAAAATTAACCGCTTTCTATAAATTACAAGGGCTTAATAGCTTGGATTTTATTTTAGCAGGCACTGATTGTTATGCTTTGGAAATAAATCCACGTCCCCCCGCTAGTTGTCAGCTGTATCAAGCCAATTTATTAGCTCTGCACCACCAAGCCTGTTTGGGAAACTTGGAAAAACCGCTGTCTATCCAATCGGTTAGTGCTTATCAAATTGTGTATGCGCCAATGACGTTACAGTTAAAGTCAGACTTAATTTTGCCCGATTATTGCGCTGACATCCCTGTTACAGGTGCGATTATTCGCACAGGACAACCAATTTGCAGTATGATTGTGAAAGGAAAAGACGTTCAATCGGTCATAAACGATTTGCGCTTAAAAGAACACTTTATTTTTTCAACTGTTAGAAAACACAATGATTATGGAATACAAAGCAAGCGTTAATAAACTCAGTCAACCCTTAGTACAAGAATTGCTGGAAAATGCCGATAAATTGCGCCTGAAAGTGCAAAAATTAGCCAACGGCTGCACCCTCATTGATGCTGGAATCGAGGCTATCGGTGGCTTAGAAGCAGGACGGATTATTACTGAAATTTGCCTAGGGGGGATGGGAACAGTTTCACTTTCACACAGCACTTACACTGAAAACTGGCCGTTAACGGTCAATGTTTATAGCAGCAATCCAGTTTTGGCGTGTTTAGGCAGTCAATACGCAGGCTGGAGTCTTTCACACGGCAAATATTATGCCTTAGGCTCAGGCCCTGCACGGGCAATGGCAATAAAAAGCAAAAAGGGCATTGTTGTTCCTGTTGAAGAGTTATATAAAGAACTGGCTTACCGTGATAGCCATGATAGCACGGTTTTAGTAATTGAAAATGACGCATTACCCCCTTTAGAAATTGTCGAAAAAGTTGCCAATGCCTGTGGCATTTTGCCCGCCGATTTAACCATCATTGTCACACCAACCAGCAGTTTAGCAGGCTGTGTTCAAGTGGTTGGCAGAGTGTTAGAAGTCGCCATGCACAAAGCCCACACTTTACATTTTCCGTTGGAAAATATCATTGATGGCACAGGTAGCGCACCTGTTTGTCCGCCTCATCCTAATTTTGTGCAAGCAATGGGACGCACCAATGATGCAATTTTATTTGCAGGACAAGTGCATTTATTTGTCAAAGGTAGCGATGAAGAGGCTGAAAAACTGGCTCTTTCACTCCCCAGTTCCACCTCGAAAGATTATGGCAAACCGTTTGCGAAAATTTTTAAAGAATGCAACTATGACTTTTTTAAAATCGACGCGCTGTTATTTAGTCCTGCCAGTGTGATTGTCACCGCTGTTGAGTCAGGGCGCAGTTTTCGTGCGGGTAAATTAGACAACGAACTCTTAAATCTATCATTTTCGAGTTAATTTTAAAAAACAGGCGATGCCGTTTAACTATCTATTTTGCAACATAATGATTAAATTTAACTTTAACAACATAAATTTTATTTTTTTATGGGGTGCTGCTATGAGAAAAATCCTGTTGATTATTGGCTGTGTCCTTCTTTTCTCAGGTTATGCAGCAATAAATCCGAGTATTGCTGCTGACAAAGATAATCCAGACAGCTCATCAATCAGAAACAGTGATCAAGGCGGTTTTACCACCGAAATAGGTGATGATGTGCCTTTTAAGTCA
This sequence comes from Methylococcaceae bacterium, assembly GCA_020048335.1. GTDB lineage: Bacteria > Pseudomonadota > Gammaproteobacteria > Methylococcales > Methylomonadaceae > CAIQWF01. The sequence continues at coordinate 343 of JAIFMS010000148.1, read as the reverse complement.
GGTTTTCAAAAAAAGGATTACAGTCATAGCCAGAAGCGTTCCCAATCATCCAATCATCGGCATAAAACATCAAGCAAGCCTAAATCAAGCACCAAAAAAGTAAAGTCAAAGCATACAGCTAAGAAAGCAGTGCAACACAAAAAAGCTAAGTATCAGGCTAAAAAATCTGTGAAAAAAGCAACGACTAAACGGTCTGTGAAAAAAGCAACGACTAAACGGTCTATGAAAAAAGCAACGACTAAACGGTCTGTGAAAAAAGCAACGGCTAAACGGTCTGTGAAAAAAGCAACGACTAAACGGTCTGTGAAAAAAGCAACGACTAAACGGTCTGTGAAAAAAGCAA
>JAIFMS010000046.1 GCA_020048335.1 Methylococcaceae bacterium | reverse complement strand
CAGCAATACGATGTGGCGTTAGAGGCTTATTTAGAAGCTGCCAGACGCACTCCAGATGCAAGGGTTGCGGAAAAAGCGGCAAAAATTGGTCTGTATTTAGACAATTTGCCAAAAACTGAAAAAGCACTGTCATTGTGGTTATCTAAAGATGACAAAAATATCAATGCCAGACAGCTTGCTTTATCTGCTGCGTTGGGTAAAAAAAATCAGGCGGCGTTGGTTAAACATTTAGCAGCTATTTTAAAAAATAACCCAGCGGCATTTGAGACAACCTTGTTAGATATTGCGCGTGTTTTAAAAACCGAAGAGGATTTAACCTTTGTTGATTCAGCACTCAATGTATTGGCCAAGCAACATCCTCAGCAAGCAGGCATTTTTTTAACCCAATCTATTTTAGCCGTGCGGCAAAACAAGTTGGAATTGGCAAAACAAAAAGTGCATCAAGCCATTGTTTTGCAGCCAACTTGGGAAAAAGCGTTGGATTTTGAAGCTGAATTATTTATGTATTCAGGAAAAGTGGCTTTTAGAAATAAGCAGTTTGCTCAAGCAATTGATTGGTTCGACAAAGTAAAAAGCCAGTCTTTACAGTTTGAAGCCTCGTTGGCAGCCGTTTCAGTTTTATTTGCGCAAGAAAAATTTGTTGAAGCAGAACAAAGACTTACAGGATTAGAGTCAAAAGTGCAAGACCCAAAACAGCAGGCGCAAGTTTTGGTGATGCAAGCCGAATTGTTGAATCAGCAAAAAGAATACCGTGCGGCGATGGAGTTATTGACTGGTGCGTTAGAAAAAACACCAGACCAACGTGATTTATTGTACACCCGCGCATTAACGGCTGAGAAATTGGAGGATATGGTCACTTTGGAAGCGGATTTACAGAAAGTTTTACAGCAAAACCCCAATGATGCTGCTGCATTGAATGCTTTGGGCTATTCGTTGGTGAATAAAACAACCCGTTATGCTGAGGCAGAAAAGTATTTGAGCCAAGCGTTAAAATTGCAACCTGAAGAGGCGGTTATCATTGATAGTTATGGCTGGTTAGAATTTAAAAAAGGAAATTTAACCAGTGCATTAAAGTATTTGGAGGCGGCTTTTAAAAAATTACCTGAAAATGAAATTGCCGCCCATTTAGCTGAAGTGTTGTGGGTATCAGGGCGCAAAAAAGATGCACAATTGCTGTTTGATGAAATGCTTAAAAAAACACCAACAGATGAAATTTTACTGGAATTTCAGCAACGGGTTTTGCAGAAAGAACACAAGAGCGAGTAGGGCGTGAAAGTTTTGCAACGATTTTTACTAACGCTTTTTTTATTGGGGTTAGCCGCGTGTAGTGAAATGCCTGTTAAATCAGGACAGCCTTTTCAGGTTTCTGAAAGAGCGCATTTGTATCAACTCAAAAACTGGTCTTTTGACGGACGGCTGTCGTTGACGGATGGGCAAGAGTCGTGGTCAGCAGCCATTGAGTGGCAGCATTCTGAAAAAAAAGATGAAATTAAGTTGTCAGGCCCTTTAGGGCAAGGAGGGGCGTTGATTATTTTAACCGATGAGTTAGTGATAATTGATCGCGGTGACGATAAAATAACTCAATCTAATCAAGTGGATGAATATATTTCACAACAATTAGGGGTGTTTGTTCCCGTGCGAGCATTGCGCTATTGGGTGTTGGGACTAACGCAGCCAGAAACGGCAGTGCTTGAATTAGAAGATGGTTTTATCCAGTCAAAATGGGCGGTGCATTATCTACAAATGCAGCAATCGGGCAAAGAATGGTTGCCGCGTAAAATGAATGTTGAGCAAGCACAGGCTAAATTGAAATTAATCATTGATCAATGGGGTGACAATGAAACAAAGTGATGAGGAAAAAGCGGGTTGGGGGCAAAAATGGCCAGCACCTGCAAAATTAAATTTGATGTTACGGATTACGGGGCGTAGAGCGGATGGGTATCATTTACTACAGACCGTTTTTCAATTTATAGATTTGTGTGATTGGCTTACCTTTCACCTTAGTGCAGAGGGTCGAGTGTGTTTGAAACAAGCTATTCCTGGTGTGCCAGAATCAACTGACTTAACCATACGAGCGGCTCGCTTGTTAAAAGAAGAATCAGGCTGTCAGGAGGGTGTCTGTATTGAGGTGGAAAAAAATTTACCGATGGGTGGGGGATTGGGCGGTGGGAGTTCAGATGCGGCGACTACCCTCTTGGTATTGAATAAATTATGGAAAATAAATTATTCACAAGAAAAACTGATGCAGCTCGGTTTACAGCTTGGGGCGGATGTGCCGATTTTTATTTATGGATTTTCAGCCTGGGCAGAAGGTGTTGGCGAAAAATTAGCTAAAATAAGTTTGCCAGAACAATGGGTTGTTGTTATAAAACCTAATTGTCACGTTGACACGGGAAGAGTTTTTTCAACTAAAAGCTTGACAAGAGATAGCAAAACCATCACAATGCTTGAATTTATTGCAGGACAACAGAAAAATGATTGTCTTGATGTCGTTTCTAATTTATATCCGTCTGTAAATGAGGCTTTGGCTGATTTAGGTGTTTACTCATCCGTCGCTAAATTAACAGGAACGGGGGCTTGCGTCTTTGCGCAATTTGATTCTGAACAATTAGCCCAAAAAGCTTATTTTTCCTTGAAAGAAAAATGGCAGGTCTATTTAGCCAGAAGTTTAAACAGCTCACCCTTAAGAGATAAGCTAGAAAGATTTTAAAATATTCTCAGTTATTGGGTCGTCGCCAAGCGGTAAGGCACGGGGTTTTGATCTCCGCATACCAAGGTTCGAATCCTTGCGACCCAGCCATTTTGTCTCCGCTAAATTGTGTATTTTTGGGAGTGCCCGAATGAGTGACACCTCTGTTATGGTGTTTTCAGGTAATGCTAATCCAGAGCTGTCAGCAGGCGTTGTAAAAAAGCTTAATATGCGCCTTGGAATGGCTACTGTTGGGCGATTTAGCGATGGAGAAGTTGCCGTTGAAATTGAAGAGAACGTAAGAGGCAAGGACGTATTTGTTATCCAGCCCACTTGTTCTCCTACCAATGAAAATATAATGGAACTATTAGTGATGATTGATGCCCTTAAGCGTGCATCGGCTTCACGAATTACCGCAGTTATACCCTATTATGGCTATGCAAGACAAGATAGACGATCTCGATCTGCAAGAGTACCGATTACTGCAAAATTAGTTGCTAACATGATTGATAAAGCAGGTGCTAATCGTGTATTAACAATTGATTTGCATGCCGATCAAATTCAGGGTTTTTTCAATATTCCTGTTGATAACGTCTATGCTTCGCCTATCTTATTGGGTGATGTGTGGCGACAAAAATATCAAGATTTAATTGTGGTATCACCCGATGTGGGGGGCGTAGTTAGAGCGCGAGCTTTAGCTAAACGGTTAGATGATGCGGATTTAGCCATTATTGATAAACGTCGTCCTAAAGCCAATATTTCAGAGGTTATGCATATTATTGGTGATGTGAATGGAAGAACGTGTGTGATGGTTGATGATCTTGTTGATACGGCAGGAACGTTGTGTCACGCGGCTGCGGCTTTGAAAAAGCACGGTGCGCTAAAAGTTGTTGCCTATTGTACCCATGCGGTGTTATCAGGAAGTGCGGCAGAAAACATAAGAAATTCAGTTTTAGATGAATTGGTTGTTACAGATACCATACCTTTGCGAGCAGAGTTAGCGCAGCTAGGTAAAATTAGGCAATTAAGTGTTGCCGAAATGCTGGCGGAAACGATACGACGGATAGCAGCTAGCGAATCTGTCAGCTCGCTTTATGTTGATTAAGATTATTGTGCTGTGCTTTGTTGGCATCAGCTTTGGAGAGAAGAATGTCTAGCGTGTTTGAATTTGTGGCGAAAAGCCGTGATAAATCAGGTAAAAGTGCAGCTAAGGCCGTACGTCGTCAGGGTAAAGTGCCTGCTGTTATTTATGGTGGTAATAATGCCCCGAAAATGCTGGAGTTAGAACACAACGAAGTGCTAAAAAGCTTGGTGCATGAAGCTGTTTACTCTCATGTATTGGATGTTATTGTTGATGGAAAATCTGAAAAAGCGATTTTAAAAGGTATTCAAAGACATCCGTATAAGCCTAAAATTTTGCATCTTGATTTTATGCGCATTAATGAATCAGATAAAATCAAAGTTCACGTTCCGCTGCATTTTATGAATGAAGCCAGTTCAGTTGGAGTAAAAAAAGGCGGTGTCGCTACACATACCGTGATTGAAGTTGAAGTCTTGTGTTTGAGTACGATGTTGCCAGAGTTTATTGCAGTAGATTTAGCAGGTGTTGATGTTGGTGAGTCTGTACATCTTAGTGATATTGTTCTGCCTGAAGGTGTAGAACTTGTTGCGTTAACACATGGAATAGAACACAATTTACCTGTTGTATCTATTATGCCATCTAAAGGAAAAGCAACAGATGAAGTTGCTGAAGGCTAATGAATAAATGATAAAACTTATTGTTGGATTAGGAAATCCAGGTCAACAATATGAAAAAACCCGGCATAACGTCGGGTTTTTGTTTTTAGAGCATTTGGCAGCACTTTCAGGGAGTTCTTGGAATAAAGAGAAAAGGTTTCAAGGAATGTGGGCAACAGGCAAGTTAAGGTTACAAAAAGTGATTCTATTCAAACCAGATACTTTTATGAATTGTAGTGGACAAGCTGTCGGTTTAATCGCAAGGTATTATAAAATAAATTCTGATGAAATTTTGGTTATTCACGATGAATTAGATTTTGAAGCAGGTAAAGTAAAGATTAAAAAAAATGGCGGACATGCAGGGCATAATGGCTTAAGGGATATTATTGCACACTTAGATTCCCATGCGTTTTATAGGTTAAGAATTGGAATTGGTCGTCCAGTAGCTGGAAAGTCGGTTGCTGATTATGTTTTATCAACGCCCTCTAAAGAAGAAATGGAAAAAATAACGAGCGTTATTATTGATGGCGAGCGATTAGTTGATAATTTAATGAATGAAATAAAAGATTAAAAAAGTATTGACATTAAAATATAATGTTGACATAATAGCAAGTTCAACACTTAGGAGGGGTTCCCGAGTGGCCAAAGGGATCAGACTGTAAATCTGCCGGCTCAGCCTTCGGAGGTTCGAATCCTCCCCCCTCCACCACCTCTTTTCTATAAGTACAGCGGGTGTAGTTCAATGGTAGAACTCCAGCCTTCCAAGCTGATTGCGTGGGTTCGATTCCCATCACCCGCTCCACAAACTTAATCGATATAGCTCATGCTGCTCATATAGCTCAGTAGGTAGAGCACTTCCTTGGTAAGGAAGAGGTCACCGGTTCAAATCCGGTTATGAGCTCCACAGTATCTGAATTGAGTTTGTTACAAAGCATTAAATGTATTTTTCTTGAAAAAAAACTTGAAGTAATATACAATTAAAGGCTTGTTTCAGTAATAGGTCAATAGCTCAATTGGTAGAGCAGCGGTCTCCAAAACCGCAGGTTGGGGGTTCGATTCCCTCTTGGCCTGCCATTACAAATTTTGGCATTGTAACGCAGTCTAATTTTGATTAAAAATTGCAGTGTGTTGTTTTGCCTGAGTTTAATCGATGTTTCGTTTATCCCAAACTTATTTAACATTTAATTCATGAGTGTACAAACAGCAGAGTCAACAACACAAATTTTTGATGTTGTTAAGCAGGTTATAGCCGTTCTTTTGGTAGTGTCTGGAGTTGTTGCTTTTTATTACTTCTCAGAAATTGCGTTTTTGTATCGAGTGCTTTTTTTAGTGGGAATGGTTTTTTCAGCACTAGGAATCATTCTTACAACAGCATTAGGACGAAATATTTGGGGCTTTATCTTGGAGTCAAAACAAGAAGTAAGAAGAGTGGTTTGGCCTACGCGAGAAGAAACTGTAAGAACGACGCTGATGGTTTTTGTGATGGTATTTCTTGTTGGATTGGTTCTGTGGGTTCTTGATATGTGTCTTTTTTGGGGGATTCGTCTCCTGACTGGTCAGGTGTAAATAATGACTCTACGCTGGTATGTGGTTCATGCTTATTCTAATTTTGAGAATAAGGTCAAGTTGTCTTTAGAAGAGCGCGTTAAAAGAGAAGGCTTGGAAGACTATTTTGGAAAAATTTTAGTCCCCACTGAAGAGGTGGTTGAAATGCGAATGGGACAGCAGCGCAAAAGTGACAGAAAGTTTTTTCCCGGTTATGTGTTGGTGCAAATGGAGCTGACTGATTTAACATGGCATTTGGTTAAAGATACGCCTAAAGTTCTTGGATTTATAGGCGGCACATCCGATAGACCCTCACCTATTTCGGAAAAAGAAGCAGAATCTATTTTGAATAGAGTTGAGGAAGGAGTGAATAAACCACGACCTAAGTTTTTATTTGAAGCAGGTGAAGTGGTTAGAATTGTTGATGGTCCTTTTAAAGATTTTAATGGCAATATTGAAGAAGTCAATTACGAAAAAAGTAAACTAAAAGTTTCAGTATTGATTTTTGGGCGTTCAACTCCTGTTGAGTTGGATTTTGCGCAAGTTGAAAAAGGTTAGCACTTTCCATAGAGCTGTCCGTCAGGTTTTATTGTGTTTAAGGGGAGCTGAAAAGCGCTTGCACCCATTTTGGAGTTAAATTATGGCAAAAAAGATACAAGCTTATATTAAGTTACAGGTAAAAGCAGGTGAAGCAAAACCTAGTCCACCTGTTGGTCCAGCACTGGGTCAGCACGGCGTTAATATTATGGAATTTTGCAAAACATTTAATGCAAGAACGCAAGATGTAGAGCAAGGGTTGCCCCTTCCTGTTGTGATTACCGTATATAGTGACAAGAGTTTTACTTTTATTACCAAAACACCACCTGCGTCTGTCTTGTTAATGAAAGCAACAGGTATTAAAAAGGGAAGTAGCAATCCCAATACCAACAAAGTAGGGGTGGTTACTCGGCAACAGTTAGAAGACATAGCAAAAACAAAAATGGAAGACTTGAATGCAGCCGATATGGACGCTGCTGTAAGGATTATTGCTGGCAGTGCTCGCAGTATGGGTCTTAGTGTGGAAGGTGTGTAATGGCTAAATTATCAAAAAAAGCAAAAGTTATAAAAGCCAAAGTAAATAAAGCTAAACAATATTCAGTTTCTGAAGCGGTTGGATTGTTGAAAGAATTAGGTTCAGCTAAGTTTGTTGAAGCTATTGATGTCAGTGTCAATCTGGGTGTTGACCCTAGAAAATCAGATCAAAATGTTCGCGGAGCGACAGTATTGCCTAACGGAACAGGAAAAACTGTTCGCGTTGCTGTTTTTACACAAGGAGCTAATGCAATTGCCGCAAAAGAAGCGGGTGCAGACATTGTCGGTATGGAAGATTTAGCCGACTTGGTTAAAAAAGGCGAAATGAATTTTGATGTGGTTATCGCTTCACCAGATGCAATGCGAGTTGTTGGGCAGTTGGGGCAAATATTAGGACCTAGAGGATTGATGCCAAATCCTAAAGTCGGCACTGTAACCCCAGATGTTGTAACCGCTGTCAAAAATGCAAAATCAGGTCAAGTTAGATACAGAACAGACAAATCAGGTATTATTCACTGTACCTTGGGCAAGGTATCTTTTGATGCAGATGCGATAGCAGGCAACTTGGAAGCGTTGTTGACAGACTTAGTCAAAGCAAAACCTACCGCTGCCAAAGGCATCTACATTAAGAAGGTTACTCTATCTTCTACGATGGGGCCTGGGTTATGGGTAGATCAAAACAGCGTTAAATCATAACAAAAACTTTGAGTTGTCGGTTGCGACAACTGTCAAAGACCGCAGGAGCTTTAAAGTAATCGATTTTATCGAAGCACAAGGCTTAATAGCCTGCGTAGACGGGAGCTTGAACCGAAAATTGGTGAAAGGAACCGTAAAATGGGCATCATCTGATGCGTTTTATTGTTTCTGATGAATAATCAGAAAATATTGGAGGTAAATGTGGCACTAAATTTAGATAGCAAAAAAGTTGTCGTAGAAGAAGTTGCTAAGTTCGCCGCTAAAGCTCACTCGGCTGTTGCAGCAGAATATCGTGGATTAACAGTTACAGAAATGACTGAATTGCGTAAAACTGCCAGAGAAACAGGGGTTTATCTGCGAGTAGTAAAAAACACTTTAGCAAAGAGAGCTATTGCTGGAACTGAGTTTGAGTGTATGCAGAATGGATTGGTCGGTCCGTTGTTAATTGCGTTTTCTATGGAAGACCCAGGATGTGCTGCACGCTTAATCAGTGGCTTTTCCAAAGGACATAATAAGCTAATTACCAAGGTGGTAGCGATTGGAGGGCAAGCTTTTGATGGTTCTGAGCTTGAAAGGCTTGCCAGAATGCCAACGCGTGATCAAGGTATCGGTTTGTTGATGTCTGTTATGAAAGCACCCGTCGAAAAACTTGCAAGAACTCTGGCTGCCATCAAAGAGCAGAAAGAAGCGGCATAATCTTAAAATTTTTAATCAGTTTAAAACCTAATTTTTAGAGGAACATACAATGGCAATTTCACAAGCCGACATTTTAGACGCAGTTTCTAATATGACTGTAATGGAGATCGTTGATTTAATTACAGCGATGGAAGAAAAGTTTGGTGTGTCAGCAGCGGCAGTGGCAGTAGCAGCACCAGCAGCAGCGGCAGCGGTAGTTGAAGAACAAACAGAATTTGATGTTATTATGACATCTTTTGGTGCAAATAAAGTTTCAGTTATTAAAGCAGTTCGTAGCATTACTGGTTTAGGATTGAAAGAAGCAAAAGATGCTGTAGAAGGCGTTCCTACTACATTGAAAGAAGCTGTTAGTAAAACTGAAGCTGAAGAGGTTAAAAAGTCTCTTGAAGAAGCAGGAGCTACAGTCGAAATTAAGTAGCCGCTTCGGCAAAAACTTAAGGGTATATCCCACTATTAGTAGGGCTGGTGACAACTTTGTTGCCGGCCTTTTATTGTTTGTTTTAAGCAAATAGTAGTAACAATTCTTGACGAAAAGGTATTGAAGCAATATGAGCTATTCTTTTACCGAAAAAAAGCGTATCCGTAATAATTTTGGAAAAAGTACTGAAGTACTTGAAGTGCCTTATCTTTTGGCGACACAAATTGATTCTTATGCCAGTTTTTTGCAATTGGGCGTAGAGCCTAAAAAGCGCTTAGATAGGGGACTTCATGCGGCATTTTTAAGTGTGTTCCCAATTGTTAGTCATTCTGGTTATGCAATATTAGAGTATGTGAAATATAGGCTAGGTGAGCCTACCTTTGATGTGAGAGAGTGTCAACAACGTGGAGCCACCTTTGCCGCGCCTCTTAGAGTGTTGGTTAGATTGGTTATTTACGATAAAGACGCGCCAGTGAGTGCAAAAGTAGTCAAAGACATTCGAGAACAAGAAGTTTACATGGGTGAGCTTCCTTTGATGACAGGCAATGGAACTTTTGTTATCAATGGTACTGAGCGGGTGATTGTTTCACAATTACATCGTTCCCCAGGCGTGTTTTTTGACCATGACAAAGGAAAGACACATTCGTCAGGAAAACTACTATTTAATGCGAGAGTTATTCCGTATCGTGGGTCTTGGTTAGATTTTGAGTTTGACCATAAAGATGCCGTTTTTGCACGAATTGATAGACGACGTAAAATTCCTGCGACTATTTTGCTGAGAGCTTTAGGCTATGAAAACGAAGAAATGATTCAAACGTTCTTCGAAATGAATAAGTTTACGCTAGATGCAGATAAATGTTTCTTTCACATTGTGCCAGAAAGATTGCGGGGTGAGGTTGCAGCTTTTGATATTAAATGCGATGAGCAAGTATTAATTGAAGAAGGGCGACGCATTACCGCCAAACACATTAGGCAAATGGAAAAAGCTAATTTAAGCATTATTGAAGTGCCTAGACATTACTTGGATGGAAAAATTTTAGGGCGCAATATCATTGATGAATCGACTGGGGAATTGATAGCGAGTGTCAATGAGGAATTAACTGATGATATTTTACAAAAAATTGTGGCAGCTGGGGTGAGTGAAATTGAAACCTTATTTGTTAATGATTTAGATAAAGGTCCTTATATTTCTAACGCCATGCGTTTAGATTCGACGACTAACAGGTTAGAAGCGTTAGTTGAAATTTACCGAATGATGCGTCCTGGTGAGCCGCCTACTAAAGAATCGGCTGAAAACTTGTTTGAAAATCTTTTCTTTACAGATGAACGGTATGATTTATCTGCTGTAGGACGAATGAAGTTTAATCGGCGATTGGGGCGTGAAGAAACCGAAGGTTCAGGTATCTTAACTAAAGAAGACATTATTGATGTTTTGAAAGAGTTAATTAATATTCGTAATGGCAATGGAACGGTTGACGATATTGATCATTTAGGAAACAGACGGGTGCGTTCTGTTGGTGAAATGATTGAAAATCAATTTCGAGTGGGCTTAGTTCGTGTTGAGAGAGCAGTAAGAGAGCGATTGACGCTAGCTGATTCTGAAGGCTATATGCCGCAAGAAATTATTAATGCCAAACCTGTTTCAGCGGCGGTTAAAGAATTTTTTGGTTCTAGTCAACTATCACAGTTCATGGATCAAAATAATCCACTGTCACAAGTAACGCATAAACGTCGTGTTTCAGCGTTAGGGCCGGGTGGTTTAGCGAGAGAAAGAGCAGGCTTTGAAGTGCGTGACGTACATACAACGCATTATGGTCGGGTGTGTCCAATTGAAACGCCTGAGGGGCCTAATATTGGTTTAATCAATTCATTATCGGTTTATGCACGGACTAATTCGTATGGTTTCTTGGAAACGCCGTATCGTAAAGTTGTCAATGGTCAAGTAACTGATCAAGTTGATTTTTTATCAGCGATTGAAGAAGGCGATTTTGTCATTGCGCAAGCCAGTGTGGCGGTTGATGAAACAGGGAAATTAGTTGAAGGGCTAGTTTCTTGTCGTCATAAAGATGAGTTTACTTTGGCAAACTCTGAAACCGTACAGTATATGGACGTGTCTTCTAAACAAATCGTTTCTGTTGCCGCTTCGATTATTCCATTTTTAGAGCATGATGATGCGAACCGTGCCTTGATGGGGTCGAATATGCAGCGTCAAGCGGTTCCTACTTTAAGGGCTGAAAAGCCATTGGTTGGTACAGGAATGGAGCGCGTTGTTGCTAAAGACTCGGGTGTTGTGGTCGTTGCGACACGCGGTGGTGTTATTGAAGCGGTTGATGCTTCGCGTATTGTAGTACGGGTCAATGATACAGAGACCGAAGCAGGGATTCCTGGGGTTGATATTTACAATTTAACAAAATACACGCGCTCTAATCAAAACACTTGTATTAATCAAAAACCGTTGGTTAATTTGGGTGATGTTGTTAATGCAGGGGATATTCTTGCAGATGGTCCTTCAACTGATATGGGGGAATTAGCATTAGGGCAGAATATGCTGATTGCTTTTATGCCTTGGAATGGCTACAACTTTGAGGATTCTATTTTAGTTTCTGAACGGGTCGTAAAAGAAGACCGTTTCACAACCATTCACATCGAAGAAAAAACTTGTGTTGCTCGAGATACCAAACATAGTCCAGAAGAAATTACCGCTGATATTCCTAATGTCAGTGAAGAGGCTTTGTCAAAGTTGGATGAGTCAGGCATTGTTTATGTCGGTGCAGAAGTAAAAGGTGGCGATATTTTAGTCGGGAAAGTGACACCGAAAGGTGAAACTCAGCTAACGCCTGAAGAAAAATTATTACGCGCTATTTTTGGTGAAAAGGCAGCGGACGTAAAGGATACTTCATTGCGTGTGCCAGGTAGTGTGCGTGGTACTGTCATTGATGTGCAGGTTTTTACACGAGATGGAGTGAAAAAAGACAAACGCGCGTTAGAAATTGAAGAAATTGAAATCAGCCGTTTTAGAAAAGACCTTGATGATCAGTTAAAAATCTTAGAGCAGGATATTTTTGCTCGGGTTGCCATTTTGTTAATAGGTAAAGCTGCACAGACAGGTCCTGCTGGCTTAAAAGCAAATGAAATTATCACGCAAGTATACCTTGATGGATTACGGCATTCAGAATGGCTGAAAATCAGAGTAAAAGACGAAGATGTCAATATACAGTTAGAAGCAGTTGTTGAACAAATTGAACAACAACGAAAAGACTTTGATGAAAAATTTGAGATTAAAAAGAAAAAAATCACCATGGGAGATGATTTACCTCCAGGGGTGTTAAAAATGGTCAAAGTTTATCTGGCGGTTAAAAAACGCATTCAGCCAGGTGACAAAATGGCGGGACGGCATGGTAACAAAGGGGTTATTTCACAAATTGTACCTATTGAAGATATGCCCTACACCGCAGATGGTAATCCTGTTGATATTTTACTCAATCCATTAGGTGTGCCTTCGCGCATGAACGTAGGGCAGGTATTAGAAACGCACTTAGGTTGGGCTGCCAAAGGATTGGGCATTAAAATTGGCAAGATGCTTGAAACAAAATATAACGAGGAAAAGGAAAAGGTAGCTACAATCAGGGGATTTTTAGATAAAATCTACAATAGTAGTGGACGCAAAGAAGATTTAAACTCATTTTCAGATACAGAAATTTTGGAAATGGCGGTCAATTTGGTCGCTGGTGTACCGATGGCAACCCCTGTTTTTGACGGTGCTACTGAAGAAGAAATTCGTACTATGCTGAAATTGGCTGACTTGCCAGAACATGGGCAGATTACTTTATATGATGGCTTAACAGGCGAACCGTTTGAACGCAAAGTGACTGTAGGCTATATGTATATGCTAAAACTAAATCATTTGGTTGATGACAAAATGCACGCTCGTTCAACAGGTCCGTATAGTTTAGTGACGCAACAGCCGCTAGGTGGTAAGGCACAATTTGGTGGACAGCGATTTGGTGAGATGGAAGTTTGGGCGTTGGAGGCGTATGGAGCAGCTTACACGCTACAAGAAATGCTTACTGTTAAATCAGATGATGTGACGGGTAGAACAAGGATGTACAAAAATATTGTAGATGGAAATCATACAATGGAAGCTGGAATGCCTGAATCATTTAACGTGTTGATTAAAGAGATACGTTCATTGGCTGTCAACATTGAGTTAGAGCAAGATTAATTTGAATTCTGCTTGGTGTTAAATAATTTTAAGCGATACATTCTGGGTCTACTAGAAGTAATAAAGAGGATAAGCTCTTGAAAGATTTAATGAATTTCCTAAAGCGTCAAGGTCGTTCAGACGATTTTAATGCAATCCGTATTGGTTTGGCATCACCTGATATGATTCGCTCTTGGTCTTATGGCGAAGTAAAAAAACCAGAAACCATTAACTATCGCACATTTAAGCCAGAACGTGACGGGCTGTTTTGTGCCAAAATTTTTGGGCCTGTGAGTGACTATGAATGTTTGTGCGGCAAGTACAAACGTTTAAAGCATCGTGGTGTTATCTGTGAAAAATGTGGCGTGGAAGTCACACTGTCTAAAGTGCGGCGAGACAGAATGGGGCATATTGATTTAGCCAGTCCAGTTGCGCACATTTGGTTTTTAAAATCATTGCCATCAAGAATTGCTTTACTGTTAGATATGACCTTGCGTGGTATTGAACGGGTGTTATATTTTGAGTCTTTTGTCGTACTTGATCCAGGTATGACGCCTTTGGAAAAAGGACAGCTACTGACAGATGATGAATATCTTGATGCCATTGAAGAGTATGGGGATGATTTTGTCGCAAAAATGGGGGCAGAAGCTGTTTTTGAGTTATTAAAATCAATTGATTTAAAAGCAGAAGTTAATATTTTGCGGGAAGAAATTAATTCAACCAACTCAGAAACCAAAATCAAAAAGTTTTCTAAACGTTTGAAGGTGATTGACTCTTTGCTTGCTTCAAATAATCGTCCTGAATGGATGATTATGACGGTATTACCTGTATTGCCACCTGAGTTACGCCCATTAGTACCATTGGATGGCGGACGATTTGCAACCTCTGATTTAAATGATTTGTATCGTAGAGTTATCAATAGAAACAATCGGTTAAATCGTCTTTTAGACCTCAATGCCCCCGATATTATTGTACGCAACGAAAAAAGAATGTTGCAAGAATCGGTTGATGCCTTGTTGGATAATGGTCGTCGTGGTAGAGCGATTACTGGTACGAATAGACGACCGCTAAAGTCTTTAGCGGACATGATTAAAGGAAAACAAGGTAGATTCCGGCAAAACTTGTTGGGTAAACGGGTCGATTATTCAGGACGATCTGTTATTGTTGTTGGGCCTACGTTGAGATTGCATCAATGTGGATTACCGAAAAAAATGGCACTAGAATTATTTAAGCCTTTTATTTTCAGTAAGTTACAATTTCGTGGTTTAGCAACAACCATTAAAGCCGCTAAAAAGATGGTCGAAAGGGAAGGCGCGGAAGTTTGGGATATTTTAGAAGAGGTGATTCGTGAACATCCTATTTTATTAAATCGCGCTCCGACTTTGCATCGTCTTGGAATACAAGCTTTTGAGCCTATTTTAATTGAAGGTAAAGCTATTCAATTGCATCCTTTGGTTTGTAGTGCTTTTAATGCCGATTTTGATGGCGATCAAATGGCGGTACATATTCCATTGTCGATTGAAGCACAGCTTGAAGCTCGTACTTTGATGATGGCAACGAATAATATCTTGTCACCTGCAAACGGTGAGCCAGTTATTAATCCTAGTCAAGACGTAGTATTAGGGCTTTATTATATCAGTCGTGAAAAAGTTAATGCCAAAGGCGATAACAGTATTTTTACCAATATTAACGAAATTCATAAAGCATTGGACGCCAAAGTTGTTGAGCTGCAAAGTACCATTCAGGTTAGAATTACTGAAAAGTTAAAAAATGAACAAGGTGAGTTTGAAGAAATAACCAGTAGAAAATTAACGACAGTAGGTAGAGCGTTAATTTGGGAAATTTTGCCAGATGGAATGCCTTTTGAAAAAGTCAATGTTGACATGACTAAAAAGAATATTTCATTACTCATTAATCATTGTTATCGACATTTAGGGATTAAAGATACAGTCGTATTAGCAGACCAGTTGATGTATCTTGGCTTTAAATATGCGACACGTTCGGGTATTTCTTTTGGTATTGAAGATATGGAGATACCTGCTAAAAAAGTTGACATCATTAAGACCGCTGAAAAAGAAGTTAACGAAATACAAAATCAATATTCTTCGGGTTTAGTCACCGATGGAGAGCGTTACAATAAAGTTGTTGATATTTGGTCTCATGCTAACGATCAAGTTGCTAAAGTGATGATGGAAGGTCTTGGCGAAGATGATGTCGTTGATGCAGACGGGCAGGTTGTCAAAGATGCTTCTGGAAAAATTTTAAAACAAAAATCCTTTAACTCTATCTTTATGATGGCAGAGTCAGGTGCGCGGGGGTCGGCAGCTCAGATTCGCCAGCTTGCGGGAATGCGAGGATTAATGGCGAAGCCAGATGGTTCAATTATCGAAACGCCTATTACGGCTAATTTTAGAGAAGGATTAGACGTATTACAGTATTTTATTTCCACGCATGGTGCGCGAAAAGGATTGGCCGATACGGCATTAAAAACCGCTAACTCAGGTTATTTAACCCGTAGATTAGTGGATGTTGCACAAGACTTGGTGATTTCAGATGTAGATTGCGGTACAGAAAGCGGTTTGACCATGACACCTATTATTGAAGGTGGCGATGTTGTTGAAACGCTAGCCGAACGTGTTTTAGGGCGTGTGGTTGTGGGTGATGTTATGGATTCGTCAGGCGAAAACGTTATTATACCTGTAGGTACTATGCTAGATGAACATTGGGTTTCTGTGCTTGAAGAGAATGGTGTAGATCAAATTTTAGTGCGTTCTATTATTACTTGTGAAAGTCGACGTGGTGTTTGTGCTAAATGTTATGGACGTGATTTAGGACGTGGACATTTGGTAAATATCGGTGAAGCAGTTGGTGTTATTGCGGCGCAATCAATTGGTGAGCCTGGCACTCAGCTGACAATGCGTACTTTCCATATTGGTGGTGCTGCGTCTAGGTCGGCGGCTATTAGTAATGTGCAAGTTAAAGCAGCAGGTGCGATTAAATTAAGCAACATGAAGACAGTGAAAAATAAAGAAGGAAATCTTGTTGCTGTTTCCAGATCAGGCGAAGTTGGTGTGATGGATGAGTATGGGCGTGAGAGAGAGCGGTACAAAATTCCGTATGGAGCGGTTTTATCTGTAGAGGAAGGTGGTAAAGTTAGTGCAGGTGACATTATTGTAACTTGGGATCCGCATACACATCCAGTTATTACCGAAGTAAAAGGCTTTGTACAACTGATAGATTTTGCTGATAACATCACTGTGCAAGAATATACCGATGATGTGACAGGATTAAGTTCGCGAATTGTAACCGACCCTAAGCAAAGAGGGAGCGCAGGTAAAGAGCTTAGACCCATGGTTAGGTTGGTTGACGAACAAGGTGATTCGATTAATTTGCCAGGCACAGATATTCCAGCCCAATACTTTTTACCAGCAGGAGCTATTGTTGGTATTAGGGATGGTGGCGAGGTTAGAGTTGGGGACGTGTTAGCTAGAATACCACAGGAGTCTAGTAAAACAAGAGATATTACAGGTGGTTTACCACGAGTTGCTGATTTATTTGAAGCAAGAAAAACTAAAGATCCTGCTATTTTAGCCGAAACGACAGGTGCGGTTTCTTTTGGAAAAGAAACAAAAGGAAAACAGCGGATTATCATTACGGATGCCGCGGGTGAGCAATTTGAAACATTGGTGCCTAAATGGCGGCATATCACGGTATTTGAAGGTGAGTTTGTAGAAAAAGGAGAGACAATTGCTGAAGGTGAATTGACACCTCATGATATTCTAAGGCTTAGAGGAATCGAAGAGCTGGCAGATTATTTAGTTAAAGAAATTCAAGATGTTTATCGTTTACAAGGCGTTAAGATTAATGACAAACATATTGAAGCTATTATTCGACAAATGTTAAGAAAAGTAGAAGTCACAGCATCAGGTGAAACTGACTATGTAAAGGGTGAGCAAGTTGAGCGTAGTGTTATTAATGCTGTCAATGAAGCTATGGAGAAAGGAGGGAAAATTCCAGCAAGTTATGATTCGGTTTTACTTGGAATTACAAAGGCATCATTGGCGACAGAGTCGTTTATTTCCGCAGCTTCGTTTCAAGAAACTACTCGCGTGTTGACGGATGCAGCTGTGCGTGGAATTGATGATGAGTTGACAGGATTAAAGGAAAATGTAATTGTTGGGAGGTTAATTCCTGCTGGAACAGGATTGGCTTATCATGAAGATAGAAAGAAAAGACGTTTTATTGAGAAGGATATGGAAGTAGAGTCCATTTCTGTTGTGGATGTGGTGGAAGTAGAGGAAGCTTTGAAGCAAGCTCTTAACACCTAGAAAAATAATACTTGACCAAGTTAAATATAGCGTATAGTATAACTGGCTCACATGAACTAAGTGCCAGGTCAGGTAGAAAAGACAAAAACTATTTGAGAATAGTTTTTTGGTTATTTGGCAGTTAAATTGTATATCGGAGTAATAAGAGATATGGCCACGGTCAATCAGTTGGTTCGTAAGCCTCGTGCTAGGAAAATAGAAAAGAGCAATGTTCCCGCGTTGGAGGCATGCCCTCAAAGAAGGGGGGTTTGTACTCGTGTTTATACAACAACGCCTAAAAAGCCGAACTCTGCATTGCGTAAAGTAGCAAGAGTTAGGTTGACTAACGGTGCCGAAGTCAGTAGTTATATTGGCGGGGAAGGTCATAATCTTCAGGAGCATTCGGTAGTTTTAATTCGTGGCGGACGTGTTAAAGATTTGCCTGGGGTAAGATATCACGTTGTGCGTGGTAGCTTAGATACTTCAGGAGTTGCTAATAGAAAATGTGGTCGTTCTAAGTACGGAACAAAAAGACCAAAGAGCTAAGGCGAGTTAATTAAATGTCTAGAAGAAGAGTATCTGCAAAAAGAAACATAATTCCTGATCCGAGGTTTGGTAGTGAAATGCTAACAAAGTTCATGAATATGATTATGGTTGATGGTAAAAAATCAGTTGCTGAAAAAATAGTTTATGGCGCGTTGGATACTATTGAAAGCAAGGGGCATGAGCAATCGCTAGGTGTATTGTCTAAGGCATTAGAAAATGTGCAGCCTAAAGTTGAAGTAAAGTCTCGTCGTGTGGGTGGTGCAACTTATCAGGTTCCCGTTGAAGTTAGACCTGCTCGTAGATTAGCATTGGCTATGCGTTGGTTGATTGACTCGGCACGGAAACGTAATGAAAAAGATATGGCTTCTAAGTTGGCTGGAGAGCTATTAGATGCTTTTGAAGGCAGAGGGTCTGCTGCTAAAAAACGTGAAGATACCCATAGAATGGCTGAAGCTAATAAAGCTTTTTCACATTATCGTTGGTAGAAGAAGTGTTGTTTTTAGAAGGGATTTGTTGTGACTCGTGAAACCCCCATTGAGCATTATCGTAATGTAGGTATTATGGCTCAC